>NZ_CP032829.1:1298000-1622500 GCF_003660165.1 Sphingomonas paeninsulae
AATATATCAAAAGCGGACTTAGCACTGTTGAGGAAGGCTGCGGGAGAAGCACTGAAATGGAGCGACACGGAACTGGATCGGTTGGTGACGACCGGTGCCCTGATGGAGATCGAGGATGAGCATGAAGACTGACAAAAGCCATCGCAGTGAAATCGCGGGCGCCGCGCATGAGATGATGAGCGATGCTCATGATGCTGGCGTCGTATCGCGCGCGACGTTGCGCAGTTTCGATGAGGCGTGCCTTGCTCCAGCGCCACTACTGGCAGGCGAGGAAATCAAGGCAATCCGCGAGCGCGAGCATGTTTCGCAGCCGGTATTTGCTGCTTATCTCAACGTCTCGCGTAACCTCGTCTCGGATTGGGAACGTGGCGTAAAGCGACCAGGAGGTCCTGCCCTGCGTCTGCTGTCCATCATTCAGCGCAAAGGATTACGGGCCGTCGCGTAGCGCCGGCACGCGCGCCAAATCGCCCTAACTTAGCGTGTGATTTTTGGCCGAGGCATGCCAGCTTGCGGGCATCAGCGATCAACTAGGCCCAAGGTCGCGAGCATGCCGACAATGCTGAGAAAAAAATCCAAGCACGAAGGCGCCCAGTATGGTCCTTTTTTCTGTTGTTCGGCGGTTTTTGCGGACTTGGTGACATCGATCAGCGTTTGGCCGGCCTGGTTGAATTGTCGGATCGCCGCATTGAGAAACTCATAGTCAAGCTCGCGGGCGGTCGGCTTTCAGCTGAGGAATTATCGTCGCTGGCCCGAAAGCCTCACCGAACCGCTCGTCGTAGCCAGCGAGCCTGTTGACGCCTTGAGGTACGGTATGAATCGTCGTGCCGCGTCGGCGCGATGACCTGTCGGCGCGCATAATCGCCATATCTCCGCGAGCGATGATTTCCCTCAGTTCTGGGGTAAGGTCGTACCCGCCCTTCACGTCGATGGCGACGCCACCGTCGGCACATCCCAGGCGGAGATAGGCTACGACGGTCTCCAGCGCGCGACGGGCCTTTTCAGCAGGATCGCTCAATCGGGCACCCCAACGCCGAGAGCTTTTGCAATACGGTGTGCTGCATCGGAAGGCAAAGCCGCCACGCCTTCGCGATTGCTCATTCGAGCCATTTCGTATTCCCGCATGATTTGAACATCGTCCATTTTAGCAGACGTATCGCAACGTTTGAAAATCCTCACGGGCAAAATCGACCGTTCTTCGTGAGAACCGGATGGTGATAGTATAGACACTGTCGTTCTCGACGCGAACATTCGTGACGAGTCCAAAGCTGCCTTTGTTGACGTGGGTATAGTGGTCGTCATTCATCGTTTCGATGAGGTCGCCCAATTTTACCAATCGCCCTGATTCGGACAACAAGGGCCTATTCCCAAGGCGAGCGATCACCAGCTTCTCAGCGGCAAGGAAATTCTCTGCGGCCGTAGTCGCGGTATCACCAGGCAGGACTTCAACAAAAACGTGATCGAAAACGAGCAATGTCTCCACACCGGTCGCGTTTGCATGATCAACCGCCAACTGGACTGCAGTTTCAAAGGATCGCGACGTGACGGCCGGTGTCGTAGTGATCGCGTTCATTAAGATCTCCGATATCCACCTAAATGCCGTACTGCCCCGCTGGCGAGAGCTGCATCCAGCGAAATGATCGGCGATGCTGTCGCGTGACGCACGCGCAACGCCCCAGTAGAATGTCCGGCATCATGGACGGTGATCTGTGTTCGCCGTTGGCATGCTGATCCCGACTGGCATCGAGCGAAGACTTAAAACACCACCGATGCCTGTCACGGTCAATATCACAAGATAAGGAAGGAAGCGCCGGATGAGGCCTTGGCGATGGGCCTTTGCGCGGCGGCGTTCGGCCTGCTTGATCGATGTGACATTGCTGGGTTTGTTGATGTCCATCGCAACGGGATAGCGAAGGCGCGCCGGGAAGGCGACGCACTTTCCCAATTGCTGATGCAAAAAGGGCTTAGGCCAGGGTACCGAGCAGCAAGCCTTGAGTTCGCGCCAACGGAACATCGAAAATGAGGCGTTATACCTTTTCTGACGATCTTTATCGTAATGCGATACTGGGATTGTACCCCAACCTGCTTGCCGTTGCCTGTAGCGAACGATCGATCATTCCGCAGTTTGCCGCTCGTGCTGTTACTGAGTTTCCTTGGCCGCATGTTTTGATTGTAACGCCGCGTATTCCTGCTCGCGTTTTGCGATTGCGTGCCAGGATGCCGGATCATCCTTTCCCATCATGTCTTCGCCTGCCTCCCACATAGTGAGCCCAAGCATACGGGCAGCGATCCGCTCAGGAACCGCCCAGCTGACCGGCAGCGAGCGTGCAATTGCACCGGGGACAATGGCAAAGAACACCATCCCGGCCACCGCAAAAGCGAGGCGGTTGTAGTTCAGTTCCTTCTCCTGCTCGATGACTGTCCGGTTTCGTGCGATCATCGCATCGATGCGGGAGACGCCCTCGCTCATGCTGTTTATGGCGCTATTGAGAAGTTGGCGATCGTGCGCGCGGCTGTCGGTGGCCGCCGCGGAGATATCCTTGGCGAGACTTTCCGGCGTCTGCGTCAACGCCGGCGTTTCCGATATCCGTTTTGTCCAGATACCGATGTTCGTCAGTCGTTTGCTGAGGTTCTCCAGCGTTGGTGTGTAATCGGGGGTTGCGGTTCGCTCGTCGGTCAGTCGTTCGACTGCACGACGCAGCAGGCTGATCTCGGCACGCAGCTCTCCAAATGCCTGTGCGGCAAAGCTGGTGGCGACGCCTTCATTGGTTTCGTAATCCATAAAACAAGGTCTAACGCCCGATTCCACGCGAACGCGAGAGGCCGAGCCAGTCCTGGATTTCCTGGGATATCGACGCCCCGCCACTTACCCTTATTCCGAGCTCTGGAAGGCGTTTTCTGACCAGCGACTCGGCCTGGGCATCACACTCGAGCGACTTGCCCATGGCGCTCATCTGCTGGCCGATAGCGGTTGCACCCTTGTCATTTCCAGCCTGATTGAAGCTGCGGTGCGCTTTGGCAAGCTTCTGCCAATCTTCGACAAAGCGATCGGCACGCCGCTGCGGGCTGACACGCATCTCGGCCTCGAGAGCCATGGCGCGTATCGCGGCGCGGGGTCGGCCCTTGGCCGCCTCGTCCATCAGTCCTTCCTCGCGCATGAAGGCCGCCCGCAAATCACGTGCGCCGTCGGGTCGGCCCCGGTCAATGGCGGCCGCTGCCTTTTCATAGGCGGCTTTCTGATGTTCGAGCTCGGCATAGCCTTGTGAGCGCATCCGCACGATGTCGGCCGTCGCCCGGGCAAAGCGCTGGACCGCAGTGTCGAGACTGACGGTTGCGGGCTGCGGCATTGCGGGGCTCGTCTGGAGCTTCAGTCCATCGAACGTGCCGCGCGTCGGTGCGGGCGATCGCGCAGAGAGCGGGCGCAGGTCGAGCCCCGCGAACGGATCACGCACAAGGGCAGGTCTGACTTTCTCCGGCGTCGGCGTCGGTATGATCTTCTCGATCGCGGGCAACCGGATCTGACGACGTTCGGCAAAGTCACGCGTGTAATCCGATGCCATGTCCTTGGCGCGCTCGCGCGACAGCGTGCGCACCAGTCTCGCGGTATCGGCGAAGTCATCACGACCATAATGAAGGTCGACGCTATCGCGGTGCCGCGAGAGGGCAACATAGGTGGCATGCGCATCCAGACCCGGCGTCGCCAGCACATGCGTGCGGTCAACGGTCACCCCTTGAGTCTTGTGCACGGTGGCCGCGTAGCCATGATCGATGGCGGCATAATCTTTGATATCGAATGCGACGGCGCGACCGTCGTCGAGCAGTACTGCCATGCGAGCACGCGTCACATCCTGGATGGTTGCCAGGGTTCCGTTCTTCACCCCGAGACTGCGCTCGTTCTTCAGGAACATGACCCGGTCGCCGCGCGCAAAAACGTTTGCGCCGCGCTCGGTATGGACGGCCATATCCTCGCCAAGTTCACCCGCTGCCCGCAATCGTTCGCGCGCGGCATCATTCAATGCGCGTACCTCGCCATTGGTGTGCGTCAGGATGATGCGGCTAGCTTCGGGATTGCCGATCCGGTCACGATCCCAGCGCTCGATCAGATCGGCGCGGGCGGCGTCGCGCGTGTCGGCGGCATGGACATGTCCCGTTTGATCATAGGCGTGAACGGCTTCGCCGGTCCGCCCCGTTGCCAGATGTCGCGTCGCATCACGCTGCCAGTCCTCGCGCTGACGCCGAATCTCGGTAATTTCGATGGCGCCATGACGCTCGGCAATTGACCGGAATGCAGCGCCGGCCTCAATGGCTTGCAACTGTTCAGGATCACCAACGAGCACGACTTTGGTCCCGCGCTTTTCGGCTGCGCTGATGACGCGTTCCATCTGACGCGATCCGATCATGCCAGCTTCGTCGATCACCAGCACATCGTGCGACGTCAGCAGATCGCGACCCTGTGCCCATTGATGTTCAAGGCTCGCGATCGTGCGCGACGCAATGCCTGAACCGCCTTCGAGGTTTTCAGCGGCGATACCCGACAGCGCGAGCCCGCGGACGTTATAGCCAGCGCCTTCCCACGCTTCGCGCGCGACACCGAGCATCGCCGATTTGCCGGTGCCAGCATACCCAATGACGACACCGAGACCTTTACCTTGGGTGACATGATCGAACGCGGCATGCTGCGCGCCCGACAAGACCATCCCGCGCTGTCCGGCCAAGGAAATCGCGCGCTCGCGGAAACGTTCGCCGACGCCATGCCGTTCGCGCTCGGCTATCGCAGTGGTTGCGCGCTCAAGCCGCTGTTCGGTTTCGATCATCGCACGGGACGTGAAGCGATCCTCGCCGCGTCCGTCCTTGCCCAAGGCAACAAGATCGGGTGACGCGCGCATCGCGGATGTCACGGCATCGAACTGGTTTCTGTCCTCGCTGTGGCGATGAACGAATATAGCGAGGTCGCGCCTGGTAAACGTCGCCTGCGTCCGCGTGATCGCGTCGAGCCCGATTGCGGGATTGGCGATGATCTTTACGCCGTTCTCACGCGCAATCTGCAACTGCTCTTCGACGCGTTCGGACGACAGTCCCTGTTCGGCCATCCGCGCGGCAGCGGGCCCCATCTTCGGCTGCGGTTCGAGCTCGATGCCTTGAGCTTCAAACGAGCGATGATCGATGCGCGCTTCGATATCCAATTCGGCCAGTCGTTGATTGGCACGCGCTGCCCAGCTTTCGCGCCAATGTTCGAGCAGCGATGTCGCATTCCAGTCGCGGACCTTTGGACCGAATCCCTCATCCGAAATCTCGCGCATCGTCAGCATGACATGCGCATGTGGCTTGGCTTCGCCATCGGCGCCGATATCCCAATGCACATTGAGGTCGGCGATCATGCCGCGCGATACGAATGCATCACGGATAAAGTCGCGTGCGAGCGCGATGCCGTCTTCTTTCGACAGTTCGCGCGGCAACGCGAACTCGATCTCGCGCGCCAGCTGCGCGTCGATCCGCTTCTCCGCCAGCTCGACCGCATTCCACAGGTTTTCACGGTCGGAAAGTTCGGGCGCTGCGCCATCAGGCAGCATCACTTCGGAATGAACAACGCCCGCCTTGTTCGAAAAGTCATGATGCCGGTCGAGTCGTTGGTCGTGCAGCCGCGACGCCGAACGATAGGCAGCCGCTGCGAGCGCGCTCGAACCGGCAGCGCGCGAAATGACTTTGGCCGAGAAATGGTAGATCGCCATGACGACAAACCATCTACACTATAAAGGCGACGTCGGCACGACGTATAAGCGCTCCCTCGACGATTTTCCATCGCCTCGGGACTTCGCCTTCCCATGAAGTGTCAGGCTATTTTAGCGTGACTGCAACTGGGTTATTTACGCAACACTTCGAAATTATCTTCAAGGACTGATGATGCGTAAACCGCGTGACTATGATGCCGAGCTACAGGCGCTGACCGAAAAGGCGAAGGGCCTGAAGGAGCGCAAGGTTCGCAAGCTGGGTGAACTGGTTGTCGCGACGGGTGCCGACGCCCTGCCGCTCGAGATGCTGGCGGGTGTTTTGCTCGCCGCAGTCGAGACCGAGGATGCGAGCGCGAAGGAGGCTTGGCGTACAAAAGGCGCGGCGTTCTTTCAGGGGACACGTCAGTCTCCTGGACATACTGCACCGGACAAGACTGGCGTTGCGACGAACAACGGCGGCGCGGCATCGGATTGAAGCCAGGTGTGCGCGCACTGACACGCGAGACTGGGTGGTGAAGCGTCGCGAGCGCACGCGCCAATTGATCGAACTTGGCGGTCTGATTACCAAGGTGGGGCTGATCGAGCTCACTCGCGATGATCGTGCAATGCTCTATGGTGCTTTGATCGAAATGGCGGCGCAGCTTCGGAATGATAGCGGCGAACAGACCGCCATGTTGTGGCGGCGACGAGGAAAGCGCGCGTTCGATCTGGATCAGCATGGCGACATTGATACATTAGCAAACTTCTAGGCGGTCACATTCCCGTGCGGCGTTCATGGTCGAGCACTTTCAAGCGCAACGCCACGGCATCTTGATGGGCATTGTGCGGCGCTGCGCTTTCGCCAAAACCGAGTAGCGACGGATCGACCAGTTCAAACCTGATACCGCGGATCGGCTTCATCTGACCGGGACCTGTGACCAGCAAGCGTGCGGCATGCGCTATGTCTTCGGGCCAGTCCGCCACAAGCAATGGCTCGGGATCATCGAGCAGGTATGCGGCAAAGCGATTGGCAACTTCGGTGTGGGAGAGTGGCTTGGTTTGCAACGCTGGAATAACATTCATTGCAACCCACAGAGTTGGCTTCGGGCAGGCAATCGCTTCGTAGAAGGGCGCGATGCCCTCATCGGCAGGCACAAGCGCGATCGAGATCAGTTCCCCGCCGAAGCCGTTGAATTCTGTATCGAGGAAGTAGCGCATATGTGAGCCCGACTGTCATTTGCAGCTACTGTTGGCAACCAGCAACGCAGTGTAATCTTTCCGATATGAGCAAAAGGGACATTACGCATTTCAGCGGCTCGAACGGCTGCAAACAGCAATGAATGCCGGACTTCGACAGACAGGTTAGTTGATGAGCTGGGGAGGCAGCACTGATGTTCCGGAAGACCCAGAAGGCGACATTCACGGCACCCCCTGTGGCTTCTGGGCTCCGGAAGCCGGTCGAAGTAGGGATGCAGGAGGGAATGCCGGGCGTCCGCCGGGAGCAGTTCCAGCTTGATGTGGTTGCAGGGGTGGCAGATCGGCACGAGGTTGCCCGGATACACCACCACGTCGTGGTGATGGGCCTGCGGCAGGAAGTGGTCGATCTCGTAGATTTCGCCGTCCAGGCAGAACGGGCAGCTCGAAGTCGAGACGCGCAGGTCGTCGTATGTTGAACGGCAGATGCCATTCGTTGCGACGATGCGCTTCTCGTAGAGCGCCCCTGCGAGCGACTCCTCTGCCGCCGTCAAGGCGATCTGGACCACCGCGTGTGGGCCTTCGGCCTGCATCGTGGCGTCGTAGTCGACGCCCGCCCCCATCATGCGATCCTCGATGCCGGCCAGCACCGCCCTGTCGGCGTTGCGCTGGGTCTGCGAAATCGCCTTTCGATAAAGCGCGCGGTAGTCGATCGCCGGTGGGTTCAGGGCCCGCACGTCAGTCCTTCTTGTAGGTGAGCGCACGCAGCAGCGCGCGGCCCTCCGCACCGATCTGAAAGCCGAAGGTCGCGTCGACCTCTTCGAAGTCGGCGTGGCGGGCCTCGTCGCTCAGCAACTTGTAGAAGCCGCTCTCCTCCACCTCGAGTCCAAACACCTTCCGGGTCAGGACGCTAACGTTCTCGGCGAAGGTCTCCTCCACGGGGCGCTCGGCCCGGAGGGAGCCGCCGCTTCCGAGGAGCCGCCACACCCGCTTCGCCGGAACCTCCTGCAGGACGACCGGGGAGTGCGACGCCACGATCGCTACCGCGTTGATCTCCACGAGTAGCTCGGAGAGCGCACGCATAAACGAGCCTAGCAGGGGCGGATGGAGGTGTGTCTCCGGTTCATCCATCAGCACCAGCGACCGGTCGCTCACATTCTCGATCAGCCGCGTAATGGTGAGGAGAACGATCTTATGGCCTGAACTCATGTGCGGGATCTGCTGCTTCACGCGGTTCCGCGCTGTCGCGCCGTCCTCTCCCGCGACCTCGCTGGCGCGCAGGTCGCGGATGCCGGGGTCCGACGAGAGCGTCGTCAGCGCTCTGACCCAGCGTCCGGTGCGCTTCTCGTCCTGAAAGATCGTGTCGAGCGCCTCTCGAAGGTCATCGTTGAGGTCTTCGGTCGACTTCACTCCGATCTTGTCTGTCGGGTTGCCTTTCTCGTCGTCGAGGAAGCGCTTCACGCCAACATAGTAATAGGGGAGCGACTTCTCGGTGCGTGCACTGCCGCCGGCAATGGGGTCAAACCTGTCGAAAGCGCTAAATGATACGATGACAAGGTTCAGGAAGTCGCTGCTCGGATGGTCGATGTTCTCGTCGAACTCGAACCGTCCGGCTAGGCCGAAGGCCGCGGCCTGATTGTCGGTCAACGCGTCCGCCATCCCGGCCAAGATGCGTGTCTTGCCGACGCCGTTGCGGCCGATCAGGACGTGCAAGTTCGTGGGCGGCTTCTTTCCGGGTACCACCACGAAGCGGAGCGAGAGTGTCGGCGCGGCAGGATCCGCACCGTCCTCGGCCTCTAGCACGTAGTCGAAGGCGAAGGTCGTGAGTTCCGTTTCGCCGCGGAGAATGCGCGGGTAGACGACGAGCACGTCGTTCTCGGACGAGTTTCGCAGCAGCGAGACTTTGAGCGCCGTCTCGCCCTTGAAGCGTTGGTAGCGGTCGGGCTCGAAGGTGAGGTCTCGGAGGCCGCTCAGGATCGCCTGGCGCGGGGCCGGAGGCATCTTCATGAGCCTTAGGTAGTAGTTCCGGTCGTTACCCAGAGAGCAGTGTTTGTCGTCAAGCCCCTCCGTCGGCAGATCTAATTGGACGTAGCCGGCCTCCTGACCCCGGAACATAATCTGGGTCGCACCGAGGTCGTGCTCCAGCCCGTCCTCGTCGTAGGCGGTCACCTCGTGGGTCGTCTTGAAGCCGAAGTCGTCCCACGTGTTCCAGGTGAGATAGCAGACGTCCCGTGTCCCAGCTGGGGTGCCGCCGCGCCGCTCGCGCAGGTAGAATTTCACTTGGTTCCTCCAGCGGTTGTCATCGGCGGACGGACCCGTCGCGAACCGGGCAGACTCTTGCCCCGACTTGTTTTCTGGAGTCACGTTCCAAGCCGGACGGAAGGTCCGACGAGAGGATCGCGTCCTCGTAACCTGATTTCACCATCTTCGCGAGATTGCCTATCGCCATGATCTCCGCTCCCTCGCAGAGTCGTTCGAGCTGTCGTTGATATGCGCTTTGCATCGGTTCCTCACTCCATACGTCCCGGCGCGACATCCTGGACCATAATGTTCGGCCTGGTCCGAACATTACACGACGGCGTCCGTTGTGCGTCTCGTCAATGCCCAGGGGACGATGCGCGACCGCACTGAACACCTGATCGCCGATAATAGCGCTGCAGTATGCGAGGAAGCCGTCGAACCTCTCAGGTGCGTCCGGCTCGGGTCTGAAGTCGACGCGGATGACGCGGTTTGACGCCAGGGCCGCTAGGATCTGGAGGTCGCCCGCCGCATCCTGGACGTCCCCCATCCTGAACTCACCGGGGTCGCGCCCCGCGTCCGCGGCGATCGCCCGCGCGATGCCAGTGCCGAGCGCGATCCAGCTCCACGTCTCGGTCTGCCTGTTCCCTTTCATCCTTATCGCGCCGAGGTCGAGGTCGCTGCCATCGACGTTCACCTGGAGGGCCACGTCTGATTCCGGCTTGCTGGAGATGAGGTGCGCGAAGGCGCTTATCTCGTCGAGCCCGGCGCGGTCGTCAAGCCCGAGCGAGGCCTTGGCCCGCACTCGGTCGCGCGGTCCCACCGTGATGTCGAGGGCGCGCGATGCGACGCGGAAGGCCAGGGCCCCGCCGCTACTCGCGCTATAGAGCGTGGCCGGCAGCGGGACGCCCGCACCATCGGGCATCTCGATCCGCAACGTGCACTCGCGACCTTCGGGCATGAGGTGCAGCTTCACGTTGTGCTCGTCGATCTCCGGCCTGCGCGCGCGGATGCCGAACCGCTCGCTCGTATAGGTAAAGTGCTTCGCCTCGACCTCAGGCCGAAGGCCCAGCTGGACGTCGAGGAGCTCGTCCCCGCTCTGCAGCGCCAGAGTTATGCGCGCGGTCCCCCGATCCGACTCGAAGCCGACGAGGTCGACGAACCGCCTCTTCGTGGCGGCATAGGGTTCGGCCACCGCGTTGATTTCCGACCTGATCCATTCCAACAGCCCGCTGCCGCGCTCATCCTCCGAACCGAAGGTGAGCGAGATCTGGACCTTGTGCGTGGCGGTCACGCCGTCCGCATCCGCCTGGCGTCCGGCCTTGAGCCAGTCCGCGATGACGCTACCCCAGACGTGCTTGGCAAAGTAGCGGGGCTGCACGCCGTCGAGCGCGACGAGCACGATGAACTGCGGAAGGTCTGACGTTGCGTGCCTCAGCGCGTTGGATAGGCTGATGGAGACTGTGCGGGGCGAACCCTCAGTCGTCTTGACCTGCACGGCCGCGACGAGGTGCGCGGGCTGCATGTCGATCGCGGCAAAGGGCGCGGGCCGGGCCGGGAACTCGATCAGCTTGTCCCAGCCGTTGTCGTCCTCGATCGAGCGGTTGCAGGTGACACCGGCGTCGGAACACATGACGTCGAACCTCTTCTCGCCGCGACGTCCGACATGGTGCGCCATCCAGCTGAGCGCGAGGTCGTCGCATCCGTCACCCAGCTGCCGGGTCAGCTGGCGGCCAAGCGCGACGACATCCGCCCAGCCAACCGAGGCATCCGTCGCCGTCGAGGGTGAAGTATCGGACATAGGTTCTGGGCTCCTGGTCTTTCCCGCGCGGACCGTAGCGTTCCAGCCACACCCTTAAGATGAGGCTCCGCTTCAACGCCTTGAGCGTGCCAACGACGTCCTCGAGTGGTACACTAAGGACGCCGCCGTGGTCCAGCCGCTCGTCATGGCGGTCCTCGGGGGTTCGCTCCACGCGGACCACTTCGCGCGGAACGGCGGGCGACCGTCGCCGCTTTCCCACGCTCGTCGGTCCACCGACGCCCGGAGCCGCAGCATGCGTCGAATGACGCGACCCGGGGAATAGGGTCCGGCGAGGTTGCCCGCAAAGGGGTCGAGGCTGTCTATGCCGCCGGTGCGGTCGTCCTTGGCCACCCACGGCGTGACGCGCATCTTCTGGAACCCGAGGTTTATCTCCCCGCCATCCGTCGGGATCCACGGGAAGCGGCCTTGATAGGTCTGAAGCGCGCGCAGCAGGTCGGTGGCGAACTCGGGCCGCACCAGGGCGGAACCTATGGCGCCGTCTTCCCGCGCGAGGCTCCAGTGGCGCGACCATTCTCCCGCGATCCGCAAACCGTCGCTGTCGAGCATCGCGTGCTCAAGGTCTGCGGGGGTGACGAGCCACTCCCAGTCGTCGTCGTCCCGCGGGATCGACGGCTCCGGCCAGCTCGACGTCGGATCGGGATCGCGCAAATCCGACAGCCACTCGGGGGGAGCGGTAAGAAACTGCTCGGCGAGCAAATAGCGGTTATCGCCCGTCAGGTCGGGGGCGGGTCCTTCCCCCTCGAGAAGTTCGCCGATCGACAGGAACAGCCCTTGCCACGCCTCGTATTCCGCGAGAGTCAAATTCTCGGGGCCACCGCGATGCCGGCGGTTGTAGATGCCGAGCGGCGACCGCGGGTCGGCGGCCCACGCACGCACGGGCTCGCAACCGAGCTGTCCCCGGATTGCGCGCCCGGCACGCCTGGCGAGTTCGGCGTGCGAGATGCCGAACGCCCGGGCGATCGGGTTGGCCTCGCGCCGGTCGAAGTCCATCGGGAAGCTGTATTCCTCGCCCTCCACGCTCACAGCGGGAGGCGGGATCGCCGGGCTCGCCGGCGCCCGTTCCATTACCCGCAGCAGTTCGTTCCGCTCGTCCGGCGAAAAAGCGAGCCCTCCTGAGCGTTCCAGTGCTAGGAGTGCCCGGGCGGCCCAGTGTCGCTGCACGACGTGCAGGTTGGAGCGGCTGGCGGTGCGCCTGAGCTCGGGTATGACGTTCCTCAGCGCGTCGGGGGACTCGGCGGCCACGCGCGTGGCGGCAACCAGTAGATGCGTCCGCGCGAGCTCGGCGTAAAACCGAAGCCGCGTGTCAATGAAGGGGCCAGCGTCGTCATCCGGCAGGCGCGCTAGGATGGCGTCCAGCGTGTCGGTCTCGCCGAGCCTCGCGAGGCGTCGGACGACGTGCGTGGCCCGCCAGCGCCGCCTCGGAGCGGGGTCGCCGAGGCTCGTCCAGATCAGCCCCGCCATCGCGGTCGAAAGCGCCTCCGGCGGCATGAGCTCCGGCCGCCAGCCGCCGTCGGGTTCATCGGCCGTCACGATGGCCTCGAACCTTCCCAGCGTGAATCCGAGCACGTCGCGGCGGTGGGCGGGCGTCAAAAGGTCGTTGTGGACCTGCCGGGCGAGCCAGAAGAGCGATGACGACCCGAGTTCATCCACCCTCGTACCGATGGCTCGTATGAGCCTGCGCAGCAGGCCCGGCCGGTCAAGTGCCGTGAGTGACAGGAGCGGCTCGATCGCCTGATGCCAGTGGTAGCCGAGGAGGTCGAATGGCCGTCGGTCGATCAGCCCGGGGGCGATCTCCCGCGCCGCCTCGGCGACCGCCCGGCTCGGCGTCCAGGCAGTCGCGGCCTGCACGAGCAGCGCGAGGACGTCGTCGATGTCGATGTCCGCGGCAGCCACCGCGCGCAGATGGTCGATGCGCCCGGCGACGCCGAGCTGCGCGCGCATGATCGCCGACAGGCCCTCCAGCGACGCGCCGTAGCTCGCTTCCCGCTTGAACGAACCCACGATCGCGGCGACGTCCCCCGGGTCCGTCACGCACTTGCCAGCGACGATCGCTCCTATGTCGATAACCGGGTCGGGTCGGGGCTCGTAGCTCCTCGTGCTCCGCTCCTCGGAAGCGCGCCGACGAGCGAAAACGGCGAGGATGTCGGGCGGGATCGGGCCGACGGTCTCCGCCGCCGCGACCACCTCCCGCATGTGCCACGCCTCCTGCTTGTCGTCCACCATGTCGCGCAGGATGGTTTGCGCGACCTCGCCCTGATGAGGCTGTGGCAGCTTGGATAGAAGGGTCGGAAGATACTTGAAGCGCCAGGTCCCGCCGAACGCATGGAGGGCCGTCACCGCCCCGATGCCGATCCCTCCAGCCTCCAGCAGCGTCTCCCCACTTCCGGCAGCGAGGTCGGGAGGCCCACCCGTTCCCGGCTGTCCAGCCTCGACGCCGCCGCAAGCGCGGTGGGCGGATGCATCCTGGCCAGCGTCCTAAACACGTCGTGCCAGGGGAACTTGTGGCTGTTGATCTGCGAATAGACTTCCGCCAGTCGGAGGATCCGGTATCCGCATTCGGGAGCATGCTCGCTTTCGGCGACCGAGCGCCCCATCTCTAGCAGCATGTGGAGCCGCTCGTGCAGCTCCTCGCCGACGCGGTCGGCCTCCTCCAGCGCCTGCCTGAAGTAGGCCGCGCTCTCCTCCTTCATGATCGGCAGCAGCTGTCTGGAGATCGCGGCGAGGTTGCGGGCGGTCGCGCGGTAGCGAGCTGCGAATTGCGCCAGCATGGGTGCAATGTCGCCCCACGGCCACGCCCTGTCGGGGTGTTGCGTGGAGTATTTCAGCTGATTGACGACGATTCTGCTGGCGGAGCCGATGTCTTCGCCTCCATAGTATTCCACTGTGTCCGCGACGAGCAAGCCCGCTTCGATGCGCTTCCCCCTATAACGATCCTTCTCGGAAAGGCCTTCGACGGAGATGGCCACCAAGTCGTCTCGGCCGCCAAGTATCCTCAGCGCACGGCGGGTCGTCCAATTTATATGAAAGTCTTCGCCATCGTTTCGGAATCGAACGAGGTCTGTGTATTCATTTGCCACGCATTTGTCAGTCCGCTCGCGTAAATCCGACGTAGGCTGACCGATATGGGCCCGCACGCCAAGCATAATCGGTGTAGCTGCAAGCGCGTTCCCATCAAGTCCGAGGCGGCAGCTGGGGCTTGCCGGTGTTAGAGCGGAGGACCGATGCGGGGTTGGATAGCTACCGTCTCGCTCCAAGTGAAGGAACGGCCGAAAAGGTTAGGCCTTTGCCCGAAAGCGGACGGGCGGCTTTCCACCATTTTCACTAAGTTCCGCTTGCGTATTTCGTGACTTGGCTTCTGACCCAAGCAGCCATACAGCACCAGCATCTAGCAAGCGCCAAGATAGCCGAAAGCCCAGTCATCATGCAGATCATAGTCCGTGACAACAACGTTGACCAAGCACTCCGCGCCCTGAAAAAGAAGCTGCAGCGTGAAGGCGTTTATCGCGAGATGAAGCTCCGTCGGCACTATGAGAAACCATCGGAAAGGCGAGCACGCGAGCATGCGGCTGCAGTTAGTCGTGCCCGAAAGGCGGAGCGTAAGCGCGCTGAGAAGGACGGCTGACAGTCAGCCAACTACCAAAATCGCATCGCCATTGAATTAGCCGGAGCGAGTGAGGCTTTTGAAACCGGCTTGGAACAGCTTCAAAGCGAATGACGTGAGTCAAGCCGGCAGTTCTGCAATTATCGCCGATCCGAAAAGCGACCTGCAGTTGGCTGACCGCAGGTCGCAAACTATTCAGTCTGCCGGGTTCCAGATGACCGCAAACCGGTTGTCGTCCTCGCCAGGCACCCGACCGAGGTTCGCATAAAGCCGCCGCGGTCCGAATTCCGGGGCCGCCAAGCTCAGCGACACGTAGATGTGCCCGGAAGCTGCCGACTGCCGGTTCCAGCCTGCTCCAATCTCGACATCGCCCGAGTATACCCGATAATCGGGCTGGGTGTCGTTGGCCCTGCAGTCGTTGAAGGCGATGGTGATCTCGGCGCGGATGCTGAGCGTCCTGAGCTGGCCGGTGAACGAACCGTCTTCTGCCTGAGTGACATATCCAATAGCTGGCATCGTAGTTACTCCTTTGTGTGCGAGCGGGACCTGTTCCCGTCGACAGCCGACCAGAGGGGATGGGTATCAGGGGGCTTGCGCACCACTTGGCCGCAGCGTCAGCGGAGGACCCGGACCAGCGCTATTTTTGCTGCGCGAGGAGCTGCCTTGCAGCGGGGAAAAATGGCGCAGGGTTCGGGTTGCGCGTGGCCCCGCCCAGCCCCAGGTCACGGCGATCAGTGACGGGATCGGATCCACTCGTCCGAGAAGTAATCCATCAATCCGCTGGATATGGCCTCAGGCGGCGCGTGCGGTTCGCTCAAGCGCCTCAATTTGCTCGGTGCAGATAACCTCGACCACCTTGCCCAGGGCCTCGACACGATCCCCCAGCCAGGCGAGTTCGTCCTCGGTGATGCGATAGTGTTTGGAATAGCGGGCTTTGACGTAAGCTTCCTTGAGTTTGTCGAAGCGCGCGCGGTCGCTCTTGGTCTCCCGCGGCCAGACCTCGATCAGCCGCGGATCGATCCGTTCGGCCTGAGTGCGCAGGAAACCAAGGTTGTGAACATGAGGTGTGTAGAAGGTGCAGACCAGCAGGATGCAGTGATAGAAGCTTTCGGCTGTTGTTGCCCCCTAAAGGCCTGACAGAGCCTCGCAGGTTTGTGCGATGAACTCGCGTGGTGATCGATAGCGCAAAGCGCGGTGCGGATGCACCTCGTTATAATGGGCGAACCAACCGGGCAGTTGATCGATAACGCTTTGCGCATCAGGCCGAGGGTTCACGCGGACATAGTCGCGCTTGAGAGTGCGGACAAATGCTTCTGCCATGCCGTTCGATTGCGGACTGCTGACCGGGGTCGTGCGCGGGATCAGTCCAATGCCTCGGGCGAAGGCACGCGTATCGCGGGCGGTGTAGCAGCTGCCGTTATCGGTGAGCCACTCGATCGGCTCGGGCACGCGATTCACCCGTCCATAGCGATGCTCGACGGTGACGACCATCAAGTCCTGAACGTCCTCGGCGGTGATGCCGCCCGTCGTCGCCACGTGTCCCATCGCCTCGCGGTCGCAGCAGTCGAGTGCGAACGCCACGCGTACCTTCTCGCCATTGTCGCAAGTGATCTCCAGCCCGTCGGAGCACCAGCGCGTGTTACGCAGATCAACGGCGACCCGGCCGTCGTGACGCCGTTCCTCACGGCGTTCGCCGTCTCGCTGGAGCAGCAGCCCGTGCACCTTCATGACGCGATAAACGCGCTTGGGATTGGGCGCTTCGCGCCCGGTCTTCTCGGCTTGCCGACGCAACAGAGCATGAACACGGCGATAGCCGTAAGTAGGCAGATCGGCGACGAGCGCGCGGATTTCGGCGACCAGTTCGGCATCCGGCAGCGGTGGTCGTCCTCGTGGCCGCGGAGGAGGTCGATTACGGACTGCGGAAAGGTGTGGGCGGGCGATCCCGATCGCTTCTGCGACCGCACTCACCGTCCATCCCCCGGCAACGAGGTCGAGCGCAACAGCAGTTTTTTTGGGCCTGCGGCCCGGGACACGGCCTCGCGGAGCAACTCATTCTCCATGGCCTTCTTGCCGAGCAGCCGGTGCAGTTCGCGCACCTGCGCCTCGAGTGCACGATACTCGGACGCCGGCACCACTTCCTCGCCAGCTGCTGCGGCAGTCAGCGCGCCCTGGTTCATCAACCTGCGCCAGGTGAAGATCTGGCTGCCGCTGATGCCGTGCTGGCGGGCGACGAGCGACACGCTCATCCCCGGCAGATACGTCTCCTCGACGATCCGGACCTTTTCCTCCGGTGTCCAACGCCTCCGGCGCTGAACACCGGAGAGGACCTCGCCATCATTGTAACGCCTGGTCATACTGTCAGTCATATGCCTCACTCTTATATAAGAGCGAGGCCCTGTCAGGTCATTTAGGGGGCCACTTCATCGGCTGACTGGTGCAAAAGGAAAGCAGCGTCCTTTGGATACTGCCGGCTGAGAGCTTCTAGCCCAAGTTCAAGTTTGCGCTGGCCGCTGGGCAACCATTCCTCAAAATATTCTCGCGCCATGGCAAGCGCCTGAACGATATCCTGATCGGGTGCGTAAAAGGCGACAGGGCCACCGATGCGGAAGTCAGCGCCGCTGGCAGCGATCAGCGCCTCGGCACGCGGCATGATGTCGCATGCTGATGGCAGTATCGGCGCTGCAGTCATGGCCTTCGGCAGTCCCTCGCACTGATCGATATTGAACACGGTGAAGCGCTTCAGAAATGCAATCGCCCGCGCGTCGCGATCCTCATCACGGGCTTGTGTCTCCTCGCCCTTGGGTGTGAAGCGATCGGCATAACAGACGGTCACGCCCTTCTCGCCACGCCTGACGCTCCCGCCAGCAACCTGCGCCTGCCGAAAGGTCAGCCAGCGCTGCGAGCTGAACCCGCCATCGATCACCGCCGACCACAGGATCAGCACGTTGATCCCGGAATACCGCCGTCCGCTCGCGGCGTTGGCAGGCATGGCACAGCCACAGACCGAACTGTCCCAGGGCTGCGCCCAGGGCAGACGTCCCTCTTCAAGCTCCGCAATCACCCGTTCAGTGACCTCGGCATAGAGACTCTGACGATGTTGGTTGGTCCTGACACTCATAGCCCTTAACTCCTCAAACCAGCGCAACCGGCGCCGGAATGGCGGGGTGGGCGGCAGGAGCGGTCCCCACGGACCTGCAAGAGCGGCGGGAAGCACCCGCAGGGCCGCAACAACGAGGAGAACCCCGGCACAGCCGGGGTTGCCGCCCGCCGCGGCGGGGCCACGGGGCAAGCGACGCCCACACCGCCGATTTCGAAGACCGCGAAGCCAACGCCAGCGCGGCAAAGCCGTGCTGTCCGCATGTCGGGCAACGCCCGACCAGTTTCAGTCCGTTATGATGCACCGCGCACGGGGGGCAGCCCGACTCGGTCGCGGCCTTAGCTTGATCCATCGCGATCGACGGTCAGAGCGCAGTGCCAGACGGCCCTCGACGCCCGTCGACCGCAAAATTCGGCTAAACTTTGTGAGAGCTACGTGGAGCAACGGAGATGAACACGGATGATGACCGCCATTTAGGGAAATTAGCGGGATTGAGGTGCTGCGAATTCAGTTTCAGATCGGTCAGACACGTTTCGTGGAAACCTGATTTGAAAGGACCTGCCCCATGACCGACGACCCATCCAATCGTATCATCCGCCTGCCAACCGTACTTCACAAAACGGGTCTCAGCCGCTCGACGCTCTACCGCAAAATGGAAGCGGGCACGTTCCCCAGAAACCTGCAGATCAGCACCCGGTGCGCGGGCTGGCGCGAAGCCGACGTCAATGTCTGGCTGCGCAATCCAATGTTCTATTCAGCACAACACGGCGTTTAACATGAGCCACCTCGTGGCTTGCGGTTTGCAAATGTGATTTGGCGGGGAATGGGACAAAGGCGTCATTGGCTGTGTGCTCACGAATGGCAGGTTTCCATCAAACACCGGTCATTTCGGTTGCCCGCCAACGACGGCTCGGAATGGGAGTGACTGGCCGAAAGCGAAATGTCAGGTTTGCAGTGCGGAATAGAGCTACAGGAATGTGATCGCACGACCGCAGTGGTCAAATGCCGAACATAATCCTTCTGCCTGCAAATGGCTGCTGCCATCAAAGACATTTTTCGCACATTGTGAAGCGAACCATCGGCGTCGTGGCTCAAGGGCGCCGTTGACCGGCATCGCCGGGACACAAGAAGAGCCGCTGACCTTGAGGTCAGCGACTCTCAAGCCGCAATAAGTATGAGCGAATCCGCGCTTAGAACTGGATACCCATCGTTACCTTGGCACCATGATCGGCCTGATGCGCGCCCGCGTTAACGACATAGGCAGCGCCCAGACGCACCGCGCCAAATGACAGGTCGAAGCCGCTGTGGATCTTGATCGCATCGCCCGGAAGAGCAGAGCCTGTCACAGTGAACGGCGACGATCCGGCAAAGGACGAAGTTGCCGTTCCAGCAAGATCGCCCCAGCCATGCTGCCAGGCGACCGTCAGGCGCGGTTCGAACGTCGCGCGCGTGCCATCGAAAGGCACCTTTGCAGACAGGTGGACGCCGGCGGTGCTATAGTCGACATCGCGCGTGACACGTGCAACCGTCAGCGCGCTCAATCCGGCACTTTCCTGGGCGCCACCGATCCGAAGACGTAGATGCGTGTAGCCTGCAAAGGGCTCCAACCGGAACGTCGGTCCGTCGAACAGCGCATAACCGATCTCGCCAAAGCCTTGGACGGTATGGCCCTTTTGCGATGACTTCACCGTTTCGGTGAGGCCAGTGAAATCGACGTCCCGGCTCGTATAGATGTCGTGCCACGAATAGGCGCCACCGATCTGGGCACGGAATCGGCCCATGGTGTAGCCCGCCTGCGCGCCAGCATAATAGCTGTTCACGTCGGCATTGCTGCCACGTGCGCCCATCCGGTAGGTGCCCTCCGAATAGCCGCTGGCAATGCTGCCGCGGAAGCCGTCACGACCATAGTTGATCCCGGCGATGATGCCCTTGCGCAGCGTATCCAGCTTGGCAGTACCGGTGTTGGGCCGTGCATCGAACTGCCCGGTATTGTCGACCAGGTCGCCCCAGATGCCAAATCCTTCCGACGTCCGGCGACCATCGAGCAACAGGGCATCGCGCACCTTGCTCCCCTCCTCGATCAACGCCGATGGCACGCTTGCGTAGATTTCACCCGATAGCGCGTCGAACGCCTGGCGCGCATTTGGTGCCGTCAGCGGCAGTATCACGTTCGATAGTCCGGATGCCGGAACACCCTGGATCGCACTGGCGACTGCAAGCTGGTTTGGAGTCTGGGCAACCGATGAGAACGTCGCGTCGTTGCGAAGTAGCACTAACGCCACTGTGGTCGGCGCATATTCCAGGGTCGGGGTCAGGAAGGCATAGTTCGACGTCAGCGCGGCAAATTTGCCGGAGACGCCGCCGGTTGCGCTGAGGATCGTGTAGCTGGTGGTCGGCGCATAAGCCGCGCCGGTCGCCAGGACCTGAACCGTTCCGCCCTGTAGCGTAACGGTACCCGTGACATTGACCCGATCGGCTGCGGTCGGGCTGACGTCGACAGCGTAATATGCGCCTGCTGCAATGGTCAGATTGCCGTTGATGTTGAGCGTGCCGATTGAGTTGCCTGGTGCAAGCGTCGCGCCGCTGGAGATTGTGACGCCGCCAACCTGTCCATTGCCGCCGAGACGACCGGTTCCCGAGATCGTCACCGCCGATGCGATCTGCCCGTTGACCGACAGAATCCCATCGCTGACCAGCGTGGCACCGGTGTAGGTGCTGGCGCCGCTGAGGACCAGATTGCCGGTGCCAGACTTGATCAGGCCCCCAGCCCCGCTGATTGACCCTGCATAGTCGGTTTCGACGTTCTGGGCGACGGTCAGCGTGCCGCTGCCGAGCGCGATCACTCCCGAGCCGTTGAGCTGCGCGACGGTTTGGTTGAAGCTTGCCAGATCGAATGTGCCGCTGGCAGCCAGCGTCAGGGCTGCGGTATTGGCAAGGCGATCCGACGCGCCGAGCAGGAGCGTTCCGCCGGAGATTGCTACGGTTTCCGCCGCCGACGTGCCGTTGAGGGTCGTCGTACCCGAAACCTGGGTCAGCGCGCCGGCGCCCAAATTGGCATTCACGACGCCATTGCTAAGCGAATAAATCGCCGCCGTCAGGGTACCGGTGCCGTTGAGGGCGCTGTTCGTCAGGTTAAATGCCGCAACCGTGTCGGTGTTCGCGCCGATATCGCCAATCGCGTTGTTAAGCGACAGCGTCGATGCCTCCGCCAGAGCGTTGGACGCGCCAAGTACAAACGCCCCTCCATCAATCAGCGTCGTGCCGGTATATGTGTTGATGCCCGAAAGCGTCAGCGTGCCAGAGCCTATCTGTGTGATGCCCCCGGCACCCGACACGATACCGGATAGTGTGGAACTGCTATCATTGGTGCCGAGGAAAAGCGTGTTCGCCCCAAGGGTCACCGCTCCCGCGCCGTTGAGCGAAGTAATCGTCTCATCGTCCAGAAGGTTGAGCGTGGCACCGGCATTGACCGACACTGATCCGCTGCTGGCAATCGCGCTACCACCGGCTAACGATAAAGTTCCTGCATTGATCGTGGTCGAGCCGGAAAAGGTGTTTGCTGCAGAAAGTGTAACGTTGCCCATGCCGTTCTTCACGAACGATCCGGTACCGCTGATCGCTTTTGCCACGATACCATCGAGCGACTGATCATAGTCGATCGTCCCATTGTCTACGATGTTGTCGCCGGAAATGGTGTCGGTTGCACCCTGCAAAGTTGTACCGCTATCGATCGTTGTAGCACCGTTCCAGGCATTACCTGTGTTCGTCAGAATAAACGTACCGGCAACAGGAGTGTTCGTTGCATCGACACTCCCAAAGGTCACCGCTTGGGCCTCCGCGCCAGTCTGTGTAATTGCCCCTGACAGTGTCGCGACGACTTGCGCACCGTAGGTCTCCAGCACCGTGGGATCAGCGCCAACGTCGGTTGATTGCAACACGATGTTGTTGGCGTATGTTCCTGAAGCGCCGAACTGTGTCGTCGGATCTTGCTCATAGATCGTGCCCGTGCCGAAGCCACCTGCGGTGGTCGCCCGGATCGTCGCGCCGTTCACGTAAATGTCGCCGGTAAGCCCAGTCGCGCCATCGAAAACCAACAGCCCCGACGGCGTCCCGTTCCCCGCCAGAATCGTCGCAGCCGTCGTCGTTGGATCGCTCGCCACGCCGGTCAGCGTCCACGTGCCGGTACCCGTTTTGGCGATCGTGTTCGCACCACTGACTGTCGACAGATCGAAGCTGGCCGAAGCACCGTTCTCCATCGTATCGTCGCCACCCCCGGTCAGGTTCAGCGTGTTGTTGCCATTTGCACCCAGGTTGATTGGACCATAGACCGCCGCCGCATAGGTGCCGGCCGCTCTTACGGTAACGCTCATCCCATTAACCGGGTCGATTACCGTGTCCGGTCCCGTAGTCACCGCACCGGAATAAAGGCTAACCGCATTGGTGCTGTTGCCCGCAAGGTTTATCGCCCCCGTTGTTGAGCCAGCGAAAAGGTTCACTGTAACGCCCGCTCCACCGTCGGAAAGGTTGTCATTCGACGTCAACCCGCCGCCAGAGCCTGTTGCCGTGCCATAATTGTCGAACGTTCCACCGTTGCCCGCCAGTTGAACCGCATAGCCGTAAGTCGCGTCGGTGCCGCCCGTTAGCGTAGCGCCGGAAGCATTGGTGATCGCAGCGCCGCTGGTTGCGGTGATCGCCGAATTGTTGATGCTTTTGATCGAACCAGTATTGAGTATCGAAGAGTTAGCGCCTCCGGCCAGGACGGCATCGGACGATGCGGAGATTGAACCTGCATTGCTCAGGACAAGCGTAGCATCAGCAACAAGGGCATTTGGACCACCGTAAATCACGCCGGTCGTTTGGTTGGTGATCTGGCCACCCGAATTCAGTGTTATAGCAGAAATGCCACCACTCGTGATCACGCCGGTGGTTGTGTCATAGCTACCTGAGGCGATCGTGCCGGAATTGACGATGGCGTCATTCGCGTTCGTGCTGAAAACACCGTAGTTGGCACCGACGATCGTGCCGGTATTGGTGATCGCCATCTGATCGCCAGCATCGGACCCAACGGCCCAACCCGAACCCGCCAGCTGCCCTTGTCCGTAAATGACGCCGGTGCTGGCATTGTTGAGAATCAGCGATCCCGCCCGAACTGTAACGCCCTCGTAATGAAGGCCTTTGATCAAGCCGGCGTTGTTGATGGTGGTGACACCCGTGCCGTTGAAGACTGCGATTCCGGTATCTTGGCCAATCAATGACGCGCCGACGTTTGTCGCATCGCCATTGTTGATCGTCGCGCCAGCAGCCACAACAACGCCTTGCGTCCCACCCACTGGACCCGTTGTCGAGATGGAGCCAAGATTTGTGAGCGTCGCGACACCCAGATTGATAGCGGGATCGGCGCGATAACTGCCGGTCGACGCGATTATGACGTCTGACCCGTCACTGATGTTAAATCCGCCGCTTTCGCTCAAAGCTCCCGCAAAGGTCAGGGAGCCGGCACCCACCGCTGTAACGCTGCCGGTGCCGTGGATGTCGTTGCCGAGCGTTGCCGAGCCGCCTGCCGAAGCGCCGCTGTCGATCGACAATGAACCCGCCACACCGATTGTGCCGTTCAGCGTGCCCTGCACTCCGCCCGAACCAAGCACCAGCGCGTTGTCGCCTCCAGTGAATGTGATCGCATCTGCGGTTCCACCGCCGCTGATCGTTCCAGTGTTAACGATGACGAGGTTGGCACCCACGACGCCCGCTCCGTCTGCACCCGCAGCTCCGTGAGAATAATTAGAATCGTAAGAATAGGCGGACGGTGTTCCAGCAGCGCCGCCCAGACCGCCAATGATTGTTCCCGCGTTGGTTAAAGTTCCGGAAGTGAAAACTCCCACCCCTCCCGCGCCGCCGTCGCCAGTAACATTATTGTAACCTGTGTAAGCTGCACCGCCTGCGCCCCCGTTACCACCGCGAACGGTTGCGCCACTCTCGATGGTGATCGACGGTGCAGCAGTTACTACAATACCGCTGCCGCCGTCACCGCCGCCGCCGCCGCTACCATATTGCGACTGTCCGCCGCCGCCGCCGACGCCTCCAGTGACATTGACGATGACAGTGAAGTTTGTCGCACCGGCTTCGTTAATGCCCGCGCCGCCGGCACCGCCACCACCGCCCCCGCCTAAATAAGTGTTATCCGCGCCGGCCCCGCCGTCACCGCCGGTGGTCACGGCGGTGATGCCCGTGCCGACCATGATCGCACCATCGCCGCCCCCGCCGCCGCCTGCCGAGGAGCCAGAATTACGATAACTATAATTTACGACCTGCGTACCCGAAGACCCGGCCATTCCTGCAGAACCACCTGCACCGCCCGAGTTGGCAACTACTGTTCCCGATGAATTTAAAGCGTTGCCACCGGAGGCACCGGCACCACCGCCCGCACCTCCTTTAGAGGAATAATAATAGGGATTAAAATCATCTGCATCTGTCCCCGCGACGCCCGACGTGCCGCCGGCCGGCACGGGTGTTCCGGCCCCCTGGAAATAGTCAGCGCCGCCTGAACCGCCCTTTGTTGACTGCGCCGTCGCAGGGCTCACCAGCGCGATACCCACCAGCGCGGTCGATGCAAACAAGGCTCGGCGCAGTGCCGCCTCGTGACGACGGCCATAACCTAACAGTTCACTCGTGAGCGCAATCGACTTCATCATTTCTGGATTTCCCCTCCCCTCTCCTGAGGGGCCATTAAGCAACGGATTCGAATAATTTGTACGGTGCCCGACCTAGATAAGTTGGAGTTAAATATCGGTTATGTTTCCAGCGATTTTCGCGAATGGGTCGAGACAATCTACAAGAAGGAGGCGATGGTGACCGGAAGCGAGCGGCAGCTCCAATGCCGCCTCCTCGCGCGAACTCATTGCCGCGCTCGAAGTACGCTGGTGTGGGAATGGAAGACGGGGAACCCGGACAACGGTCGGTCTTGGCCTCGGCAGCGCCCTCCTCGCGCCTTTGGGCAAATGCATTCGCTTTCAGCAGGTGGGACCAGGGCACGGTCGCCCGACTAATGCTTCGGACCGAGATGAATGAGCGGCAGCTTTCAGGAAGAACGTGAGCGCCTTGTAACGACGCAATTTGGGCGCATTGCCGATCGTCTGCTTCGATCAACTTGATTGGCAGCTTCTGTCAGACCTGGACGTTCACCGGAGGAAGACCAAACGACCGGCTCTGGTCTGCACCGGCCGGTCGCCTACGTGCGGCGGCACGGAGGCATTATAGGAACAATGGCTGAAACCGGGATACTGGGAAGCGGCCGCACCGATCAAAGCGAGCTGGAACTATCGGCGACAACTCAAAAGTCGTAACTTATGCATAACATGCCGATCGGGGTGGGTTACATCGCTGGCCAGCCGCGTGGCCACCAGTCGAAATCCCGTGCGGCCCATACCGCCCCGCTCTGGTCCACGGCGAAGAACACATAACGCGGCGGGTCAGGCCATCCATGCCAGTCGCGCTCCCGCACAATCCAGCGGCGCCCGTCCACCTCGCCCACCGCGATCGTTACATCTCCGAAGCGCGCCAAGATCGCGTCGGCCGCGATCTGGCTCACTTCCTCCTGGGTGGGTGTTCTCCATTCGACCGATAGGCGCCGGCAGCGCCGAAAGCGCCACATGAACCGGATATCCTCGCCCATGCTTTGCCCGAAGTCGACATGCGGATCGGGGGCCGGGCCAAGCGCCACATACCGGAGGAAGCCGAGCATAGCCTTGATCATGGATCCAGGCATTGATCCACAGCCCGCAATTGTTCCTCGAATTTGGACGGGTTCTGCTCGCGCAGCTTTTCGAGGTTGATACTCTTCCACCGAAGCGCCGGCAGGTCTGCGATTGCGGGTTCAAAGCCAAACGCATCCCAGTCCGGCGACAATTGGTGAAAGGTCGTCAGGAAGCGCCGCGCGTCACTTAGACGTGCGCGCGACAGGATCTCGGCGATCAAGCGTTCGCGCGCCTTTAGCAGCGCGTCCAATGGCAGATCGTTTACGGTCATGCCGAGGAACTCGTCGCTGTACTGGGCAGAGATATCAAGCCGATGGGGACAAAGCAGCTCGTGCGCAGGGCGAGGATGGCTGACGAGATAGATCAGGAAGGCCTTGAAGAGATCGTTGCTGATGCCCTCGTTGGCGAACAGGAAGTGGATGTCGAAGAGGTCGCGGGGATGCTGCCGGTCAAGCGCGGCTGCGATTTTGCCAGCATAGAGATCGGCCTCGGAGACCAGCTGCATCTCGGCGAAGCCGAAGCGGTTCTCCACCGCCGCGCTAACCGATCGGACCGTCGGCGCAAACACCGTGCCGCGCAATACGGGCGAAACCTCGATCTTGATCGTTACGCCGTCCGCCTGGACGATAAGTCTTTTGCCATCGGGCAAAAGCCGCCGCTCCACGGCCATCCGTCCGCTCCGCTCGAGCCGCACCGCGATCCGTTCGAGCCCATCGCGGACCGCCTGCAGTGAGGCGTCGCGGTCGGCTACCGGCAGATAGACAAGGTCGATATCGACCGACAGGCGCGGGAGATCACGCACGAACAGGTTGATCGCGGTCCCACCCTTGAGAGCAAAAATCTCCTCGTGCGCGATTTCCGGGATGGCGCGAACCAGCAAGCTGACCTGGTCAGCGTAGCGTTGCGCCGTCATTGTGCTGTTTCCCCTGCTCTGGCGGTCAGGCTTGCCGGGACCGTTATCTGATATCGGGCATCCAGGCGGCCGCCCGCGACGAGCTGCCGCTTGCCCCGGCCGAGATCGATGTCGCTACGATCGATGTGTTTCGACCAGCCATGCCCGTGACGATCGGCGAAGAACAGGAAGAGCCGCTTGGCACGAACGCTGGTGCAACTCTCGAGCAGATTGGTCAGCAGCTTAGGGCGCAACGTCGTCAAATTTTCGAAGATCATGTCGGCATGTTCGAATGTCGGACCTTGCGGCACATTCTCCAGCATTTCGATCGATGCGCGCTCCGCGCCGGCGACCTTCAGGAAGTGATCCCAAGGCTCGCTGGCATCGGGAGAGGGAACGACAGCACCAAGGCGGTCCGTTCCGAGATCAAGCCGGTGCCAATCGATGCCAAGCGATGGCGTCGAGAATAGGGCGCGTTTGTGAAGGGAAATCGCTGCATCGGTCGGAAGCTTTGGGAGCCACGACGGTATCGTGCTGTCGGGATCATAGAGGTGGATCGTTTGATCGTCTCCAAGCCGCGCGAAATGCCCTTGGCCCAGAAGCTCGAGAGCAGTGATGCCGCCGACATAGAATGAAGTCGACCCGAAACGCTGTGCCGATAGAACCGCCATGTCCCATCGCAGGCTTGTCGCCCCCCCGATCCGCCTGCCCTCCGATAGACGCGGGGCGCTACTCGTTCGAGCCAGCCCCTTTTGACATAATCATGGATAGAGGTCCGAGAGATCCCTTGTGCCTGCAACCACGCGGAATCGACCAGCAAGCCAGGCGAAAGGCTGGTGAGCAGATGGTTTAGTGGTTGGCGTTTCCGTTCGTCCATGATGAACTATTTGGCCGATGTGCAAACCATTAGCAACCGCCTAGTTTATGAAATAGCGAATATGTTTGCTCTGCGCGAACGTTATCGCGAAGTTGAAAACTCACCTGGCAGCCGCTCTATCGCGAGCGATTGCGTTCATAATTGTGACCTACGCATCCCATGCCGATTGGGGCTGATTCGCCAACAATATCGATCTCCAAAACCTCAGGACACGATCAAAAAAATTAGTCATGCCGTCGCGCGAACTTGATGGACTTTCTGATGGTACAGCGCGCATTTAACTGAAATTAAATTGTGATATTTCAATCAGTTATGGAGAAATTACAGGTCTCGTTGGGGTCACCATTCAAGTAAATTCGTTTACTTGAATGTAGTGCAAAATCGAGTGTGCCACGCCATTGTGACGAAGGCGAAAAGGTTGCTCTGTGTATAGGGCGCCGCCTCAGGCTATGGCTGATGATTTGATTCTCAGCGCTACAACGATGCGGTTGAACAAGGGTCCGTCGGATGAAGCGATTGCCGGTCGGTCGTTTGCGCCCCATAATTGTTGGGTGCATCACGCCAGCGTAAGCCGTTGGCCGATCAGGAAGGTGATCCCGCCGTCCACTCACCAATATTCCTATCATTGCTACTTCCGCGATAATTGGGGAATGGAGCTAAAATTGGCGCACCTCCGCTTTGGCGAGCCAAAGCGATCACTTATGAGAACATCTCCTCAGAGCCGCCATTGAATTAAAGAATAGATTTTCTCTCATGCACTTTAATGGCCCGATCCTTAATAACCGTTAAGTTTCGTACATTTATGAATGGTGTTCACGAGAGATTGATTAAAGATACCGTCTTACGATTATATCAGAGGCAATGCTCAAATAGTCTTTGATAGATCTTGTCATTTTTTGTACGATCAAGGCTAGAAAGTCTAGAGGGCGACTGGAAAAGCGGCGAACGAGCAAGATGTCATAGGCATAAACTACAGCGATCACCGTCCCGAGGAGCATAATGGCGGATAGGGTTTGCAATATTACGCTGCCGTAATAATTTGCCCAGCAGGAGATGATCGCATTGCCAAAACCAAAAACAAATAAGGATCGCTTCCCAACCACGAGCGCCGCTTCTCTTGGTTTAAAGCTTCGTAAGCCAAGCACAAGGACGGGAATTACGAAAACAGCCAATGCGCCATAGATCATTGTGTAAGCCGGATGATTGAGATTTCGCAGCGTAAGGTCGCTTAGCGTTTTACCAGTTACTGCAACGATGCTGTTTTCGGTGACTGACCAGGCGGCAACCACCGCGAATGCCAGAAACGGTGCGATCAATCGCGCCAAGCCCCGATTAGTCTGCAGAACGTCGACTATCAGTCTTCCCACCCATACCCCGCCTAGTACAAGCGCAAGACTGTGGAGAATCGATGGTCCCGCGATCATGTTTTGCGTCCCTGCGCCAATAGCGAGGTCGATGATCCGCTGGATATATGCAAACCCTGGCACACGATCCGATATTTGCAGCGCCTTGATCGGGACAAATGCGAGATGAACGAGAAACGCAAATGCCAGCGCGCGAACAAGCCCAACCTTCTGCAGTGCGGCGATCAACCAAGGAAGCGCCAAAAAGTAGACCGTATACAAAGTCAAAATTTGCACATAAGCCGTAGATCCCATAAAAAAAGCGGACCTTATAGTGTATAATAGAGACTGGCTTCCAGTTAAAAACAATAAAAATAAGTTAAACAAAAACCAAAGGTAACATTCTCCGGCCCTCATCCAACAAATTCTTGTAAAATATCCGAAACTAATCTTATTATATCTCGGTATATAAACTATCGTAATCATGCAGCCAAAGAGCACGAGAAATAAAGGAGTCGATGCGCGCATCGCCAATTCCGCTGCACTTGTAAATACCAAACCTACTCTACCGAAAGCGTGGGATAGCAATGCAAGAAAAATAGCAATGATACGAGCGATATCGATACCCACTATTCTATCCGATGATCGCGGTATCTTATATAAATTTCCGTCATTGCAAGCGATGTTCATTTCGACTCATCTATAATGATAAATTTCTAATATATTCCGTCTCTGACAACGAAACACTACAACTCAGGGGCAAGCGCATATTCTTTGGCCAACCATAAAGCCAAACTGAGGAAGCCGCGATCTCCTTAAAAGCTGGACATCTAAGCTCGATTCTTTTCTCAAGGTTATGCGCGATCGCTTTGGCATCTCTTTCGACCTTTAGCGAAGCGCCAAGAAACCGGGGATGAGTGATGACTAATTTTCTGGACAACGGAGGGGGGGCGTCCAGTCTTACTCATAAAATACAGCTTTGGTGGCGTCCTCAACGGCCTTTCTCAACGTCTGAGAATCAAGCGATTAGCCCACAGGGTTTTGCGGCGATCTTCGTTAGTTTGTTTCTTATCTGGTATGCCGCATGGACGATAATCTGCAACGCTGCCGTTTTAAGCGGAGCGCATTATGCAGCGATTTTTCCGCAGACGCTTATTATTCCGACTCTGCTAGTTGCCGCTGCGACACCATGGGTCAGTCGTATGGCGAGGGAGCGATATAAGGACAAGGAATCCCTGGCTCTGATCGGCGGCTTTACGCCGCAGTGGTGGCTCGCGGTAGCTCTCGCGGCTGGCTCAACGACGATATTGATTGTCGCCGATCAGCTGAAGCACGGAAGTATCGCCTCAGGGGGATCTCCGCGTTTGACGCAAGTCGCGACCGGACTTTGTGTCGTTACGACTCTTGCTGTTGCTTGGTTCATTAGTTTCGGACCGAAAAATGGCCTGACATTCAACCTTTCCGGGTCATCGAACTCTTGGTGGCGCCTTATTGCCCTCATAATTCTTGTCTTCGGGATTTATTATTTTGGTCACCGTCAAGACGAGGACGAATCCAATTTTATAAACTTAGCACTCGGCGCCCAGCGCACTCATGGCGGAATATTTTCTCTCGACACCATGATCGGCGATGGTCCGCATGCAATTCATCTTCCAACATATAAATTCCATAGCTTTGAGTTATTGAGCGCTTCCCTTTCGAGCTTATTTCATATTGAGCCAATCTACGTCGCGCACTTAATGCTACCGGCTCCGCAGCTTGTCCTTATCTCAATGATAGCATGGCTTCTGCTCGAGCCAGTCGTCGGAAAACTCTGGCTTGCATCGAGTATTTTTTTGCTGGGTTTCCAATTTTTTGCCACCGAAGGCTATTCGACTTGGGGCCTCCACGGACTGCCGCGACTCTTCGAGGGCAAGGCGTTTTTGGTTACCGCGCTCGTGCCGTTGATTGCTGGAATGACAATCCGATGGTTCCAGCACGGCAACCGCACGGACTTGTTACTTTTGGGTACCGCGCAAATATGCGCGATCGGTTTCTCTGCGAATGGATTATATGTTGGCCCGTCTGCCAGCGCATTCGTAGCTTGCGCGTTTCTTATAGCCAAACCGAGCATCTTCTCCTTGCAAAGAGCATCCGCTCTTTTGCTTACGCTCATCTACCCGGCGATAATGGCGGTGATCATCTCGCTCACTCACCTAGCATTCCCGTCGGAAATACTCGTTACCGGGCAACCGCTCGCGCAATTGCTAAGTGTGAGCGGGAACAGTCTTTTCGGCATGCTGGTATTAACATTCATGATGCTGCTCGCCATGGGATTGGCGCATACTCCAATTTTCCGGCCGGCCATTGCATACGTACCCTTTGCACTGATCGCGACACTCAATCCTCTTTCGTGGAAAATCATATCGGGCCTGACAGGAAACCTTGGTTTCCGAATATTCTGGGCGTTGCCGATTCCAATGATGGCGGGGATCTTGGCGACCCTGACGTTGCTGCGGGCCAAAATCAGAAGCGAGGCCATTGTCACCACGATTGCTGCCCTAACGCTTGTTGCGGGCATCGCGTTCAATGCACTTTTAAGTAGCACACCATTTAAAGTGCATTGGCATCTACCGACATTGAAAGTGAATGCAGATCAGTATGGGAATGCTAGGTTACTCGCAAAGATCACGGGGCCAGGTTGTGCAATACTCGCGCCTGAGGTCGTCTCACAATGGCTCTCAACAATTGAAGGCGCTGCCTATCCGGTGTTTACCCGTCGATTGTATCTCGTTCACTATCGTTTCACGATGCCCCCTCGCGAGTTGAGGGCGCGTGAACAACTTGCCGATCTTGTGGAAAAGCCAGCAATCATCACCGCCACGCCCGATTTGCGGCAGCTTCTTATCCCAATCGGCACCATCGCTGTCGCGAAGACCATAGGGCCGATCGCGGCGGCAGACTCGCTCGCGCGGCAGCTTAATTTGAAGGGCCCATTTGCCAGACGCGACCTTCTCGTCTGGACTGGAACTTGCGCAAAACTCTGATCGAGAGTCCGACCTGAGAATGAAACGAACAGATGAGGGAGGGCGCTTTCTAAAGAGGCTGCTTGGCGCCTCTGCCTTCCCCGTCGCAGCTAAAAAAACGCTAATCATCCAACTCAGTCTCGATGCGCTTAAGGAACCGCTCGGCCGGTGCCTCACAGCCTAACGGCTCCAAGACTTGCCTTATACCGCGCACGTACTCTCATCGGCTTGCCGTTAAACAGAAAAGTCATCAGCTTACTTCGAACAACTAAGAGGTGAAACCAATAAGAAGCAGTTAAAACAAAAGCTATCCTGATTATATAATCTAACAGATATGATGATGAAGATGGAATATAAACTAACGCATAACCTGCAATCGGAAAATGTATTAGATAAATAGTGTAAGAAGACTTAGAAAATTTAATGATTTTCTCTGAGTAATTTCTGATCTTAAATGCCTGCTGCAGTATTAGACAGATTATTGGATACATCACGGAACTATAGGTGAATGTTTTAATTATGGTCTGATGCTGTCCAAAACCATCTAGAGCTTCATATCCGTAGATATATACAAAAATGCTCATTGGCACGAGAGAGCAAATTATCAAAATAACCAGGGCAACGTTATTACTGTTCGCAAGATCTCTAACAGATTGATATTTTCCATAGAAATATCCAAGCAAGAACGGGGCAACATATTGCACGGTTTCGCAGGTTAAATCTGAAACCCTTTTCATGGCTGGCAGCACGTAAAATGTCGCCTGCGTTGCGAATACAGTCACAATGGTAAATGCCATCACCACCAACATAGCAGGAACCAGTTTCATCTCTGAAATGTCAAGATAACTAGTTACATCATATTCTCTCGTAGTAAAATATATGTTGCCTATATAAAGTATAGTGCAATAAACTAACAATGAAATTAAGAACCACATGTGATACAGTTCTATTGAATGAGTAAGAGGATAAAGTAGCGTATTCGTAACTAACAATCCAACTAACATGGGAATTCCAAGTTGGATCATCTTTTTATGAAACCAGACTCTTGGATGTCTTGAATGTAAGACGATTCCGGACAAAACGCCTGCTATCGCCATAAATGCGCCCATGCGAAACATGCTTGATAGTATTTGAATAAGGTATTCTGCGGGAACGTGCTTTGCATCTGTTGTATGCAAGCAAACCCCCAACGTAAGAAATACTGCGCGCCACACGTCAAGGCCGTCAATTCGTTCGCTTGTCACAACAACCCCCGATTTGCTCGGCGCGTGTTAACCGCTAGTGCGTCGCGACAAATCATAACAAATGGTTAACGAAACGCGAGTCTCACAGCGGAGTTTCGCGATCAGGCGTTCCATGATCGGGTCGGGATTCTGATAATGCTGTATTAATCGAAGGCATCAATCCAATCGAAACCGACTGGCAAACTTCGTTGATGAATATCGTATTTATATAAAATATTAGTTATAATCAGTAATGACACAATCTTGGCAATAGTTTCAATTTATATAATCACGTATGATGTTATATACCGCAATCAAGTCGCCGTTATCGATGCAATAGGGCGGCATGACATATATCGTATTACCCAATGGCCGTAACAACACGTCGTGTTCTCTTGCATAAGCCATCAGGCGTGGAGCCAGAGCAGACAGATAGGTACCGTTGGTATCGGCAATCTCAAACGCCGCGATTGTACCGAGGCGACGAATATTGAATATATTCGGATTGCCAGAAAAATAATCAAGTTGCCGTTGCTGTCGCCTGCCGAGATCGGCAACTCGTTCCAGGACCGGCTCATCGCGCCAGATAACCATGTTAGCATTTGCCGCTGCGCAGGCGATCGGGTTTGCGGTGTAACTCGATGAATGAAAAAACATTCTGGCCCGATCGGTCGAGCGATGCGCATCGAAAATAGCAGGCGTTGCAAGCGTCACCGCCAATGGCATTGCCCCCCGGTCAGTCCCTTGGACAAGCATAGAATGTCGGGCACAATGTCTGCCTGCTCACAGGCGAGCAGCGTTCCAGTGCGGCCCCAGCCGGTCATGATCTCATCGGCGATAAACAGTACATTATGGCGCAGACAGATTGCGCGCATTTCGGCCAACACGACGGGTGAATAGATCAACATGCCCCCCGCCCCCAAAACGAGCGGCTCCACAATGAACGCAGCCGGTTTGGGAGAAACACTGCATTGACGATCGAGTTCGTCGAAAGTTGCCTGCTCGTGCTCCTTGACTGGAAAGGGGATCGTGCCGACATCGAACAAAAGCGGTGAGTAAGCTTGATTAAAAACCCCACGTGCGCCGACCGACATCGCGCCGATCGTGTCACCGTGGTAGCTGTGTTGCATCACCAAAATGCGATCGCGGGGCTCGCCGCGATTGGCCCAGAAACCGAGTGCCATTTTTAACGCGACTTCGACACTGGTCGATCCACTGTCCGAAAAGAACACGTGGGCGAGTGGCGCGGGCATCATTTCGATCAATGCGCGGGCAAGCGTCTCTGCGGGTTCGTGCGTCCAACCAGCGAAGATGATCTGGTCAAGCTTGCCCGCCTGTTCGGCGATCGCGGCCATGATCCGCGGGTTGTTGTGGCCATGAGTTGTCACCCACCATGACGAAATTGCGTCAATGATGCGGCGACCATCCTGCGTGTAAAGGGCGGCGCCATCGGCATGGGTGACGAGTGGGATCGGTTCGTTGAGACCGTGCTGCGTGAAAGGGTGCCATACGGGCGATGTCATGCGGTGAAATCCGCGACGTTGAAGTTGGCAGAGAACACCTGAGCAAGTGTGGCGCGGTTCAGAGGAGCGAGGGAGGGCAGGCGACCGAGTCGCTTAACCTTGCCCATGGTGGTAATCGTGGATTCAGTATCTTCGTTGGTCTCGCCGATAAAAACGATGCCTAAAAGCGGGACGCGGCGCGCGCGGAGGGCTTCGATCGACAACAAGCTGTGATTGATCGTGCCGAGGGTCGTGCGCGCCACCAGCACTGTGGAAAACGCCCAGTCGGCAAGCAAATCAGCATACACGTAAGCGCGGGTTATCGGCACCATGACGCCACCTGCCCCCTCTATAATAAGGGGCTTCGTGGTAGGGAGCGTCAGTCGGGCGGTATCTATTGTAACACCGTCAAGCTCCGCCGCACGATGGGGCGAGCACGGGGTGGTGAGGCGATAAGCTTCGGGATGAATGCGGTGAGCGGCCAACCCCGAAAGCTCGGCAACGCGCTGGCTGTCGGTTTCTTCGTCAAGGCCAGCCTGTATCGGCTTCCAGTAATCTGCGTCGAGAGCAGCGGCCAATGCGGCAGCGAAAACGGTCTTGCCTATTCCAGTATCGGTCCCGGTGACGACAATCGCGCTCATTTCAGCGCGTCCTCGAGTTTAGCAGCGAGTGCCAATATATCGTCGGCACCAATATTAAGCGTGAGCGAGATACGCAGGCGCGATGTGCCCGCCGGTACGGTCGGCGGACGAATACCCCGGACGTCGAAACCCGCAGCCTGTAGCGAGGTTGCAACGCGCATCGTGCGAGCATCGTCGCCGAGAATGACCGGCATGATCTGGGAACCGGTTACAAGCGCTCCGAAGGGGGCAAGCGCGGTGCCCGCGATATCGATAAGCGCGTGCAGCCGATTCTGACGTTCGGGTTCCTCGACGAGCAATCGCAGCGCGGCGCGGACGGCGGCGGCCATCAGCGGCGATGGTGCCGTGGAAAAGATAAAGGCACGGCTTCGGTTGACGAGAAAGTCGCGCATGATTTGTGGACCGCACAGCAACGCGCCTTCGCAGCCCAGTGCCTTCCCACAAGTGCGCAGAACGATGACGTTATCCAGACCGTCGAACGGTGCGGCCAATCCGCGTCCTTCAGGGCCAAAAACGCCAGTGCCGTGAGCGTCATCGATCAGAAAATAACCATCATGACGTCGGGCAAGCTGCATAAGCTCACCAAGCGGAGCCCGGTCGCCATCCATGCTATAAAGGCTTTCCACCGCTATCCACACGCGCCCAGTGCCGCCCTCTCGACGCCAACTGGTGATAACGTCCGCAAAGCCATCGACATCGTTATGCCCGGCTGCGCGATATTCGGCCCGGCCAAGACGCATCCCTTCATGCGCACTGGCATGGACGAGTTCGTCATAAACAATCAGGTCGCCGCGCTGAGGCAGTGTGCAAAGGAGCGCCGCATTCGCCGCATAGCCACTGGAAAAGAACAATGCGCTTTCGGAACCGAAGAAAACGGCGGCTTCATGTTCCAGTGCTTCGTGTTCGAGATGATTACCGCGCAACAGGCGCGACCCCCCAGATCCTAAAGGAACACCACTCGCCAGTGCGGCGGCGACGGCAGCAGCCAAACGGGGCGACGATGCGAGCCCCAGATAGTCGTTCGATGAGAAATCGCGACCGGCGCGGGGAATCAGTTGGCGGCGGCGACTAAGGACAGCAAGCTGAGCGAGATCGCGGGTTTGAGCGTCGAACATTTGGGCATCGATTGTCTGCATGACATTTGCGTTAAGTAGAACTGGCTGCCCATGCGACCGAAAAATTGCCTTCGCAAAATCATGCCTTCGATCAAATTACCGGTATCTTATAGTGATGCCACGCAAAAACCGCCGCTGCGCCGCGATGAGGTCGCCAGTTCTTCGCAACTTCGCGAACGGTTTTTTCAGTCGGGCGGGTGTTATGGCCCAGAATGCGTCCGACCGATTCCTGTACGGCAAGATCGCCTGCTGGCCAGATGTCAGCGCGTCCTTCGGCAAACAACAAATAAACTTCGGCGGACCAGCGCCCAATGCCTTTTACCGCAGTCAATTTGGCAATGGCCTCCTCATCATCCTCGGGCAGATTTTCGAGATCGAGTTCGCCTGCGACGATCAGTTCGGCAAGGCTGCGACAATAGCCAATCTTTTGGCGCGACAGTCCGGCGGCACGCAATTCCTCATCGGTCATCAGCACCATCGCAGCAGGGTCGGTGATCTCTCCAACGGCCGCCGCAACCTTCAACCAGACAGAATCCGCTGCCTTAAAGCTGATCTGCTGACCGACGATTGTACGCAGCAGAGTTGGATAGCCAGTGTCGCGACCTCGTGGTTCGGGGTAGCCAGCCTGCGCCAGCGCCTTGGCAAAACGCGGTTCTATGACGGCGAGCGCGTCGAGGCTGGCGCGAAGTTGTTCAGCGGAAAGTCCCATATATCTTCCTGAACCATCCTTCTTTCAGATTGATGCTCGCTTGATCCCGGACAGTTCCCGCGACATAGGCTGCCTTCGAACATACCGCACGGAGTCTTAGATGCCCAAGCTGATCGTTACCACACGCGAAGGAACCGTGCAGGAAATCAACGGGGATGCCGGGCTGACGGTTATGGAAGTCATCCGCGACGGCGGTGTGGACGAACTGCTCGCCCTATGCGGTGGTTGCTGTTCCTGTGCGACGTGTCACGTCTATGTCGACGCCGAATTTGCCGGCGCCCTGCCGCCGATCAGTGAAGACGAGAACGATCTGCTCGATTCATCCGATCAACGTGACGGACGATCGCGACTGTCGTGTCAGATTCCTTTCAGTGCAGCGCTGGACGGCTTGAAAATAACGATTGCCCCTGAAGATTGATCAACCGACCGGTCGCGCCGACCATAATGCAGGAAAGGTTTTCTGCAGTGCGACCAGTTTTGGCGCGTCCCAAGTCCGAATATAGCCGTTGTTCGGATTTAGAGCCGCGAAGTTCTGATGATACGCCTCAGCAGGGAAAAATCCGCCTGTTTCCAGTTTCGTGACGATCGGCGCGCCCCAAACTTTAGATGCGGTCAACTGACCGATATATGCGCGAGCGACGCGCCCCTGATCGGGTGACTGTGGAAAAATCGCCGAACGATAGCTGGTGCCAGAGTCCGGCCCCTGTCGGTTCAGTTCGGTCGGATTCATCGCCACGGAAAACAGAACCCGCAGCAGCGTGCCGTAACTGACGCGCGCTGGATCATAAGTGATCTTTATAGCTTCGGCATGGCGCGTCATCTCTGTACTCACCGTCTCGTAATTGGCCGTGCTCCGCATTCCGCCAGCATAGCCGGACACGACCGAAGTAACGCCCCTCACATGGCTGAAAACGGCTTCCATTCCCCAGAAACAACCACCGGCAAAAATCGCGGTGGCGGTGTGGCCGGACGCAGGCGCGTCAACCACTGGTATTGGAGCCAGCACAGTCCGCTCTGCGGCACCGGCGAACTGGATGGCAACGCCCCCGGCAAGGAGGAGTGCCACCGAGATGGGAAGAACGTAGTTTTTCATGGGCTGCCTTCAATTTCGGTACGCGTTCAATCTGGTAACGCTTGAACCGAATTTACAGGTGCAGGCCCGGTGTAGCGAGGAGCGCTACCGCACCGAAAGCAAAGCCGCCCAGAATACGCTGAACGAAATCTGATTTGACGAAGCTAAGCATGTGCCATTTCCTTTTCATCTGTCCCAGCTACGTGAAATAGCCGCCTAGGGTTTCACACTGGCTGAATGAAAAGATTAGCTTAGGTTCAGCTTAGTGCTTTGCAGGCAGTCTGGATTCGGGTGCACGCCTCGGTCAGGATTGCTTCAGACGTCGCATAGCTAACGCGGAAAGCGGGGCTGAGGCCGAAGGCCTCGCCATTCACCGCAGCAACCCGAGCATCATCGAGAAAATAGTTGATGAGGTCGGCGTCGTTGGTGATCTTCTGACCCTTTGGCGTAGTCTTGCCCATGCATCCCGTCGCATCGGGATAAACATAAAATGCACCCTCTGGCGTCGGGCAATGCAGGCCGGGCGCTTCGTTCAGCATCTTAACAACGAGATCGCGACGACCACGGAATGCGCTGTTGCGCTCGGTCAGGAACGACTGGTCGCCGTTCAGGGCGGCCAAGGCTGCAAATTGCGAGATTGAACAGGGATTCGACGTGGACTGTGACTGAAGCTTTGCCATCGCCTTGATCAACCACAATGGACCTGCGGCGTAGCCGATGCGCCAGCCGGTCATCGCATAAGCTTTCGAACAGCCGTTCATCGTCAGCGTGCGATCGTAAAGTTCGGGCGTAACCTGCGCGATCGTTGAGAACGGCGCATCAGCATACCAGATGTGTTCGTACATATCATCGGTCAGAACGAAGACGTGCGGATGACGCAGCAAAACTTCGCCGAGAGCACCGAGTTCTGCGGCCGTATAAGCGGCACCGGTCGGGTTCGAAGGCGAGTTGAGCAACACCCATTTGGTAGCAGGCGTAATCGCCGCATCCAATTGCTCAGGGAGAATCTTGTAATTCTGATTCGCACCCGCCGCGATGATAACCGGAGTGCCGCCGGCGAATTCAACGATATCGGGATAACTCACCCAATAAGGCGCGGGATGATAACTTCGTCGCCGGGCCCAACGGTCGCAAGGAAAGCGTTAAACAGAGTATGTTTGCCGCCGACATTTACGGTGACCTGATTGGTTGCGTAAGTCAGCCCATTGTCGCGCGAGAATTTGGCAGCGATGGCGGCTTTTAATTCAGGGATACCGTCGACATCGGTATATTTGGTCTTGCCGCAACGGATCGCCTCGATCGCAGCGTCCTTAACGAAATCGGGCGTGTCGAAATCGGGCTCACCCGCTGAAAGGCCAATGACATCGACTCCTGCACGCTTCAATTCGGCAACGCGCCCGGTCATCGCCAGTGTCGGCGATGGTTTGATGCGCTGGATGGCTGCTGACAGGTCGGTCATGGTTACTCCCAGGTTTCGGGGTCGCCTATAAACCCGTGATCTGCGCGAGCAACAGTCCACGAAGCGAATTGCCGATGAAAAATTGCTCGCCGAGGTCATCGACACGCAATTTAGCCTCCTTCGCTATGCCGGTCTGGATCAGTTGATTGCGAAGAACGCCGCCGAGCAAACCCTGTTCGAGCGGAGGGGTAAGGAGAGAATCTTCGCACGGCACGAAGATATTGGTGAAACTGCCTTCGGTCAGGAAACCTTCGCAATCGGTGAAAAGTACTTCGAACGCCCCCGACTTTCGACGGGCATCGTCGTAGAAATTGCGGTCGGTTGTCTTGTGCAAAAGCCGGAAGTCCCGTGGATCGACCGGCAGCGGCGCAACGACAACAGTCGCAATAAGTGGCGCTTCCGAAATCGCTTTTGTTTCAACGGCCATCGCGCCGCTTTTTGCCAGTAGCAATCGGACTCTGCTTGGGATGCGCAGGCGAAACGTTGCGGCCTGCAATTCATTACGCGCAGCATGGCGGTCGAACGTAAAGCCGAATAGTTCAGCACTGTTCTTCATGCGCTCAAGGTGAGTTTCCAGCCGGGTTAGGCCTGCCAGCGGGTCGAATGCCATTGTTTCGATCAGGTCGAAACGCCGATTGCTGGCAACAAAAACGCCCTTGGCGAGACATTCTGACCATTCGGGACCGGCACGCGAATCTGCAACAATGCCGGAGCCAAGGCCCATGTGTGTCGCGCTTTCGCCCAGTTGCAAGGTGCGGATCGCAACATTGAACACAGCATCGCGCGCGCCCGCGTCGATGCGCCCGATGCTGCCAGTATAAGCACCGCGCACTGCCTGTTCGATATCGGCAATGACCTCCATCGCGCGCAATTTCGGGGCACCGGTGATCGACCCGCAAGGGAAGAGAGCGCTCAGAACGTCGATCGCGTCCTTTTCAGGCTGCAACAGCGCGGTGACAGTGGAAGTCATTTGGTGGACTGTCGGATAGGTTTCGACGGCAAACAACGCAGGGACTTCGACACTGCCCGGCACCGCGACACGCGACAGATCGTTGCGCATAAGATCGACGATCATCAGATTTTCAGCGCGCTGCTTTTTGTCGGAGGACAGATCCACCACGGCTGCTCGATCGCGCACGGCGTCAGTATATCGGGTGGCGGTTCCTTTCATCGGGCGCGCAGTCAGGACACCATCGCGGCAATCGAAGAAAAGTTCGGGAGAAAGCGAAAGCAGCCAGTCCGCGCCGGTGTGGACAATACCGCCATAGCCAGCCGATGCCCGCCCACGAAGGCCTGCATAAAGAGCGAGCGGATGGCCAGCCGTGGCTACGTGCGCACGGAACGTCAGGTTAGCCTGATATATATCCCCCGCAGCGATCAGCGCCTGAACGCCAGCGATCGACCGGTCATAAGTCGCGCGATCGATCTCAGGTTTGGGCGCACCAGCCCACGCACCCAAGGGATCAGGGAGCAGCGCGGCAACCTGGTCGGCTGCGATCTCAGTGAAAGTGCGAAACAAACCGAACCAGAGCAACGGCAGTTCCGGGCTTTTTTCGGAAACTGCACCTCCGGCAATCGCTCCTCCGGCTTCATAGGTAAGAAACCCCGCGGCATGAAGGCCGCCGGTGCTCGCTGCCCGTAAAGCTTTGAGTGCTGCCACGATCTCAGATGGCTTACGTGTCGCGACGACCTGGACAGGGTCGACATAGAGCCGTGCCGCCACCGCCCCCACAGCCCGCGCGTCGTCCAGCAGGACGAATGGCGTGCCATCGCTGGGGAGTGCGGCGATCATGACGCCCCTTTGACAGCGCGATGGAGAGGTTGCCAGCCTAATCTAAGGCTCAGGGCACGTCGTCCCAAGCTGACAACAAACCCCTATCCTTGACCTCTGCTTCGGTGTTGAATGTCACAATGGAAATCCACAAAAAAAGCCTGATCGCAACGCTTCTTGCGCTCGCCCCTGTCGCTCTGTCTGCACAAACGATCGATCGCACTACGCAGCTTCGTATCGACCGTGTGCTGAAGGCGACGCCACTGATCGACGGTCACAACGACCTGCCCTGGGAATTGCGCAACCGATACGGGTCGCGGATCGAGACGACCGATATTACCCAGAGGTCAGACAAGCTCCCTACGCCGTTAATGACCGACATGGCGCGGCTGCATGCAGGTCATGTCGGCGGGCAATTCTGGTCGGTCTATATTCCGGCGACGGTGACCGGCCCCGCAGCAATCCAGATGACCATCGAGCAGATCGACATCGTCCATCGACTAGCGGCGCGTTATCCCCGTGATCTGGAGATGGCCTATACCGCAGCCGACATAGTCCGCATTCACAAGACGGGTCGGGTGGCTTCGCTGATCGGGATCGAGGGCGGGCATCAGATCGGCAATAATCTGGCGGCGCTGCGTCAGTTTTATGCGCTGGGCGCGCGCTATATGACGCTGGCGCATTTCCTGAACAACGACTGGGCGGACAGCGCGACCGACGATCCTGTGCATCATGGGCTGACCGATTTCGGTAAGCAGGTCGTGCGTGAAATGAACCGGATCGGCATGATGGTCGATTTGAGCCATGTCTCGCCCGAGACTATGAAAGCAGCGCTGGCCGCGACGAGTGCGCCGGTGCTCTTTTCCCATTCGGACGCGCGGGCGCTGAACGATTATCCACGTAACGTGCCCGACGATGTCCTGAAACTGGTTGCAGCCAACGGCGGCGTGGTCATGGTCAACTTTTATCCGTCGCACCTGTCGCCAGCATATACCACATGGAGCAGTGACCGAGCCGGCGAAACAGCGCGCGCGAAGGCACTCTACACGGGGCAACCCGAACGCTCGAAAGCAGCGGCAGCAGGCTGGACCCTAGCGCACCCGGCTCCGCCAGTGACCATTGCAGCGGTGGCCGACCATATCGATTATATCGTGAAGCTGGCGGGCATCGACCATGTCGGTATCGGCGGTGATCTTGACGGTATCGAGGCAACGATACCGGGACTGAATGGCGTCGACGGCTATCCGAACCTTTTTGCCGAGCTCATCCGGCGCGGCTGGTCCAATGCGAACCTTGGCAAACTGGCGGGCGGCAACTTGTTACGCGTAATGCGGCGCGTAGAAGCTGTTGCAGCGGCGGCCCGAGGAACGCCGCCAGAATTTACAGAAACCAAAACGATGACCGACTAGCTTTCAAATCTCGCGATTGCCCGTTCGCGCCCGATCAGCGGTAGCAACGTCGCCATATCGGGGCCGTGGTCGAGATTGGTTAGTGCACGACGCAGCGGTAAAAAGAGCGCCTTTCCGGTGCGGCCGGTCTGTTCTTTCAAAGTTGCCGTCAGGGCATGCCAGGGATCGGTGGACCAATCGATCGTTGCCGCCACGCTAGCCGCGGCCTTCAAGAAATCGCCATCTTCCGGGGCCGGATTGCCGTCGATCGGCCCCTCGATAACCTTCCACCAATCGGCCGCTTCGGCGACGGTGTGCAGGTTAGGCCTGACCGTCATCCATGTTGCTTCATCCAGCCCCTTGGGCAGGCGATCAGCAACCCGAGAGAATCCCGTACGATGCAGTATTTTTGCGTTGAGACCGCTGAGTTCCGCCATATCGAACCGGGCAGGCGCGCGTCCGAAGCGGGCAAAGTCGATAGTCTCGATAACCGACGCGGTATCGATAATCGGTTCGATGGGATCACTCGTGCCGAGTCGGGCCAGCAGCGCGAGCAACGCAATCGGTTCGATTCCCTCGTCCCGAAGCTCGTCACAACCGAGTGCGCCCAGTCGTTTCGACAGTTTTCCTTCGCTGCCCACCAGCAACGCCTCATGCGCGAAGGCAGGCGGCGTTGCTCCCAACGCGACGAACATCTGTAACTGTGCCGCCGTATTGGACACATGATCTTCACCGCGCACCACATGAGTGATGCCCATGTCGATATCGTCGATCGCAGAGGGCAACAGATAGAGCCAGGAGCCATCGGCGCGGCGAATGACCGGGTCGCTGAGCAGGTGAGGATCGAATCGCTGCTCGCCGCGAACAAGATCGTTCCAGAGGATCGGCGTGTCGTGATCAAGTTTGAAGCGCCAATGTGGCGCGCGGTCGGTCGGCGGCGCATCCGTCAGTGCGGCGCGATCATACACCGGCGGCAACCCGCGCCCCAATTGCACTTTGCGCTTTAGATCGAGTTCTTGCGGCGTTTCGTAAGCAGGATACACGCGGCCAGCCGCACGCAACTTTTCGAACTGCGCCTCATACAGCGCGAATCGCTCCGACTGGCGCTCTTCGCCATCGCGGTTCAGGCCCAACCAGTCCAGATCGGCACGGATCGTATCGACAAATGCTTCGGTCGAACGCGCAGCATCGGTATCGTCGATGCGCAGCAGGAACCGCCCACCATGTTTACGCGCCCACAGCCAGTTATGGAGTGCAGCACGAATGTTTCCGACGTGAAGGCGACCGGTTGGCGACGGCGCAAAGCGGGTGACGACGGTCATATCGTGCGGAACGCGTTGGTGATCGGGTAGCGCCGATCGCGCCCGAAATTCCGCGATCCGAGCTTCACACCGGGAGGCGACTGACGACGTTTATACTCTGCGACATAAAGCAGCCGCTCGATACGGGCGACGACGTCATGATCGAAACCCTTCGCCACGATTTCGGACACTGATAATTCCTGTTCGACAAGGCCATGAAGGATAGGATCGAGGACATCGTAAGGTGGCAAGGAGTCCGAATCCTGCTGGTCGTCGCGCAATTCGGCGGACGGTGGCCGCGTAATCACACGATCGGGCATTACCGGCCCATCCGGCCCCAGACCGAACCGCGGGCGATTGGCATTCCGCCAACGCGACAGTGCAAAAACCGTCGTCTTATACGCATCCTTCAGCACCGAATATCCGCCCGCCATATCGCCATAGATCGTCGCATAACCCACCGACATTTCGGACTTGTTGCCCGTTGTCAGCAGCATCGGGCCAAATTTGTTGCTGATCGCCATCAATGTCAGCCCGCGGATACGCGACTGGATATTCTCTTCGGCCAGATCGGGTGTCCGTCCCTCAAACACACCACTCAACATCGAATCGAATGCCATCATCGCTTCGGCAATCGGGATCGTATCGAGCCGACATCCCATCATTCGGGCGCATTCGGCTGCATCGCTGGTCGATATGTCGGCCGTGAAACGCGACGGCAGCATCACACACCACACACGATCCGCACCCAGCGCATCGACAGCGACTGCCGCAGACAGGGCAGAATCGATCCCGCCCGACAGCCCGAGCACAACGCCCGGAAAGCGGTTGGCATTAACGTAATCGCGCAACCCGACAACCATCGCGCTGTAAATATCGGCAGGATTGGGATCGAGCGTAGCAATCCGCCCCGGCTCACATCGCCAACCGTTTTCACCGCCCGTCCACAGCGTTTCGATGACAGCCTCATCCCAGTCAGGAAACTGGTGTGCCAGCGATCCATCACCGTTCAGCACGAAACTCGCGCCATCGAAAACCAGTTCGTCCTGCCCGCCGATGCGATTCAGATACGCAAGCGGCAGCCCAGTTTCCGTTACGCGCGCAGCTGCAACGCCCGACACACGAAGATCGTCTTTGTCGATCTCATACGGGCTGCCGTTGGGAACGATCAGCAATTCAGCGCCCGCCAATTTCAAATGATCGGTGACGCTGGAAAACCAAATATCTTCGCAAATCGGCACGCCGATCTTTACGCCTCGAAACGCGATCGGCTCTGACAAAGGCCCCGCGGCGAACAGGCGCTTTTCATCGAACGTGCCGTAATTCGGCAATTCATGCTTGGTTCGCACGGCAGCAACTTTGCCACCGTCGAGCAAGACCACACCGTTATAAAGCGCGCCATCGATCCGCAACACGGTGCCAACCAGCATGGCCGGCCCACCGTCGCCAGTAACACGCGCCATTTCCACCAGTTCGGCATCAGCGCGTTCGATCAGAGCCGGTTTCAACACCAGATCTTCGGGCGGGTAGCCGATCATCTGAAGTTCAGGGAAGACGATCAGGTCCGCGTCCTGAAACCGCGCCCGAATATCAAGCATCCCGGCGGCATTGCCTTTCAGGTCGCCGACCGACTGCGACATTTGCGCCAGAACGATTTTTAACTGCATCGCGCCTGCCTATGACTGCGGCGCTACCGCTGCAACCCCGCAGGTCGCAAACCCCGGGGCTTTGCCACGACGCGCGTAGCGGCTATCCGTGCGCGAGTATGTCCACACCCACCCCACATCTCTACCTCGTCGATGGCTCCGGCTATATTTTCCGTGCCTATCATCGCCTGCCACCGCTCACGAACATTCGTGGCGAACCGGTGGGTGCGGTTTATGGCTATACGACGATGCTGTGGAAGCTCGCCGAACAGCTTAACCGTGAGGACGGGCCGACGCACATGGCCGTCATTCTCGATGCGTCATCCAAGACGTTTCGGAACGACATGTACGATAAGTACAAGGCGCACCGGCCTCCGGCCCCCGAAGATTTGGTGCCGCAATTCCCAATGATCCGCGATGCGACGCGCGCATTCTCGATCCCCTGTATCGAGACCGTGGGACTCGAAGCAGACGACATCATCGCCTGCTATGCGAAGGCCGCGCTGGCGGCGGGTTGGGCGGTTACAGTCGTTTCGGCCGACAAGGATCTGATGCAGTTGATCGAGCCGGGTCTCGACCTGCTCGACACGATGAACAATCGGCGGATCGGGCCGGATTATGTAATCGAAAAATTCGGTGTCGCTCCTGAATTGCTAGGCGATGTCCTCGCGTTGATGGGCGATAGCGCCGACAATATCCCCGGCGTACCCGGCGTCGGTCCGAAAACTGCGTCCAAGCTGATTATCGAACATGGCGGACTTGAAGCTGTGCTGGCCGCAGCGCCCACGATGAAGCTCGGTAAGCTGCGCGATAATTTGATCGACCATGCCGACAACGCCCGATTGTCGCGCGAACTGGTGCGGCTGGTATGTGATCGCGAACTTCCCGAACCGCTTGAGGATTTGCTACTCAAGGGCATTCCCGACGCACCACTCCGCGAATTTCTTGAGCATCACGGGTTTAGGTCGCTGCTGACGAAGTTGAATGCGAGCGCTGCGGGCGGACCGCCAGCAACAGAGACTGTGGCGACACCACAGCCCGTCGATGATACGCCATTCGATCTCGATGCGTACGAATGTGTGACGACCGTTGAAAAACTCGACCAGTGGATCGAAGTCGCCACGCTTTCTGGCTTTGTCGCGATCGACACCGAGACCGACGGGCTGGATGCGACGCAGGCCAAGCTAATCGGCTTCAGCCTGTGCGTTGCGCCCGGCCTCGCCTGCTATGTCCCGTTGGCACATGGCGGCACCGACCTGCTTTCTGAAAAGCCACCGCAGATTCCGATGGCGGTCGCGCTGGATCGATTGCGTCCGTTGATGGCAGACCCCAGCGTGCTGAAGATCGCGCATAATCTGAAATACGATATGACGATCCTTGCGCGCCATGATGTCGTGGTCGCGCCATTCGACGACACGCTGGTAATCAGCTTTGCGCTGGATGCCGGTCGTCAGTTCAATCACAGCATGGACGAACTCGCGCTCCAGCACCTCGGCCACAAGTGCATCGCGTTCACCGACGTCTGCGGAAAAGGCAAAGCACAACTCTGTTTCGATCAAGTGCCGTTACGCGATGCGACGCGATACGCAGCCGAAGACGCGGACGTTACCTTCCGTTTGTGGAAGCGCCTGAAACCGCGCCTGTCGCGCGAAGAGGCAACAACTGTCTATGAGCGTGTCGATCGTCCCCTTGTCCCGGTAATTGCGGCAATGGAACGTGAAGGCGTCAAGGTCGATGCCGAACAATTGCGCGCGCTATCCTCTGAATTCGCCTATCAGATGGCCGCTCTCGAAACCGAAATCCACGAACTGGCCGGACATAAGTTTGCGGTCGGCAGCCCAAAACAACTCGGTGAGGTTTTGTTCGAAAAACTCGACCTGAAAGGCGGTCGCAAGGGCAAAGCGGGTGCGCATTCAACCGATGCCGCCGAACTAGAGCGCCTCGCCGGACAGGGCGTTCCGATCGCACGCAAAGTTCTCGACTGGCGCCAGATTGCCAAGCTCAAATCGACTTACACCGACGCGTTACAGCAACAAGTCAATCCAGAGACTGGGCGCGTTCACACCAGTTATTCGTTGAGTGGCGCACAGACCGGGCGGCTTTCTTCCAACGATCCAAATCTACAGAACATTCCGATTCGAACGGAAAATGGCCGGCGCATCCGAGAAGCGTTCATTGCCGAGACAGGCAACGTCCTGCTCAGTGCCGATTACAGCCAGATCGAATTGCGACTGGCCGCGCATATGGCGGACGTCCCAGCATTGAAAAACGCATTCGCCAATGGTGATGACATTCACAGCCTGACCGCGATGGAATTATTCGGAGAGGTAAACCGCGACACTCGTGGCCGTGCAAAGACGATCAACTTCTCGATCCTTTACGGCATTTCACGATGGGGTCTTGGCGGGCGACTTGGGATCACGGCGGACGAAGCGCAGGCCATGATCGACCGCTATTTCGAACGCTTTCCCGGCATTAACCGCTACATCGCCGAAACGCTGGAAACCACACGCGAACGCGGATTCACGACGACATTATTCGGTCGCAAAACGCATTTTACGCGGATCAAATCATCGAACCAGGCCGAACGGCAAGGCAGCGAGCGCGCCGCGATCAATGCGCCGATCCAGGGAACCAGTGCCGACATTATTAAACGGGCAATGGTTCGGATGTTGCCAGCTCTCGCGAAAGCAGGATTGCCAAACGTGCGAATGCTGCTCCAGGTTCATGATGAACTCGTGTTCGAATTGCCTGAAGCAGACGTCGAGGCCGCGAGCATCGTAATTCACGATGTCATGGCAAATGCAGCCGCGCCGCTGGTCGAACTTTCGATACCGCTGGGCGTTGAAATCGGCACGGGAAAAAGCTGGGGCGCGGCGCACTGATGCAAATTTTTGAAGCCCTGGCCTACGGCGCACCGTATTTCCTGGGGAATCGGAACAAACGGAACAGGCGTTGACCATTGCTGCGTCGGACGCCGACCTTGCCACGCTGGCGCGCGGTGGTCGCACCAATTTCATAGGGTTTCTGCTGCGTCTCGCGGCACGGTTTCCTTTCCTTTTCATTGCCGGGCGTATGTATGGCCTCGATGCCCTTGGCCGTTTTGCCTATGCAATCATCGTCGTCGAGTTTGCCGCGCAGTTAGCGACTATGGGCCTGAAACGAGGCCTCGCCAAACAGCTTACCGAGAGCACACGGGATCACGCGCATGAGGTGTGGGACGCACTCATCGTTTGCGTTCTCGCCTCGCTGGTGATCGGCGGGTTTTTGATTGCCGTGCCCGAACTGATGTTTCCAAACAGCGCGTTGAATGGGCTTGATCGCTTGCTGCCGCTTGTCGTCATTCTGATCGCTGCCGCCGATATTGCACTTTCCGCTCTGGCCTATCGCCTTGACGTCGGCGCGACAGTTCGAGCGCGGTCGATCGTTGAGCCGTGGACGCTCGGGATTGCAGCGTTTGCCCTTGCTTTCGTGACCAAGCGCGACGGTCTTATCATATCGTACGTTTTGTCGATGGCGGCGGCGTTCGTTGCCTCAATCATACCCTTGATCCGCAGCTATGGCTGGCCGCGCCTTTGGCGTCCTCGGCTAAACCTGATCGCGGGAATTGCGCGGCAGAATACCCCGCTTGCCGCTGCGGATGCCATCGAATGGGCATCACGTCGTATCGACGTCGCGATGCTGGGTTTGTTCCTGCCGCCGGCTGCTGTCGCGGTTTACTGGATGGCCCAGCAAATTGCGTCGATACCGCAAAAGCTAAAGACCAGCTTTGATTCGATACTTGCGCCGATCATTAGCCAAAACCTTACGGCCGGGAACACCAGGGCAGTTGCCGAGCAGGTCAGCCAGGTCGGCTTTTGGATCATCGGCGCCCAGTTGGGTACCGCATTGATGATAGGTATTCCCGGTGAGGCCGTGATGGGAGTGGTCGGCCCTAATTTCGTAGCAGGCACAGGCGCGTTGGCGTTGCTGCTTGCGGCGGAGTTCATGGCGGCAACCGCAGCGGTCTCGGAATCGGCTCTCATCTACATCTCGCGTGGGCGCAACGCGATGATTTCGCTGCTCGTCATTGGTATCGAAGCCGGGCTGTGCTTTGCGTTATTATATGCGGCGCGCGAGGTACGACTGCCGGGTTTTTTCCCAAAAAACGGTGGACAATTGCCACTTTACTATCAAGCTGCCGCGCCCGCGCTTGGGCTGTTGATGGCTCTTGGGCTGGGGTCGATAATTAAAGCACGGCTGCTCTCACGACTTCTGAATGCGCCGGTCACGGGTTGGCGCTGGGCACTGGCGTGGGCGGCGATAGTCGGGTCGGTGGTTGGCTGGGCCGCGACCCAGTATCTGCCCGAGTGGGCGGAGCTTGCCTTCGGCATCCCGGCTATCGCGGGCAGCTATCTGGTGACATTATGGTATTTCGGATTCGGGCCCGACGACCGCGAACTGTTCCGGCTGAAACGGCGTCAGTCCGATACACCCGCGGTCGCCGAAAACCTTAATGCCGGAAGTGCCGAATCCCTGTAAATACCATCGCCAGATTAGCAGCGTCAGCGGCGGCAATGACCTCATCATCGCGAATCGAACCTCCGGGCTGTATCACAGCAGTAGCTCCAGCTTCGACCGCAGCGAGCAATCCATCTGCAAAAGGGAAAAACGCATCGGAGGCCACCGCCGAGCCGATGGTATGCGGTTCCGCCCAACCAGCCTTTTCGGCAGCGTCTTTTGCTTTCCATGCAGCGATACGCGCGGATTCAAGTCGGTTCATTTGTCCTGCGCCAATACCCGCCGTGCTGCCATCCTTGGCATAGACGATTGCGTTCGATTTGGTATGTTTTGCCACAGTCCATGCGAAGCGGCAGTCAGCCAATTCGTTTTCGGTCGGAGCCCGTTTGGTAACCACCTGCAACTCACCCAATCGACCGGCATCGCGTGACTGGAGCAGGTAACCACCAGCGATCGTTTTCAGCGTCATACCTGCCCGGGCGGGATCAGGCAGGTCGCCGGTCAACAAGAGGCGAAGATTTTTCTTCGTGGCGAAAATTGCGCGAGCGGCAGCGTCGGCATCGGGCGCAATTACCACTTCGGTGAAAATCGAAGTTATTGCTTCGGCGGTTTCCTGATCGAGAGTTTGATTTACACAGATAATGCCACCGAAAGCAGAAACCGTGTCGCAAGCAAACGCTTGTAGATAGGCCTGTTTCAGCGTTGTCGCCGATGCCACTCCGCAGGGGTTGGCGTGTTTGACTATCACCACGGTCGGCGGCCCATCGCGGAATTCGCTGAGCAAATCGAGCGCGGCATCGGCATCGGCATAATTGTTGTAGCTCAACGCCTTGCCCTGGATCTGGGTGGCCTTCGACACTCCCGATGCGGTGTAGAAAGCGGCCTGCTGATGCGGGTTTTCGCCATATCGTAACACTTCCGCGCGTGTCGCAGTTACTGTTAGAACGTCTGGAAATTGCTGGTTTTGGTCCACAGTTGCAAACCAATTGGCGATCATTGCGTCATAGCTCGCGGTTGCTGCATAGGCTTTCGCCGCGTATTTCCGACGTAATTCGAGCGAGATGGTACCTTCGTTTTCGTCCAGCGCGGCCATCAGTTCGCGATAGTCGCCGGGATCGGTCACAATGGTTACGAAAGCATGATTTTTCGCAGCCGACCGGATCATCGACGGTCCACCGATATCGATATTCTCGATAATCTCGTCGCGGGCAGCGCCCTTTGCGACGGTCGCGGCGAACGGGTAAAGGTTGACGATAACGAGGTCGATCGCGCCGATGCCGTGTTCCTCCATCGAGGCGACGTGTTCGGCATTGTCGCGCACTGCGAGCAACCCGCCGTGAACGACGGGATGTAGCGTTTTTACCCGGCCATCCATCATTTCGGGAAAGCCGGTGAGATCGTCGATGTCGCGGACTGTCAGCCCGGCATCGCGCAACGCACGAGCGGTACCACCGGTGGAAACCAGTTCGACGCCGTGACGCACCAGTGCTTGCCCAAGCGGGATGAGGCCACCCTTGTCCGAAACCGACAAGAGCGCGCGCTTAATCTTGATATTCGTCATTTTATCCTGCTCGTTTTAATAACCAGCCGATGCTTGCTCCGCCCGCGGGCGCGACACCCGACACAACGAATTGCACGGTCGGTCGCGGACGACCGGCCGCATCGACCCAAAGACTTTCCTCGACAGTCAAAGTGCCACCACGACAGCGAAACTGCCAAAGCGGACCATGATCGATCCGCAGCAACGCCGCCTGCCCATCAGCCGTCGGCGTAACCTCTACGCCCGGTGCCAGATGAAAGCGGATCGCGAAAGCCGCACCCGACGAACGGCGGCGGCGGCGAGGCGAAGGGAGCAAAGCATCCTCGCCGCGCAGCTCGCGCCCGTTGCCCGACAGCGCAAGCGTACGCTTGTGGATAAAGCCATAGCGCCGCGCATAACCGTCGTGGCTGGCATCAATGCGACTGCCGCCCTCCAGTTCCTGGCGGTCAATCTCTATCGTGTTGACGCCCTGACCCAGCGCACCATCGGCAAGGATTGCAGTCGAATTGCTATCCCCAACCGTCAGCGTGGAATGCGCCGCCGTCGTTCGCAGACCCTGCGTCAGTTCTGAGGGGATTCCAGTGCTGCCCCTCGAGCCACCACAATTGACGATCAGTCGCTGCGTGCCATCGGACAATTCGAAGGCGAGCGTCGAAGCGCATCCGGTGCCGCCAAGGCGACTGGCCGGTGGCGGTGCGGCATCCATCACCATGACCGTGCCGCCCGCCGACAATCGCTGATAACCCCAATCGCGGGCCTGCCGGAGCGGACGGGTGCGAACCGCGCTGGCGGCAACGACCTGTTCGATGCGGTCCGAAGCGACGGGGCCGGAACCCTGCCAACTGGACAGTCCGCCATCGCCCATCGTGATACCGAGCAGAGCCGAAACCGCGCGCTGCTTTACGTTCTCGATAAAATCCGGTGTTTCACGGCGGCGCGCAGCATAAACCTGCCCCAGCATCGACAGCAGCAGGATCGCGTCGATCTGGTCATGGGGGCTGCGGGCGATCGCGCCACCATCTTCGCTAAAACCCGCTGCCAGCGCGCGCTGTAGCCCGGCTTCACCGAAAGCCAGCCGGTGATCGCCGCCGGGGATGAGTAAACCTGCCGCCACGACGCCAGTCCACGCCGACACACGAGCATTGCCCTGAGGCGCGCGATCGGCACCCCGATCGAGATGGCGCGCCATCCGGGCAAGCGCGTTGAGAACTGCCGAACGATAGATGAGATCGGTGGATGACAGGATCAGCGGTGCATTCGCGGTCCAGAAAAGAATGCGCCAGCCGCACAAATCCATCCGCCACGCGGCATCGCTGACGTGTTCGCCGTGCGCCGCAAGCCATTTGCGCATCAACTGTTCGGCGACCGGCGCGGCCTGTGCACGCGATCCTGTGGCAGCAAGATCACGGAGCCATTCGAAACGCTGGAGATAATCGGAAAATCCCGCCGAATACCCAGCGCCGGACATATCGAGATCGTCGAGAGCGACGGTTTCCCCCTGCCAGCGCATCGTTCCCGACAACAACCATTGCCCGATGTGACGATTGCCGGGGACAGGGTCGGTCGGCACTGCCAATAGTTTAAGCGGGAAGCGCCCCTTCAGGCGCAACGCGTGAAGGGGAGTGGTCCACGTCAGGCGATGGAAGTGGTTGGAAAGCCGCTCGCCGAGAGATAGCCCCTTGTCGCCACCGACACGAACAAGGCGCTTGCCAACCTCTATTTCGGCACCCGCCACTTCGACATCCTCGCCACCGATGGGGGCGTCTTTAGGCCCGACTTTATCTGGGCCTTTCCGGGTCACGCGTCTTGGAGACCGGCGATTTTCTGGCCTGCGCTTTTCAGACCGGCGATATTGGAAGCATAAGCCGATGGTCCGCCGCGGAACGTCGCGGTGCCCGCCACCAATACATCCGCCCCTGCGGCAATGGCCTGTACTGCGGTTTTCATATCGATGCCGCCATCGACCTCCAGCCGGATATCGCGGCCGGTCTTGTCGATCATCTTTCGCACCGCTTCGATCTTGCGGAGCTGGCTTTCGATGAAGCTCTGCCCCCCGAAACCGGGATTGACGCTCATAATCAGCACCAGATCGATGTCGTCGATGAGATAGTCGAGCATCTTCGCAGGGGTACCGGGATTGAGCGACACGCCCGCCATCTTGCCGAGCGACTTGATACGCTGAACCGTACGATGAATGTGCGGGCCAGCCTCTGGATGGACAGTAATGTGATCCGCCCCAGCCTCTGCAAAAGCATCAAGGAAACTATCGACCGGAGAAATCATCAAATGAACGTCGAGCGGCAGCGTCGTATGCGGACGCAGCGCCTTTACCACGGCCGGTCCGATGGTGAGGTTGGGGACGAAATGCCCGTCCATGACATCGACATGAATCCAGTCCGCCCCCGCAGCTTCGAGCGCACGGACCTCCTCACCCAGACGGGCGAAGTCGGCGGACAGGATGGATGGGGCGATACGTATAGGAGAAGTCATCGGTTTTTGCCTTAGCCCGGTGATGTTAGGGGAGCAAGGATTGTGGGAGACAAACGAGTTTTAGCAAAACAACCGACGTGCCAATTAGCGCCGCACCCGATAGAGTGCTGAACTTCCGTTGGTCCAGATCAATTGCAGGTCACGCCCAAGCGCGGCGGGCGGGAAGCCGATAGTCCATACGTGTGTGAAGCCCGCTCGCGGGAACTCTCGAATTGCCGTGACAAAGTTCGAGCCGATATCGGGACAGACACTTGGATAGACGAGTTGCGAAGGGTCAGCGAGATAGGGGATCGCAGCGGCGTGACGAATATGCAGAAGTTGCTGCCCTTCCAAACTCCATTGATCATTGGTGAAGACGTCGCGGCGGACGATTGCCATTCCCGGCAGTTGATCGCGCCGAAGGTCCGACCAGGCCCCGCCACACGGGCGCGAGACGAGAGAGAGCACAGATGCGCCGCGCGGGATGGTGGGGATTGCTGCAAGTTCGCGCTGCTGTTCGACCGAGCGAAGCGCAAAGCTGACCGTTGTTGCGGTCATTCGGACCGAGAAGAAGACAACCGCCACGACTGCCAGCACCTGCGCAAACCGTCCCCCGCCCTTTGGCGGTGCGATCGCGAGCAGTCCGAGCATAATCATCGCTGGTGCCATTCGCATATCGACATAGGCACCGCCGAGCGCAAGCCGTGGAAGCAAGATGAACGCGAAGAGGAACAGCAGAGCCGGCCAGCCAAGGAGTGCCGAAAAACCCAGTTTCGGGCTACGCGCCGCAACGTAGAGTATAAGAACGATCGGCACCAAGCACGCTATGTCGAACGCCGCCCAGCGATCGCGCAAGATCGAGACAAACCAAAGACTCTTTGCCCCCCAATTGAACCAGTCGTCTGCGCGCACACCCTGTCCGGCCGACGCCAACACCATAACGAGCAACGGCAAAGCCAGCGGCACGCCCTGCACTGCGGCCGCGATAAACGTCGCGTGCCAGGTCCGTTTTTCCGAGCGGAATCGCGCCAGTTCCGCACCAGCGGCCATTAGGCAGAACATCATCCAGCCGAAGCTATGCGCCAACCACAGTCCACACGCGATCGGTACGAAGATCGTGGCGCGCAATGCAAACCGCCGCTGTCGTCCCAGCCGCAGCCACAAGGCGAAAACGCACAGAGCCAACCCCTGTGCCAAAGCGAAATTGACGAATCCGAACTGGAACGGCCACGCATATGCAAGTGGCATCGCAAACAACGCCGTCGGCGGCACTGGGCCATGTGCTTCGTGTGCGCTGCAGAGTAAACCAGCCATCGTCAACAGAGGGATGAGCATCACCCCGAACTTTGCAGCCTGCTCGAACGGCAGCACGGTGGCGAAGGCAGGCACCAGAAGATCCATCCCAAGATTGCCAATCGGCGCCCAGGCAAACGCATAATAATGCGCCAGCACAGCGGATTGCCCAATGGTCATCTCGATGTGCCACCGCCCCATATGACCTGGAAGATCCGACAACGGCGGCAGCGCAGGCCAGAAAAGAGGAATAAGCCCCGCTAGCATGATCGCAGCGAGAACACTGCGTCGTTCCCACCAAGGAAGGCGGGAGTGGTTTGAATATTTATTGGGAGCCATCACGCGGGGACATGGCATGGCCGATGCCGAGAGACCAACAATATCATCCACTCAGGAAGCACTTGAAGTGAGCCCACGGCATGGCGGAATGGTCAGAAAGGTTTCAGCCTCGCCATGAAGAATCCGTCCAGACCGGGCCGTGGCAAAATGCGGACCCAGCCTTCGGGGGCCGGGGTCAGGCCCAGCGGCAGTTCGTTCGCGCTTACCGGATCGACGGTAAGCCCGCTCTTGGCAATCACCTGTTCGCCTTCTTCGGGTTCCATCGAGCAGGTAGCATAAACCAGTCGTCCGTCGGGTTTCAGCCACTGGATCGCGCGGGCGAGCATTCGGCCCTGTAGTGCGGACAGCGAAGCGATGTCCTTGTCGCCGATACGGTGCAGGACGTCGGGGTGGCGCGCGAAGATGCCGGTTGCGGTGCAGGGCGCGTCGAGGAGAATGGCATCGACCGGGGCCGCTGGCTCCCATTTCATGACGTCGGCTTCGACGATTTCGGCGGTTAGCTTCGTGCGTTCCAGGTTTTCGCGAAGGCGCTGGATGCGGCCTGAATGCTGTTCGACGGCGATGACGTTCCAGCCAGCGGCGGCGAGTTGCATGGTTTTACCACCCGGTGCTGCGCACAGGTCGAGAACGGTGCGACCATTTCCAGCGCCGAGCAGCTTCACCGGAATTTGGGCAGCGATATTCTGGACCCAGAAGCGACCGTCTTCGTAGCCGGGGAGTGCGGTGACGCTGAGGCCACGCGGCAGGCGGCGGTGGCCGGGGGCGAGTTGTTCCCCTTCGATGCGATCGTCGGCGGGATCGCGGAGAGCGAGATCGAGTGGCGGCGGTGCGGCGATGGCGCGGGCGGCGTTTTCCAGCGCCTCCAGTCCCCATGCTTTGGTCCAGCGTTCCACCACTTCGGCCGGAAGCGTGGGAATTTCGGGCAGCAGCGCGCCGCGCCGGGTCAATGTTCCGAAGACGCCGTGGACGAGCCTGCGTGGACCACCAAGGACGAGCGGCAATGCCGTGGCAATGGCAGCGTGGGGCGGCGTACCGAGGATGAGAGCCTGTACAAGCGCGAGGCGGAGGACGCTGCGCGCCTTTACGTCGTGGGGCAGCGGCTTTTCAGTGGCGGAATCGATCAGCGCATCGAGATCGGGAAGGTGGCGCAGGACTTCGGTGGCGATGGCGATGGCGAGCGCGCGATCCTCTGGCCGTGTGACACCGCGCGTGGCGTGGATGACCGAGCTATCGAGGCGTTGGCCCTGACGCAGGACGGCGTCGATGAGGCGGAGGGCAGCGGCGCGAGCGCGGGCTCCTGCGATCTCACCTTCCGGGCCAGACCCTTGGGGGGTTGCATTGGTGCGCTTAGGCTCCGACTTGTCCACTGAGTATCCTGTACTGAGGCATATTGCGATGAATGGTAACCGTCCGGCTCACGTCAAGCCGCCCGCCGATCTGCCGCCGAACACACCTGTGCCCGAACCCGAGCCGATTGTCGCTCAAGATGAGTCGGGCGGTCCGAAGGGGCTGGAACCGACACGGTATAACGACTGGGAAAATAAAGGGATCTGCTGGGACTTTTAGCCTTCGCGTCCAAGCGGGCGGGACATAAGCGCGGCGACCACCGCATCGACTTTCGATTCGCCGGAAAGGAGTGCGCAGACGGCTTCGACGACGGGCATGGCGATTTCGAGGGCTTTTGCAGACTGAGCGAGGACGGGGGCGGTGAAGGCTCCCTCCGCCACGCTGGCGCGATCGGCGAGAAGCGATTCGGCAGATTCACCTTTGCCAAGGCCGACACCGAGCGAAAAGTTGCGCGAGGCGACTGACGAGCATGTGAGGACCAGATCACCGAGGCCAGACAAACCGCTGAGCGTTTCGGCGCGGCCTCCACGAGCGACGCCGTAACGCACCATTTCGGCAAATCCGCGCGCGATCAGGGCAGCGCGGGCATTTTCGCCGAGACCTGCCCCCGCAACAACTCCGCAGGCGATGGCGAGAACGTTTTTAACTGCGCCGCCGATCTCCGCACCCGCGACATCATCCGAGGCATAGGGACGGAAAGTCGGCTGGGCGAGACGTTCGGCAAGCGCGCGACCGATGTTTTCATCGGCGCAGGCAAGGGTGACGGCGGTAGGTAGCCCGCGCGCGACTTCGGCTGCGAATGTGGGACCGGACAGCACCGCGATGGGCGCGCGGGGGTGAACCGAATGCGCGATCTCGGACATGAGTGCGACGGTGCCGGCCTCTATACCCTTTGCGCACAGGACAAGCGGGCGAGTGTCCACGGGGGTTTCGGACAGCACGGCACGGAGATGCTGGGCGGGCACGACGACGAGTAATGCGTCGCAGGCGACCAGATCCGCGAGTGATTCTGTGGCGCGGATCGCGGCCGATAGCGGGATGTTGGGGAGAAACTGACGGTTTTCATGTTCACGGTTGATCGACGCCACGACGTCGTGTTCGCGCGCCCACAGGGTGACGGGATCGCCAGCCGCAGCTGCAACCTGCGCGAGTGCAGTTCCCCATGCTCCGCCACCGATGACGCCTATTCTCATGCTTTTACTCCTGCACCGCGCGCTTTTTCTGCCGAAGGGTCGAGCGGCCACCGGGGATAGGCCGGGGTATCGAGGGCGTCGCGATAGCCCGCTTCGAAACGCTCGATCCCCGCCCATGCGATCATCGCGGCATTGTCAGTACACAGCCAGAGCGGCGGCGCGACGAACGGCAGCCCGCGCGATGCAGCCAAGGCGCTAAGGGCGGTGCGGATGGCTGTGTTGGCGGCAACGCCACCTGCGACGACGAGCGCGGTTGCGCCTTCTGCTGCTGAAAGTGCCTTTGAAGTACGGTCGATCAGGCAGTCTACGACGGCAGACTGAAAGGATGCGGCGATGTCTTCGGGTCTGTACTGGCCGGTATCGCGAGCGCGGAGGACTGCGCTCTTAAGGCCAGCGAAGGAGAAATGTGGTTCAGACGATCCGAACAGGGGTCGCGGAAGTTTGACCGCCTTGGCATCGCCAAGCGCCGCTGCACGTTCGACAGCCTGTCCGCCGAAACCAAGTCCCAAAAGTTTAGCAGTCTTGTCGAACGCTTCGCCCGCTGCGTCGTCGATTGTGGTGGCAAGGCGGCGATAATCGCCGACGCCGCGCACAAACAGCAACTGGCAATGGCCGCCCGACACGAGCAGCAGCAGATAAGGAAACCGGAGCGTAGCATCCGCGAGGCGCGGGCTGAGCGCATGACCTTCCAGATGATTGACCGCGACCAGCGGTTTGCCACTGGCATGGGCAAGGGCCTTTGCAGTAACGAGACCGACCATGACACCACCGATAAGGCCGGGGCCAGCGGTCGCTGCCACAGCATCGACGTCAGCCAACGTGATCCCTGCATCGGACAGCGCAGCCTCCACCAGCGGGATCAGTACCTCGACATGCGCGCGTGCGGCGATTTCCGGCACGACACCGCCATAGGGCGCGTGGGCAGCCTCCTGTCCGGCGAGCCGGTGGCTGAGAATCACGCGGTCGCCATCGACCAGCGCAGCCGCGGTCTCATCGCAACTCGATTCGATGCCGAGTATCAGTGTCATCGGACTTTCGCCTTCATCAGCGAGCCGCTAGCACGCGCGAATGACCGCCGCTACTATTCGCCTTGGGACCAGAGGTTCGCCGCTTGCACTTGCGCAGGCACGATTGACGCGTGACGCGCTGTGCGCGGCGCATGGCTGGGTCGAGGGCCGTATCGAGATCGTGCCGATAATGACCGCTGGCGACCGAATTCAGGATCGACCACTGGCGGAAATCGGCGGAAAGGCGCTTTGGACCAAGGCGCTGGATGGCGCACTGTTCGCCGGGGATATCGATTTCGCGGTTCATTCGCTCAAAGACGTAGAGACGCTGCGGCCCGCGGGAATCACGATCGCCGCGATGCTGCCGCGCGCCGATGTGCGTGATCGCCTGATCGGTGCCACTTCGATCGCCGCACTAAAACCTGGTGCGCGCGTGGGGACAAGTTCGCCGCGCCGCGCCGCGCAACTGCTGCGATTGCGGCCAGACCTGATCATCGCACCGATTCGGGGAAATGTGGCAACGCGACTGGCGAAGCTGGACGCGGGCGAGGCCGATGCAACGTTATTGGCGGCGGCTGGGCTGGATCGGCTGAATCAGCACGACGTCGGTGCAGCGATTAAGGTCGAAGAATTGTTGCCCGCCGCGTCGCAGGGCGCGATCGGGATCGAATGCCGGACCGAGAATGAGACCATGCGTGCGCTGCTCGATGCGATCGATTGCAAGGCGACACGGGCGGCGGTTTGTGCCGAACGCAGCTTGTTGGCGGAACTGGATGCCGACTGCCATTCTCCGGTTGGTGCCTATGCCGTGATGCGTGATGGTGCGATGATCCTGACGGCAGAGCTCCTATCGGGCGACGGTGCGCTTCATGTGAAGGGCGCTATTGTCATCGACGGCCCCGATTCGGCCGCACAGTTGGCGAAGCAATTGCTGGAAGCGGCACCCCCGGAATTGCGGGTGCTGTTCGGCAAGTGAATCGGCGGCTGCTAATCCTGAGGCCCGAACCCGGCGCATCGGCAACTGCTGCAAGAGCGGCGGCGATGGGGATGAAGGCGATCGTTCGGCCACTGTTCGAAACGCACGCAGTCGAATGGTCGGCCCCTGATGCGGCGATGTTCGATTCGGTTCTGATGACAAGCGCCAATGCCGCCCTGCATGGGGGAAGCGGATTGGCAAAATATCTGAATTTGCCGCTTTATGCCGTTGGAGATGCGACTGCCGAAGCCGCGAAAAGGGTGGGTTTCAGAAATATTATCTCGGGAAACGACGACGTTACTACGATCATCGGGAAAATGGCCGAGGATCAGCGCAACCATGCGTTGCATCTGGCGGGCCGCGATCGGACTGCATTTGAAAGCACATCGTTCGGCGTCGAAACGGTTACGGTCTACGTGAGCGAAATCGTATCCGCTCCGGCGATTCCCGACGATGTCGTAGCGTTAGTGCATTCCGCCCGTGCCGCCCGGCGTTTTGCCGCTGTAACGATGCAAAAATCCTCAATCGCGCTCATCGCAATCAGCAGCGCAGCCGCCAATGCAGCAGGTTCCGGATGGCAATCAGTCGAGATTGCCGGTCAGCCTCAAGACGCTGCGATGCTGGCACTCGCCGCCAGACTGTGCGAAATGCGCGAGGAATAGGCGACGGGACCGGACAGCACGATGGCGAGCGACTATAATAATGACACTGATGCGACCGTGACATGGCAGGACGATGGCCAGGGGCGCCGAAAACGCCCGATGCGCAATGCGGTGATTATTGCGCTGTTGGCATTCCTAGCCGGGTCGGTGGTTATGGTCTGGGCATTCACGCGCTGGAACCCGGCGCGCAAAATGATCGGAGCTGCACCGATTGCGCTCGTGTCGACCGCGCCAGCGAATGCTCAGGCAGCAGCAGCCCTGCCTGCGCCAACCGGCGTCACGACGTCAGTATTACCCGCAACCGCGGCCGTTCCCACGCAGAGCGCGGCTGTCGATATGCGCGTTTCGGAACTGGAGGAACGCATTGCGCGGATCGACCTGCGCGCCGCTGCTGCCGCCGGAAATGCGGGACGTGCCGAGAATCTGCTGATCGCATTTGCGGCGCGTCGTGCCATCGATCGCGGAACCGGACTGGGCTATATCGAAGGTCAGATCAAAACCCGTTTCGGCGAGACACAGCCAAGGGCGGTGGCGGCGGTCATCGCCGCCGGACAAAATCCCGTAACGATAGCCAATTTGAAACAGGGTCTGGATCAGATCGCCCCTAATCTTTCCGGTGGGTCGAAAGATGAAGGCTGGTGGGTCGCCACCAAACGCGCACTATCGACGATGGTCGTTATACGTCGCGAAGGGACTCCAGCCCCAGCACCGGATGAACGCATTGCCCGTGCACGGTTGATGTTGGACGGTGGACAGGTCGATGGTGCGCTGGCCGAAGTTGCGCGCCTGCCCGGACAGGCGCTGGCAGGTGACTGGATGACCGCAGCCCGTCGCTGGGTAGAGGCGCACCGTGCGCTGGACATCATCGAAGCGGCGGCGATCATGCCGCCTCCCGCAGATGCTGAGTCGGCGGAATCTGTTGCGAACGCGGCGATTCCGACTGGGGCACCTCCGGTTACGCCCACGATCGTGAACCCGTAATTTCAATTCATCGTTAGCGGGAACTTGTTTCAGCATCCATTTTTCCGCAGGAACCGCGCGTGTGGACCAATGGATGCCGAACCGATTTCAGCATAACGACTGCGTGTATATTTAATGAAGGACATACAAGTGACGATCGAAGCCGAATGGTGGGACTATGACACCGCCGAAGAACTTGCCCAAGCCGTAGCCGGGGATGTCGGCTTCATCATCGATTCTGCGCTGGATGCGCGAGGATCGGCACTGATCGCTTTGCCCGGCGGCAAGACGCCGCTCGCCGCGCTCGACCTCATCAGTCAGCAAAAACGCAGTTGGAAGCATGTGACGATCGTGCCGACCGACGATCGTATCGTCGATGTGACCAGCCCCCTTTCCAACGTCGCAATGCTCGCCAAGATGTTCTTGCCAAAAGGCGGCCGCGTTATCCCGCTGACCGGCGGCGCAACGGCAGCCGACTATAAGATGAGCGGCAAGGCGGCGGATGCGCGATTGGCCGATCTGCCGTGGCCCATCGATCTGGTCTGGCTGGGTATGGGCGGTGACGGCCATGTTGCATCGATCTTTGCCGGCCCCGATCTGGAAGAAGCGCTGAACGGTCCCAAGGAGCAGCGCGCGCTGGGCGTGATGCCTGACCCAATGCCCGCCGAAGCACCGGTGGCACGCGTTACGTTGAGCAAAGCTGCGATCCTGTCGGCGCGAACCTTATTGATGACGATAACAGGCGATGACAAAAAGGCGCTGCTGGAACAGGCGATCGAGGACGGTAGCCGTTCACTCACGCCCGTTGGCCGCGTGCTGGCGGATTGCGAACTGCCCATCGACATTCACTGGGCCGCCTGAGTGGGCGCCCATGACCACCATGATCACGGGAGCGATCATGGGCATTCGCACGGTAACGATGGCGGCCATGGGCATGGCCACTCACATGGCGGGCACGGGCATAGCCACGCGCCCGCCAATTTCGATTCGGCGTTTCTGATCGGGATTTCGCTGAACGTCGGTTTTGTCGTGCTCGAGGCGATCTACGGATTCGCCGCCAACTCGATGGCGCTGCTGGCTGACGCGGGCCACAATCTTTCGGACGTATTCGGCCTGTTGATGGCGTGGGGCGCTGCTGCGGCAGGAAAGCGAGCTGCGTCGAAGCGCTTTACTTATGGCTGGCGGAAGTCGTCAGTGCTGGCCGCTTTATTCAACGCGGTGTTCCTGCTGGTCGCGGTCGGAGCAATCGCGGTCGAAGCCATCCGTCGCTTCGGCGAACCGCAGTCGGTTGCCAGCAACACCGTTATGGTGGTCGCGGGACTCGGCATATTGATCAACGGCGCAACGGCGTTGCTGTTCGCGCGGGGACGGGCCAGCGACATCAACATTCGCGGAGCCTATCTGCACATGGCATCGGATGCAGCGGTTTCGGCAGGTGTCGTCGTATCAGGGTTTATAATCGCGCGTACCGGATGGGCATGGCTCGACCCGGCAACGAGTCTGGCGATTGTCGCGGTTATTGTAGTCGGGACATGGGGCCTGTTGCGTGATTCGGTAACGATGGCGTTGGATGCCGTACCACCTTCGATAGATCCGGTTGCCGTGTCCGGTGCGCTCGGTGACCTGCCGGGAGTAACGCAGGTCCATCACCTGCATATCTGGCCGATGAGCACGACGGAGAGCGCCCTGACCGTCCACCTGGTGACCCCGGATGGTCAGCCGGGAGACGCATTCCTGCATGACGTCTGCACGATGCTTAAAACACGATTCGGGATCCAACATTCGACGATCCAGGTTGAGATTGCCGAAGGGGCCTGTGCGCCGACTGAAGGGCATTCCCACTAAGTGTTAGTTTAAGAGCCAGTTACGAGCAAAGCCGGCGTCATTGGTCCTCGCCATTGGCGAGGCCACCCGCACTTGCGCGGAGACTGATTTACCACTGCTAAATCAGTCTCGCACTACGCGATGGAGCGGGCGAAGGGATTCGAACCCTCGACCCCGACCTTGGCAAGGTCGTGCTCTACCCCTGAGCTACGCCCGCTCGAGCGTCGATGGTGACCGTTACAGTCTCCGTCGGGTAGGGCGGCCAGCTAGCAGAGGGTTTCGCGGGACGCAACCCTATCTCTATACGAGCCGTCTCCCCTTGGCAGATGCGCGACAAACCCCACATAAGGGCAATACGAAAAACTGGAGAATCATGTGGCGACGCTGGGATTGAGTGCGGCTGACCGGGAGCAGATCGAAACATTCCGTCTGGATGTGATCGAACCGTCGATGACCAAGCTCGTCATCCTCGATTTCTGGGCGGAATGGTGTGGACCCTGCAAGGCGCTGTCGCCGGTGCTCGAAAAAGTAGCGGCGGATTATGCGGCGAAGGGCGTGATGCTCGTAAAAGTCGATGTAGATGCCAACAAGGCCATTGCAGCGCAATTTCGCGTGCAGAGCATCCCGACTGTCTATGCCGTGTTCCAGGGACAGCTTGTGGCCGACCTGACGCCTGCACGGACTGAGGGGGCACTAATTAAACTGCTCGACACAATCCTGAAGAAATTGCCGATACAAGGCGAGGAGCAAGCTCTGGAGGCCGAGATCGAGCCGCTGATCGCAATGGGCGAGGAAGTGCTGACGGCTGGCGATGTCGAACGCGCTGCGGGCATCTTCGCGCAGATCGTCGATATGGCACCCGATAATCCTGCGGCGATTTCAGGTCTGGCGAGGGCTCTGACGGCTGGCGGGCGTATCGATGAGGCAACGGACCTGCTGGGCGCGGTTTCGGCTGAACTGGAGAAAGACCCGGCGATCGTCCGCGCACATTCGGCGTTGGCGCTGGCGAAAGATGCCAAGCCGGTTGCCGACCTGTCTGGGCTGGAAGCCGAGGTTGCGGCGAATCCTGAAAATATGGACAAGCGATTCGAACTGGCGGGCGGCCTGATGGCGGCCGGCAATCGTGACGGTGCCGCTGATCATTTGCTGGCGATGATTGCTACCGATCGTGAATGGAACGAAGGCGCGGCAAAGGCGCAATTGCTGAAACTATTCGATGTGGTGGGCGTCATGGATCCCTGGGTTTCGGCGCAACGACGGCGGTTGTCGGCGGTGTTGTTCACGTGAGCCAGAAAACAACCGGTCTTCAGCGCATATCGATTTTTCCGCTGGGTGGCGCGCTGCTGTTCCCACGGATGCAGTTACCGCTGCACATATTCGAACCGCGTTATCGGGCGCTAATCAGCGATGCTATGGCGCGCGACCGGCGAATCGGGCTGATCCAGCCGCGAATCATCCGCGCCGAGGACGATAACGATACACCACCGCTATTCGACATCGGCTGTTTAGGGAAAATCGCGCATGTTGAGGCGCTGGATGACGGGCGTTACAATATCGTTCTCGAGGGTCTGGCGCGTTTTCGTATGACCCGCGAACTCGACGTGACGACGCCGTTTCGCCAGATCGAGGCGGAAATCGAGGTCGATGATCGCGAAGACACCAATCTGGCATTGGCGCGGCGCGCGAGCCTGGAACACGAATCGCGGCGCTTTGCCGAAGGTCAGGGCTATGCCGTCGATTGGGAAGCCGTGGCGCGGTTGGACGACGAGTCGCTGGTTAACGGCATAGCGCAGATCGCGCCCTTTGATGCGGCGGCGAAACAGGCATTGCTGGAGGCAGCATCACTGGCTGATCGGGCAGACCTCATCGTTCAGTTGATGCAGTTCTTCGGTCGTCACGGCGGCGAAGATCGGGTTACGCTTCAGTAATCAGATTGTGATGCCCTGAAGCAGTTTCGGAAGCGCACCGGTTTCACCCCGCGCTTCGGCCATGAACATTGATTTGAGTGGCGCGATACGTCGGACCGCACCCAGTCCAAAGCGACGAACGGCGCGCGCCGGACGACCTGGGATCCCAAACAGCCGCGTCAGCGTGTCGGTCGCGGTTGCCACCATCAACGTATCGAAGCTCCGCCAGCTTTGATAGCGGGCGAGCAATTGCACATCGGCAAGGTCTAGCCCGAGCCGGCTACCCTCCACCAAAACTTCCACCAGAGCGGCGACGTCGCGAAAGCCAAGGTTCAGGCCCTGCCCAGCGATCGGATGGATGCCATGGGCCGCGTCGCCAACCAGCGCCAGCCGTTCGCCGGTGATAACAGCGGCATGGTGGAAACTCAGTGGATAAGACGAGCGCGGGGCCGCCGCAGAGAGTTCGCCGAGCAGGCCACCGGTACGCTTGTGCGCTTCGACCGCAAAGGCGTGGTCGCTGAGAGCAAGGATGCCGGGAGCGTCTTTCGCGGTCACTGTCCAGACGAGGGCGGATCGATTTCCGGGAAGCATCGGCAACAGCGCAAACGGCCCGGCTGGGTAGAAAATTTCATGCGCGACATTGTCGTGTGGGATGCTGTGATCGAAGGCTGATATGATCGCTGTATGATCGTATTTCCATGATGCTGTACGAATGCCAGCGGCAGCGCGTGTCGGTGAATTGCGGCCCTCGGCAGCAATCAGCAAATCGGCATCGATGGTGCTGCCATCATCCAAAACAGCGTGAACGCCGGAGGGGCCGCGCGTGACCGACGTGGCGCGCGCCGGAGCTTTCAGAGTGACGTGTTCGGCTGCGAGCGCGGCTTCATACAGCGCGCGGCGGACAAGGCGGTTTTCAACCATTATGCCGAGTGCTTCACCATCGGTCGGCGTGAAGTCGAGCGGGTTCTTCGACAGTCCATCGCGGACTTCGATGCGGCGAATTTTGCAACCCTGTGTATCAAGGCGTGATGCCACCCCGATCGCCTCGAGCATCCGCCAGCTTGCCGAGGCAATAGCGCTGGCCCGCCCATCGAAATTCGCTGTCAGCATTTTGGCGGGATCAGCAGGATCAATTACGACCGAGGTCAGCCCATGAGCATCAAGTGCGAGAGCGGTAGTCAGCCCGACAAGGCCACCACCAAGGATGAGAACATCTGCGCGTTGCATCGGGCATCTATCGCATTCCGGCAGTCGTCACGCCAGCGGACTCTTGACGGAGACTCGTGCTGAAGCGCATGGTAAATGCGAACGAAACGCGCACAAATTTATCGGGGGTAGTCATGAGCAGCCGGGCGGTCGCCATTCGTCCCACCCTGCGGGAATCGGTGAAGCGTGGCGCTGTGCGGAGCAGTGCACTGGCCGGCGCGATTGCGTTAATCCTGTTTGCGCTATTGTTGGCGACGGCGCTCATTACCTATCGCCCCAGCGACCCCGCTATGAACACCGCTGCGGCGGGGCCTGCGCGCAATTTGGTGGGCGCACCTGGAGCCTGGACCTCGGACATCATGCTATGGTTGCTTGGTCCCGCCGTGATTCTGCTGCTGCCGGTCATTATTGTAACCGCAATCCGCCTTTGGCGTGATGTTCCCGTCAGTGGCTGGCGACGGCGTTTCGTCGGGTCGACCCTCGGCATCACCCTTGTCGCAATTGCACTATCGCTGTTCAGAGATGGGTCGATGACCGGCCTACCCGCTGGGCTCGGTGGTGTGGTCGGGCTTTCAGGCACCAGCGCGGTTCATTGGCTGGCGGCTTTTATTCCGAATGCTGGCATCGGCGAAATCGTTTCATGGACGGTCATGGCGATATTGGCCGTTGTTGGGATCGTAGTTTGGGCCAAAAGCCTCGACCTGGACGCAACCGAGCGCGCTTTTCTGTTTCGACGGCGGGAGCGTACCTTGGCTGAGCCCAAACCAGTCGCTACGCCTCGCATTACCGAATCGACCCCCCGTATCGCAACGCTTGTCGAAGAGCGTCCGCGCCCAGTGATCGCCGATCGCGCGCCCGCAACATCGAAGGGCAAGGGTGAGAAGGAGCGGCAATCGAGCCTGGCACTGCGCGACAAATACACTTTGCCGACGCTCGACCTGTTAACCCCGCCACCGCCATCGTCGGGACCAGTCATCGACAAAGCGGGGCTGGAGCGCAACGCACGCCTGCTGGAAAGCGTGCTCGACGACTTTCATGTAAAGGGTTCGATCGTCGAGGTTCGCCCCGGCCCCGTCGTCACAATGTACGAACTGGAACCCGCCGCCGGCATAAAAGCCAGTCGCGTTATTCAGTTAGCGGACGACATTGCACGCAACATGTCGGCGCTGTCGGCGCGCGTTGCGACGATTCCCGGACGCAGCGTGATCGGCATCGAATTGCCGAATGCACGACGCGAATCAGTGGTACTGCATGAACTGGTCGCGAGTCAGGCGTTCGAGGATCAGTCGGCACAATTGCCGATCATTCTGGGCAAGAATATCGCGGGTGACCCGGTTATTGCCGACCTTGCGCCGATGCCGCATCTGCTTGTCGCGGGTACGACTGGTTCGGGTAAATCGGTCGGATTGAATGCGATGATCGTATCGCTGCTGTATCGCCTGACGCCAGATCAGTGCCGGATGATCATGATCGATCCCAAGATGCTCGAACTGTCGAGTTATGAAGACATCCCGCATCTGTTGTCGCCGGTCGTTACCGAACCGGCAAAGGCCATCCGCGCGCTGAAATGGGCGGTAGAGCAGATGGAGGAACGCTATCGCATGATGGCGTCAGTCGGTGTTCGTGGACTTGCCAGCTTCAACGATAAGGTGCGCGCCGCCAAGGCTAAGGGAACACGACTGGGGCGGCGCGTCCAGACAGGTTACGATGCTGAAACCGGTCAGCCGCTTTACGAAGAAGAGGCGCTCGACTTCGAGGTTCTGCCGCAGATTGTCGTGATCGTCGACGAACTTGCCGATCTGATGATGACGGCGGGCAAGGAAGTCGAATTTCTGATCCAGCGACTTGCCCAAAAGGCTCGCGCTGCGGGTATCCATCTCATCATGGCAACGCAGCGCCCGTCGGTCGACGTAATTACCGGCGTTATCAAGGCCAACCTCCCGACGCGCATCAGCTTTCAGGTCACGTCGAAGATCGATTCGCGGACCATTCTTGGCGAACAGGGTGCCGAACAACTGCTCGGCAAGGGCGATATGCTCTATATGCCCGGCGGCAAACAGATCGTTCGCGTCCATGGCCCCTTCGTTAGCGACGAAGAAGTGAAGGCGGTTGCCGATCACTGGCGCGCACAGGGCCGGCCCGATTATATTCAGGCGGTTACAGAGGAGCCCGAAGATGGCGGCTATACCCTCGATGGTGCACCATCGGGCGAGGATAGTCCCGAGGATCAGGCTTATCGCAAGGCCCGGCAATTGGTCGCCGAATCACAAAAAGCATCGACTAGCTGGCTGCAGCGGCAATTGCGCGTGGGCTATAATAGTGCGGCGCGTTTGATCGAACGGATGGAAACCGACGGACTGGTCAGCCGTCCCGATCATGTTGGACGTCGTGAGGTATTGATGGATACCGACGGACGACCACTGAACTAATTAACGGTTCAGAGCGGGTTAAAGCGGCCACAGCCACAGGCCACCGGAAAGTTAAATGGAGAAGATCGCGTGACCTATCGCCTGTTTGCGCCATTCGCGCTGATCGCCACCGTTGCAGGTGCGCAAGTCGTTCCTGCTCCCAATCCCGATCTGCTCGCGGTTTCGGCACACCTTAAAGCCGTTCACACGATGACCGCGGATTTCGTGCAAACTGACCGGTCGGGGAAAACGCTGACCGGGAAGTTGACGCTCAAACGACCCGGCAAGATTCGATTCCAGTATCAGGACGGCGTACCCATACTGATTGTGGGCGATGGCAAGGCGCTGACTTTTATTGATTATTCGGTGAAACAGGTTTCGCGCTGGCCGATCGGAAATTCGCCGCTGGGTGTGTTGCTGGACCCATCGAAAGATCTGACGCGATTCGCGCGCATTGTCGATACCAGTGATCCCCGTATCGTCATGGCTGAGGCACGCGACCCGCGCCATCCCGAATATGGTGCAATCACACTGGCATTCGCGCGCGAGCCGGGCGCGCCCGCCGGCTTGCGATTGCAGGGGTGGGTTGCGCTGGACGCGCAGAACAACCGCACGTCAGTTCGCCTGAGCAATCAGCGATTTAACGTGCCTGTTAGCGACGGAGCGTTTGCATGGCGCGACCCGCGCCCAATGGGGCCCCGCCATTAAGAGTCACGTTCATATTCGCGACAGGTAAGTACGGGTAAAACGGTCAGGCAGTCACAGAGAGACGAACCGCCGGGATTTCCCCCTGTTGACCGTCCTTTCGCCTTTGTGGCTCGCCTGCGTGACGAACGCCGGTCGACCCCCGCTCCATGCCCCCGGAGCGGGGGTCTTTCTGTTTGCGGTTGCCGCTGGTGCGAGGCTTTTCCTCGCATATGCTCGGACGGTCGTTCGACCTTACGCGCCCATAGGCGTATCGGAACGCTGGAATATTGAGCTTGGCGTCGCTACATCGCCCGTCATGAACGACACGCTGAAGATCGCTTCCTGGAACATCAACTCAGTCCGGTTCCGAATCGGAATCGTCGAACAGTTTCTTCGGCAGGAATCGCCCGACATTCTGTGCCTTCAGGAAACGAAGGTGATGGACAATGTGTTTCCCACGCAGGCGTTTCACGATCTTGGTTATGTCCATCAAATGCTCAACGGTCAGCAGATGCACCATGGCGTCGCCATCCTCTCGCGCATTCCGCTAATCGAGGACGACCGACTCGACTGGCAGGCAAATGGCGAGGCACGTCATATCGGCGCACGCTTGCCGAACGGAATGCGACTGGAGAATGTTTATATTCCGGCGGGCGGCGACGTTCCTGACCGGGAACTCAATCACAAATTTGCTCAGAAGCTCGACTTTTTCGAACGTATGACACGCTGGTCGGAAACGCTGGCTGGCCCGACTCTGCTCGTGGGCGATTTCAACGTCGCGCCACTGGAAAGCGACGTGTGGGGGCACAAACAACTGCTCGGGACTGTCAGTCATACGCCGATCGAGGTGGAAACGCTGGGACGGATGCAGGCGGCGGCTGACTGGGTTGATCTTGGTCGAAAGTTTGTGCCGGCTCCGGCCAGGCTTCACACTTGGTGGAGCTATCGGGCAAAAGACTGGGCTTCGTCAGATCGTGGGCGGCGGCTCGATCACATGTGGGCGACGCCCGATGTCGCGGCACAAGCGGTAGCACATGCCGTTCATGAACCCGTTCGAAGCTGGGAAAAGCCGTCCGACCATGTTCCATTGGTCACCGAGTTCGTATTCTGAGCAATGTTTCACCCGATCCGCGTGCAGCGGCGCGCGCTATCGATGCACTCCGACGCGGGTGGGTTGTGGCGGTCGGCGGACTGCGTGTGCTCGCGATCGAAACGGCGGACGAGTTGAGGCTCGCGAAATTCGATCCCCAGGGCAGCGCCGATATCCTTCTGGCGGGGTCACGCGCCGCAACACTGAAACTCACGAATCAGGTTGAGGCAGCGGATTCAGCACGCCCCGTTACGGTGGCGCGGACGCCATGGCTTGATTTCACAGCCGCGCTTGCTCTGGCCGATCCCGCGACCGACCTTGCAAATCCGTTACAGGGACCATTTCGCGCGATCCCAACGTGCAATGCAGATGATGCAGTGGCGGCGCTGGAACTGGCGCGACTGACAGGAATACTTCCCGCATTTTTCGTGTTGAGCGCGGGAGAGGCAGAAGTTTCGGTCCTGCCTGCTGATGTCACTGCCTATGATTCTCCAGATCGGTTGGCGATTGTGGCTCGGGCACGGTTACCGGTCCAGTCATGTGAATCCGCTGAGATCGTTGCCTTCCGAAGCCCAGAGACGACATCGGAACATGTGGCGCTCATTTTGGGCAAACCCGACGGCCAACCACCGCTCGTCAGATTGCATAGCGAGTGCTTGACCGGTGACGTCCTCGGATCACTGAAATGCGATTGTGGTCCACAACTTCACGCTGCGCTCCACGAGATTACGGAGAGCGGCTGGGGGATATTGCTTTATCTGCGGCAAGAAGGTCGCGGTATCGGATTGATCAACAAACTGCGCGCTTACGAGTTGCAGGATCAGGGGTTCGACACCGTGGATGCCAATCTGCGGCTCGGTTTTGCAATCGACTCACGCGATTTCGGGGTGGCAGGTCGAATGCTCGAGTTATTGGGCCAATTGCAGGTGCGCTTGCTGACCAACAATCCTGCCAAGGTAGCGGGGCTTCATGCTTCAGGCATCACGGTTATCGAACGCGTGGTGCATAGCCTTCCGTCGAACCCGCATAACGAGAAGTATCTGGCGACAAAGCGCGACCGGACCGGACACCAGCTTTAGAATATAAGTCGGGAAACTTCGCCAAAGTCCGCCGCGATGTTATGGACACCGATGGCCCGAAGTCGATCCGCATGATCGACCGCGCAGTGTGTCCCCCCACAAAATCCAATGACGTAAGCACCGGAGGCCACTGCTGCAGTCGCGCCGACGGGTGAATCTTCCAGAATGACGGCGCGACCTATGTCGATGCCCAGCGCGGTTGCCGCATGGAAATAGATATCAGGTGCGGGTTTGCCGTTTTCGACGTGTTCGCGACCGGAAAAGATCATGTCGCCGAATGCATCCCTGATGCCAAGATGTTCCAAGTGGCTAACAATCCATGCGCTGGAACTGGACGATGCGATTGCGCGTGGGAGTTCGGCAGGCAAGCTGCGCACAAACGCAACGGCACCCGCCACCGGGTCAATCCCTTCTTGCATTACGCGCGCATCCTCGGCGGCCCGGACATCATGAAAATCGCTCGAAATCGCTCGACCGGTCCAACGCTCAATCGCCGCGATAAAGTCTTTTCCCGCCAGCCCCATGAAATTCGCCATCGATTCTAGGGGCGTCGTTGGATGGCCTATGCTGGTAAGATATTCGGCGATCTGTTTGTTGCCAGCGTATTCACTTTCGAGAAGGACGCCATCGAAGTCGAAGATAATCGCGTCAAATTTCATACGCGCTCACCGAACAACGCAGTGCCGACGCGAATGTGAGTGGCTCCTATTTTTATTGCAGTTTCAAAGTCGCCCGACATTCCCATGCTCAAGCCCGGAAGGCCGTGATCGCGTGCCAGTTTGGCGAGCAAAGCAAACCAGGGTGCGGGTTCGAGATCAACCGGAGGAACACACATCAGACCCGCAACCGGTAGGTTCGCAGCCATCGCTTCACCAAGCAAAGCGCGTAGGTCCGCCACGGCACAGCCGCCCTTTTGCGGCTCGTCGGCAAGATTGACCTGAATGAAGCAATCTGGACGTTTACCCAATCTGTCCATAGCTCTGGCAAGAGCTGTAACGAGCGACAGCCGATCGACGGCATGGATTGCATGCGCTATCGCAACGGCGTCATCGGCCTTGTTCGACTGGAGTTGCCCCACGAGGTGCAGGCGGATGTCGGGATTGGCTTCCATCAGCGCAGGCCATTTATCCTGCGCTTCCTGAACACGGTTTTCACCAAAAATACGCTGGCCCGCAGCAATCAGAGGCGCAATTTCTGTGGCGGTGCAGGTTTTCGATATGGCGATCAGCGTTACCTCATCCGATTCGCGTCCAGTAATTTTGGCAGCGCGCGCGATACGTTGCGTGATTTCAAACAATTTTTGGGTGGCTTCTTCGGTCATGGTGTTGCCCTATAGAGGGGGCTATGCGCCGCCGCCACCCGCTCCCCCGTATATGGTTGATGACCGACGAACGGATTGCCGATCTGGACGGCGCGATAATGCGCCTGCCGAGGGGATCGGGAATCGTGTTTCGGCATTACAGTCTGGAATCAGGAGCAAGACGCACGCTGTTCAATCGCGTTCGAGCACTGGCGCGCCGTTATCGCCATGTCCTGTTGCTGGCTGATACACCGTTGCGTGCCCGTGCGTGGGGCGCAGATGGATCGCATAACCGCTCTACGTTGCAGTCGCAGGGGTTGAGGAGTGCAGCGGTTCACGACGTCCACGAACATATCGTCGCTATCCGTGCGCGGGCCGATTTGATTTTCGTATCACCCGTGTTCCAGACCCAATCACATCCTGGGAGTCGTTCATTAGGACGGATTGGGCTGGCGTTAGTTGCGGGCAAACACCGATCGCGGACAATAGCGCTGGGCGGCATGAATACCATTAGGGCAAGAAGTCTGTCTTCGCTGAAAATTCACGGATGGGCAGCGATCGATGCCCTCAGCCAGCCTTAGAATTTGAAGGCGGTGCCGATATAGACAGCCTGACTGTCACGCCGATCATCGGTGATCTCAAGACGGTCACGTTCAGGTGCGCGATAACGAACACCAGCAGTCAGATCAAAATTCCGGCTGAGTTTGTACGATCCGCCAAGGTCGAGTGAATAGGCAGCCGTACCGGCACTGAGGGCGCGCGGCGTGCCAACAAGCGGATGTTCGTTTCCGACAGCAAGACGAGTCGTCCAGTTGCGAGTGTTATAGCTCACACCAATGTCGGTAGTTTCGCGACCGCCCATGAGGCCGAGATCAACTCTCGCAACGTCGCTCGATAAAGCAAAGTGCTTCCAGCCCACCGCTACGCCGAGGTTATAGGCGATTGGAGCAATGTTCGAAGTCGGGGCGCTGACAAGTGCAGTCCGTTCGCCGCCAATAACGCCGAGGTTGGTGCCAGCCCGGACTGCAACAGTAACCGAACGATTGAGACGAATGCTGGCGCTCGTACTTGCCGGGGTAAACCGAAACCCGCTGGTTGCAAGGCCACCGCGCGCTAGCACCGCTGCCAGTCGTGCATCACTGCTGGCAGGTGTAAAGGAACCCAACGCGCTGCGGTTATTCAGTTGCACGCGAGGCTTAACGAGGCGGACTTCGTTCGACGCGCCAAATGCAGGCGACAAGGCAAAGGCAAGCGCGAGAATCGCACTTCCCGACAGCCCAATTGTCAAACCCCTTCTGCGCACGACTCGCAATTCCCCAATAGTCTTTTCGATACATAGGGAGAATGACGCGCACTACCAACGGCCAAGCCATTTTTAGCCGCACTGTGTCTTTTCGCCCACAGATTCCGATTATAGAGCATATCCCGTTCAGCTTGCGGGCAGCGTGAAGCCGGTATAACGCGTGACTATTCCGTCTGCATGACTTTATTCTCAAGGATTTTCATGGCCCGCCGCTTGTCTATTGCGTTCGCCATTGCGATCGTTTCGCTGACTGCCGCATGTAGTCGCCATAAGTCGCGGCCGAAAGCCGACCTGGCTCCGTCGCAAGTTACGACGATCGGTATCAATTCCTATCTGTGGCGCGCGGCACTCGACACCGTATCGTTCATGCCGTTGTTGCAGACAGATTCGAACGGCGGAGTCATCGTGACCGACTGGTACGTGAACCCCAATGCTGCGGGTGATCGCATGAAACTGACCGTAACGATTCTTGATCGCGACCTGCGTGCAGACGCCGTTCGTGTCGCCGCGTCGCGTCAGGTTTTAACTGCAGGCCAGTGGCTCGATGCTCCGGTTCAGGCCGCGACAGTGCAAAAACTTGAAGACATTATTCTCACCAAGGCGCGCGATCTGAGACGCAACGCCGTTTCTGACTGATCCAACCATGAGTTCGCGTTTCAACCCGTTAAAGGCTGATGCGCGCTGGCAAGCGGTATGGGAGGAGAACGACACGTTCGTTGCTCCTGCCGGTATTGCGTCCGGCGCTTCATCGCCCAGTGATAACGCCAAGCGCGCCTATGTGCTTGAGATGTTTCCCTATCCATCTGGCCGCATTCATATGGGCCATGTTCGCAACTATGCGATGGGCGATGTAGTTGCGCGTTATAAGCGCATGACCGGACATTCCGTCTTGCACCCGATGGGATGGGACTCGTTTGGAATGCCCGCCGAAAATGCTGCAATGGAAAAGGGCGTACACCCGGGCGATTGGACGCGCGCCAATATCGCAGCGATGCGCACGCAACTGAAACGTCTCGGACTGGCAATCGACTGGAGCCGCGAACTTTCAACCTGCGAACCCGAATATTACGGGCATGAACAAGCGCTATTTCTAGATCTCTACAAGGCCGGCCTCGTTTACCGGCGCGAATCGTCGGTCAACTGGGATCCGGTCGATATGACCGTTCTCGCCAATGAACAGGTTATCGATGGTCGTGGCTGGCGGTCCGGTGCGCTCGTCGAAAAGCGCAAGCTGAACCAGTGGTTCCTGCGCATTACCGACTTTGCCGAGGAGTTGCTGGAGGGTCTCGACACGCTCGACCTATGGCCAGAAAAAGTACGCTTGATGCAGGAAAACTGGATCGGCAAATCACAGGGTCTGCGGGCAAGCTTCGCTCTTAGCGATGAGTCCGACAACATCGACGTCTTTACGACGCGGCCCGATACGATTTTCGGTGCAAGTTTCGTCGCGATTGCTGCCGATCACCCTTTGGCCACTCAGCTAGCGGAAAATCGCTATGCCTTACAGCAGTTTATCGAAGAATGCCGCCGGGGTGGAACGACAGCGGTTGAAATCGAAACAGCAGAAAAGCTTGGATTCGATACAGGGCTGACGGTCATACACCCGCTCGAACCGGAGCAACGCCTACCCGTTTTCGTCGCAAACTTTGTGCTGATGGATTATGGTACGGGCGCAGTAATGGGCGTACCGGCGCACGATCAGCGAGACCTTGAATTTGCCCGGAAATACGACATCCCGGTGCGGCGTGTTGTTGCCGACGGGGAAATAATCGACCCGGTATTTAAAGGCAACGAAGCGTTCAATGGCGCGGGACAGTTGGTTAATTCCCGTTTTCTTGACGGCATGAACATTACCGACGCCAAAGCCGAGATTATTACCCGTGCAGAGCGTCAGGGTTGGGGTGAAGGTCAAACGCAGTACCGCCTGCGCGACTGGGGGGTATCACGTCAGCGCTATTGGGGAACCCCGATCCCGATTATCCATTGCGGATTTTGCGGCGTTCTGCCTGTTCCGCGTGCGCAATTGCCCGTTATTTTACCTGAAGACGTAAGCTTCGACATCCCCGGAAACCCGCTCGACCGGCATCCGACGTGGAAGAATGTCCCCTGTCCCAACTGCAAAGAACCGGCGCGGCGCGAGACTGATACGCTCGACACATTCGTCGATTCATCGTGGTATTTTATACGCTTCGCCAGCCAGCCAAAAGATCAGCCATTCGATCGTGCAGAGGCTGAACAATGGTTGCCGGTCGGCCAATATATCGGCGGCGTTGAACATGCGATCCTGCATCTTCTCTATGCTCGTTTCTGGACACGTGCGCTTAAACATATCGGACGGCTCGACGTTGCCGAACCATTTGCCGGCCTGTTCACACAGGGAATGGTGACGCACGAGACGTATAAGGACGCTAGTGGTAAATGGCTGGCGCCCGATGAGGTCCGCGATGGGAAGTCAATTGCGTCGGGTGATCCGATCACGCTCGGCCGCATTGAAAAAATGTCGAAATCGAAAAAGAACACTGTCGATCCCGGGCCGATTCTCGATGGATACGGCGCCGATGCAGTGCGCTGGTTCATGCTTTCGGATAGCCCCCCTGAGCGTGACCTGGAATGGAGCGAGTCGGGTATCGAAGGTACCTGGCGCTTCGTCCAGAGGCTGTGGCGACTCTTTGACAGTCCGGGCGGCAACGCTGGAGTGGATAAGGTTGTCGACAGGGCATTGCACCGCGCGATCGCAGGCGTCGCAACGGAAATCGACGCGCTCCATTTCAACAAGGCCGTCGCCAAGATTCACGAACTTGCTAATGTGCTGGAGAAAGCAGCGCCTTCCGCATCGCGCGATGCGGCTATCACGACACTCACTAGGTTGATCGCACCAATGTTGCCCCATCTTGCCGAAGAAGCTTGGGAAAATCTAGGTGGGAAAGGATTAATCGCCGATCAGCTATGGCCGGATGCTGATCCTGCGTTGCTTATCGACGATGAAGTAACGATTGCGATTCAGATCAACGGCAAGCTGCGCGACACGCTAACGGTCGACAAGGGATCGACAAGGGAAACGCTTGAAGCGCTGGCCTTGGCATCAGATAAGGTCATCAAGTCTCTGAGCGGTGCAGTTCCAAAGAAGGTAATCGTTGTGCCCGACCGCCTTGTGAACATCGTAGCATGAAACAGCATCTGGCTTTGGCTGCGGTGGTCGCCCTATCGGGCTGTGGTCTGCATCCGCTTTATGCAGGCGGATCGAAAGGATCGGTTGCTCAGATACTTGCGGGGGTCTCTGTTACGCCGATCGAGGGCAAGTCAGGCTATCTCATGCGCAATGCGTTGACCGACCGACTTTCCGCGTCAGGGCCTACGCGCTATCGGCTGGACGTGACGCTGGATGACAAGATTCAGGGTTTCGGCGTCCGTCGTGACGATGCAATCACGCGAGAGCGTCGCTCGCTGCGCGCGCGCTTTCAGCTAATCGACGCCTCGCGTGGGACGGTGCTGCTCGATGGCACGGCAGGGTCCGATGCAGGTATCGATGCTGTATCGTCAGAATACGCTACGATCGCCGCCGAAGACACTGCACTGGAGAACCTGACGCAAACGGTTGCCGACCAGATTGTTGCCCGTATCGGACTCTATGCACAGCGGTCGGGAGGCCAGTGAAGGTAAAAGAGGCACAGATGTCGCGCGCGCTGGACAATCCAGACGGTGCGATACGGTTATATTTATTATATGGACCCGACGATTCGGGGTCGCGAGCACTGGCAACCCGCCTCGACCGCTCAATGGGAGCCGATGCCGAGCGCATCGATATTGACACAGCGACGCTGAAAAATGATCCAGCACACCTGGTTGATGAGGCTGCATCGATCTCTCTTTTCGGAGGGCGTCGATATATTCGCGTCACCGGTGGCGACGAATGCACTGCGGCAGTGGCATCTTTGCTCGAATCGAGCACGACGGGGGATCCAGTTGTTCTGATTGCCGGAGCACTCAAACCGACTTCGACTTTATTAAAGGTTGCTCTCAATGATCCGCTTGTGCTGGGATGCGCCAGTTACAAGCCGGAGGGCAATACGGCTGACGAGTTAGCCGTGATGCTGGCGCGCGGCTTTGGATTAAGACTTACCGGGGCAGCAACCCGGCAGTTAATGAGCGATTGTCTAGGAGATCGCGCGATACTGGAACGAGAGCTCGAGAAAATTGCGTTATATCTCGATGCTGCACCCGATCGCCCTCGCGATGCTGATACCGACGTCCTCGACTCAATCGGCGCTGGTTTAGGGGAAGCAAGCACATCACTGTTAGTGGACGCCGTGATGGCAGGGCAATTAAAGAGCCTTGGCATCGAGCTCGTTGCAATGGCCGAGGGCACAGGACCAATCCCAGTTCTACGAGGCCTATCACGCAGACTGTTACTGCTGGCGAAATTGAGGGCCGAAGTAGACGCCGGCAAAAGTGTCGGAAATGTCATGGCATCATCTGGCAAGTCTTTATTTTACAAAGAAAGGGACGCAGTCGGCTCGCAACTTAGCCGATGGGACTCGAGCCGGATTAGAACTGCTGCAAATCGCATTTTCGTGGTCGAACAGGCAATAAAAACCTCACGTAGTGCGGGAGAGGTTCTGGCACTCGAGGAACTCGTAGCGATCGGCCGCGTTGCCGAGCGGCTTCGCTAGATTTTTTCGCCGCTCAATCGCTGACAAATCATATCTAACTGATCGAGTGTTGCGTAATTAAGAGTCACGTTACCGCCAGTTGCAGTATGAGCAATACTGATCTTAAGTCCCAGTAAGTCCCCAAGCTGTCGTTCAAGCATTGCTATATCTTCGTTTCGTTGAGGCACGGATATGGGTTTTACCACTGATTCCGGTTTTTTCGCCCGCTTGGCAAGGCGCTCGACATCGCGAACCGACAACCCCTTGGTAACTGCCTGTTCGGCGAGCAGCTCTGCGTCAGTCACGCCGAGTAATGCCCGAGCATGCCCCATTTGCAGGCGTCCGTCAGCCAACATACCACGCACCACTGGCGGCAGATCGAGGAGCCGCATTAAGTTTGCGATGTGGCTCCGTGACTTATGGACGATCTTACCGAGTGCTTCCTGGCTGTGTCCGAAATCGCGAGTGAGGCGCGCATAAGCCTCACCTTCCTCGATAGCATTCAGCTCTTCGCGCTGAATATTCTCGATAAGGGCCACTTCAAGCGCTGCGCTATCATCATAGTCCCTGATTATCGCTGGAATTTGATGAAGATGCGCCTTCTGCGCTGCCCGCCATCTTCGTTCACCGGCAACAATTTGGAACTTGCTACCGACAGGACGAACGACGATCGGCTGAAGCACACCTCGAAGCCCGATCGATTCGGCAAGTTCGGCAAGAGCATCATCATCGAAATGCCGGCGTGGTTGATCGGGGTGGGGCGAGATGTCGGCAATGGCGATTTCGCGAACACCATTATCCGTGGTTCCAGGCTCGCGCTCTACTTCGCCCAGCAACGCGGAAAGCCCGCGACCTAGACCAGGAGACTTTCGACGTAAGGGGAGTGACTCGATGCTCATGCCGCAACCCGAGTGGCTTGTGGTAGACGTTCCATCAATTCGCGCGCCAAATTCATATATGCCTCCGACCCGGAACATTTGATGTCGTAAATCAGCGCCGGAAGCCCATGACTAGGCGCCTCTGAAAGCCGCACATTTCGCGGAATAACCGTGTCAAACACCACATTGCCAAGGCAAGCGCGAACATCATCCGCAACCTGTTCGGTAAGCCGATTACGACGATCATACATGGTGAGTGCAACTCCAAGGATCGACAGGCCCGGGTTAAACTTCGCGCGGATGCGTTCAACTGTTGAAAGCAATTGCGACAAACCTTCGAGCGCAAAGAATTCACACTGCAATGGAACAAGAAGCGATTGCGCCGCAACCATTGCGTTGATCGTGAGCATCCCCAGAGATGGAGGACAGTCGATCAAGGCAATATCCCAACGTCCCGGCGGCGATGTATTGAAAGCTTCAACCAGACGGTGAGTGCGGTTTTCATACTGGACGAGTTCAATCTCAGCCCCCGACAGGTCAGCGGTCGACGCGATAATATCGAGCCGGGGCACCCGGGTTGGAATCACTGCCTCAGCTAACGTGCAGTCGCCAGTCAACAATTCATAACTTGTACGGATACGCTGAGCCTGAGTCACTCCGAGTCCGGTGGATGCATTGCCCTGTGGGTCGAGATCGACCAGCAGCACTCGCCAACCTGTGGCCGCAAGTGCCGTTGCCACATTGATTGCAGTCGTTGTTTTACCAACGCCGCCCTTCTGATTTGCGACGGCTAGACAGATCATCGTCGGCCCTTCGGCGAAACATTTTCCGCGATAATGATCGAGCTTGTCGGATCGGTCACGCTCGGCTCCAGTCGAAAATCACCGTGCCACGTCGCGCGAATGGAAGCCAGTTCTTCGGTCGCATTTTTTCCTTTTGGCAATATCCACCGCGTTTTTCGCGTCGAGAATCGACTGGATAAACGTAAGATTTTTTCCAAGGGCGCAAATGCCCGCGCCGAAATTATGCTCGCAACGAACGTATCGACTCGTTCGATGCGATCACCAATAACCTGTACATTGGAGAGCCCCAGAGAGGTCACAGCGCGCGCTAGGAATTCATGACGAAGGCGACGCTCCTCTACGAGAGTTACATCGCAGCTCCCGAATGCCGCGATCACTAATCCTGGGAAACCGGCACCTGTCCCAAGGTCCAACCATTTCCCTCCTCCGGCAAAACGAAGGAGCTGAATGGAATCGACGACATGCCGGGTCCAAATATCTTCGATAGTGCTTAACGAAATTAAATTTTGCGTAGATGATTCGAGGCGAACGAGACTCACCAAGGATTCCAACACGGAATATGTTTCACGTGAAACAGGATAATGCGCTGCACTCGTCAGATCGTCATTGGTCATCCTGCGCTAGCTCGGCGTGATGCCACCAGGATCGTCGCTAGCGCCGCAGGAGTGACACCCCTGATACGACCCGCTGCGCCTATTGTTTGAGGTCTTGCCGCGCTTAGCTTCTCCCGCATTTCTGTTGAAAGTCCGGCAAGCTCAAAATAATTCACATTAGCAGGAATTAATGCATTTTCGGCTGAGCTAATTGCACGCAATTCCGAAAGTTGGCGTAATACATACGGGGCGTAAGCAACGTCTTCGGCTACCTCATCGATAACCATCTCATCCAAATCCGCCAGAGTTTCCGACGATGCGCGAAGTTCGACCGCAGTCCACCGCTCACGGCGAGCACGATCCGCAAACGTCCCCAATCCATCTGCACGACAATCCGCGTGCGCTTTGGTAATAGCTAGTTGCTGCCGGCGCTCTTCCCACCAGGATCTACGTTCACTACCAACGCAGCCCATTTCGATTCCCTTTTGTGTAAGCCTCGTAGCGGCATTATCAGCCCTAAGCTGCAAGCGATATTCTGCGCGTGCGGTTAGCATTCGATATGGCTCAGTAGCACCCTGTAGAACAAGATCATCGATCATAACGCCGATATAGCTCGATGCCCGATCCAGGACGAACGCCGAAAGATTTCGCGCATGATTTGCAGCGTTAATTCCAGCTACGACTCCCTGTGCCGCGGCCTCTTCATAACCTGTCGTGCCATTGATCTGACCAGCAGCGAAAAGCCCCGCGACCGAACGGACAGCCAGACGATGATCCAGTGTACGGGGATCAAGATAATCATATTCAACGGCATAACCAGGCTGTGCGATCTCGACTTCCGCCAAACCTGCAATTGTCCGCAGCATGTCTTGTTGCGTGGATGTCCCCAAAGATGTCGATAATCCGTTGGGATAGATGAGATCGCTGTCCAGCCCTTCAGGCTCCAGGAATATTTGATGACCGTCCCTATCCCCGAAGCGGACAACTTTGTCCTCAATAGAGGGACAATAGCGCGGACCTTGCCCTTCAATTGCGCCTGAATATAACGGTGATTCAGCCGCAGCTGCCCGAACTACATCATGTGTTGATTGGTTCGTTCTAGTCACACCACAGAAAAGTTGCGGGAGGGTTCGGCGTTCCAGCGGAGACATAGACCAGTTACCGTCGTCAGAATGCTGAAGGTCTACTCTGCTCCAGTCAATCGTCTTTCCGTGAAGACGTGGCGGTGTGCCGGTTTTTAAACGGCCCATAGGTAAACCCAAATCCATCAACTGGATGCCTAGGCTAGTAGCCGCCCGTTCGTTTACACGACCGCCAATCTCACGATCAGTACCACGAAACATTTTGGCGTTCAGGAAGGTTCCGGTCGCCAGAACGACAGACTGGGCCGTCAACTTTGTGCCATCTGCCAGACCGACGCCATGCACAGTAGCTCCAACTATGCATAATGACGTTACATCACCCGAGATAATAGAGAGGGTTTCATTCGTCGCTAAACGATCGTTGACTGCGCGGGAAAAGCGTTCACGATCGGCTTGTATTCGAGGTCCCTGTACCGCCTTCCCTTTCGACGAATTGAGCATTCGATAGTGGATTGCAGCACGATCGGATGCACGTCCGATGATACCGTCAAGGGCATCAACTTCACGGACTAAATGCCCTTTGCCAATACCGCCAATTGCCGGATTGCATGACATCATCCCGATGGATTTACGGGTGAAGCTAACCAGCGCAACACTCACACCAATGCGAGCCGCGGCTGCTGCAGCTTCGACCCCAGCGTGGCCACCGCCAATCACAATTACGTCAAAATGAGCCATCAGTAATCGTTAGAATGCTTGGTCAGATTGTCAAAGTGTTCCACGTGAAACATTTATTTGCCAATGCAGAAAGCGCCAAACAAAATGTCGAGCATCGCCTCTGCATCGCTACCTCCAACCACCTTGCCGATTTCTTTTCGTGCCATCCGTAAATGTTCGGCTATCAACAATTCATTGCTTTGCGCATTTATCATTTGGAGTTCAGCGATAGACGCGATCAGGACAGATCGATGTCGCGCATTCAGGGCAACCCCATCCTCAGCCGGAAGGATTGATCGGGCAGCCGCTGTAATTGCGTCGATCAGTTCGGGAATGCCCTCCCCCGTCGTCGCAGAAATTTGAAGCCCGTTCGAATTTCTCTGGAGATCGGATTTAGCAGATATATCTATCGTCAAGGTATCGCTATCGTGATTGCCCCAGCCCCCAAGTGCCAGAACGATATCCGCAGTCTGGCTTTCTACACGCGAGCGCTCAACCCCAAGTCTCTCGATCGGGTCGTCGGTCTCCTCGCGGATACCCGCAGTATCGACAAATACCAACGATAGGCCGCGCATCTTCACCGCACCTTCAATCACATCGCGCGTGGTACCTGGAATTTCCGAAACAATCGCCGCGTCCCGATTGACAAGACAATTAAACAGGGTCGATTTTCCCGAGTTCGGAGGCCCAATAATTGCCACTCTTAGCCCGGAATGTAGGCGCTCGGCCGGTGGGTTAGCCAGTCTGAGTTTGATATCATCAACAATGGCAGAAACGTCCGCCCGCACCATTGTAACAGAAAGAACGTCAACATCGTCCTCGTCGCTAAAATCAATTACAGCTTCCACTCGCGCAGAAATCTGCAACAACTGACGAATCCAGGCTTCAGTTAATCGATGGAGTGAGCCACCAACCTGCGCAATCGCACTCCTGCGCTGCGCTTCAGTTTCTGCGCTCAAAAGGTCTCCCAGCCCTTCTGCCTGAGCTAAATCTATCCGGTTATTTTCGAATGCCCGGCGGGTAAACTCACCCGGTTCAGCGGGCCGCAGGCCTTTAATTTGAGAGAGAGAGTTGAGCACAGCGGCAACAACGGCGCGTCCTCCGTGCAGATGAAGTTCGACAACGTCTTCACCCGTCGCACTTTTGGGGCGAGGAAATGCAAGCGTGAGCGCATGATCCAGCGGTAATCTGGTGTCCGGGTCCATAAGAAGGGCAACGGTTGCAGTGCGCGGTTTCGGCATCGAGCGTCCAGTAAGGAGTAGCAACGCCCGGTTCGCATCAGGCCCACTAACCCGAACCACGGCAATTCCAGCGGGCGGTGATCCGCTGGACAACGCAAAAATTGTGTCCAAGTCCGGCACGGTATTCTAGCGCTTGGCTGGTCCGGTGACTTGGCTGAACATATTTTGCCACGCTTTCATGCCAGCATCGCCCATAGGTGCCCATCCCTTCAGCATCGATTCTATCACCTCAGACGATATGCCGCTTTTTACCGCGCCGAGCATTTGCGCAATATAGGCTTCATGGACAGGAGTAAGATCAGGTAGCCCCATGAAGCGACGAGCTTCTTCTGGGGTACAATCTATTTCCACATTGATCTTCATGTCACGTTCCCCGGCACTTTAAAGTGATTATGCGGTTTGCGAAGCAAAGCTACAAGCGATCGCTCAGGCTGCTCCTGCAACGGGGTAACACATTGGTAACGCTCATCGACAAATCGGCGAGCACGATCTGAATAGCACCAGTGTCAGATCCATCAGGACAACTTCTCTAAATTCGAATGGGGCGCGGTCGTAAACACGTCAGAGAAAACCAGAATCACAGCAGGTCACGAACAAAATTCTGTTGCCAGAGATTAGAACCCGCTCTTTGGCCGGTTCAAATCCCTGGCAAGACGTGTTTTATCGCCTCATCTACGTTTTAAGAGTTCATTGAATCGAAGAAATCTTCGTTCGTCTTTGAATCCTTCATCTTGTCGAGCAAGAATTCCATCGCATCGATCGTACCCATCTGCATGAGAATGCGACGAAGCACCCACATTTTTGATAGCTTGTCCTTGGCGACAAGAAGCTCTTCCTTACGAGTTCCAGACTTGCCGACGTCGAGTGCTGGGAAAACGCGCTTGTCGGCAACCTTGCGATCCAGCACGATTTCCGAGTTACCAGTTCCCTTGAATTCTTCGAAGATAACTTCATCCATGCGGCTACCGGTATCAATCAACGCCGTTGCGATGATCGAAAGCGAACCACCTTCCTCGATATTACGGGCCGCACCGAAAAATCGTTTCGGACGCTGTAACGCATTAGCGTCAACGCCACCGGTCAACACTTTACCCGAACTTGGAACAACGGTGTTGTAGGCCCGGCCAAGCCGGGTGATCGAATCGAGCAGAATGACGACGTCCTTCTTGTGCTCGACCAAACGTTTGGCTTTTTCTATAACCATTTCAGCAACTTGAACGTGACGCTGTGCTGGTTCGTCGAAAGTCGAGGAGATAACCTCACCCTTTACCGAACGCTGCATATCAGTAACTTCTTCAGGTCGCTCATCGACCAACAGGACGATCAGGAACACCTCAGGATGATTATCCGTAATCGCTTTGGCAATATTCTGAAGCAGCACCGTTTTACCGACGCGTGGTGGTGCGACGATAAGCGCGCGCTGTCCCTTACCCTGCGGTGAAATGATATCAATCACACGAGCTGACTTGTCTTTGACCGTCGGATCGAGGGTATCGAGATTCAGCTTTTCGTCCGGATATAATGGAGTGAGATTGTCGAAATTAACGCGATGGCGAACGACTTCGGGGTCATCAAAATTAACAGCGGTAAGCTTCGTCAGTGCAAAATAGCGCTCGCCATCTTTCGGCCCTCGAATTTCGCCTTCGACCGTATCACCGGTACGCAAACCGTGTTTACGCACCTGATTCGGCGAAATGTAAATATCGTCGGGACCAGCCAGGTAATTGGCCTCTGGGCTACGCAGGAAGCCGAATCCATCCTGCAGCACTTCTAATGTACCAATCCCCATGACCTGCTCACCATTGTCGGCCTCAACCTTCAAAATGGCGAACAGCAAATCCTGTTTACGGAGTGTCGATGCGCTCTCGATCTCCATCGATTCTGCCATCTCAACCAGTTCGGCCGGCTTCTTTTTCTTCAAATCTTTCAAATGCATAGTATTTCTTTCGGGAATTTCTTTTCGGACGTTGAAGCCGAAGCAGCGAACCAAGGACTGGTGCTGGATGGCGCAAACCGAATGGCTGCGATGGAGGGTGAATTAAACCCCGTTCAAGGGTTAGTCAATCGAATCAGAACGGTTTGACGACGACCAAAAACACGATGATGACAACGGCTATACCCGGCACCTCGTTGAGCATTCTCATAGCCTTGTTACTTACCCGACGCTCACCCCTAACCAACCGTTTGGCGTATGCGCTGAGCCAGCCATGATATCCCGATAGGACAAGGACGAGCAGAAATTTCATCTGAAACCAATGTTCTACGGCAGCACCGCTACTAATGAGCAGAGCCAGTCCAAAAGCCCAGACCGCTACCATCGACGGGTTTAGAATGATGGAGATCAGTTTACGCTCGCGGTCGATCCAGATAGCATTTTCAGGAGAATCCCGATCGGCTTCCTGATGATAAGCAAAAAAACGAGGAAGCATAAACAGCCCCGCCATCCAGAAGACAACAAAAATGATGTGCGCAGCTTTTACCCAGAGATAAGCACTGCCCAGAAATCCGATCATCCCCGCACTCGCTTCAGAACCTGTTCGACATGCGCGATCGGCGTATCGGGCAAAATGCCGTGACCCAGATTAAAGATATGGGGCCGGGCTGCAAAAGCTGCAAGGATAGTATCGACAGCTTGATCGAGTTCCGCTCCGCCAGCAATCAGTACAAGAGGGTCGAGGTTGCCCTGAACCGGAAGACCGGCCGGTAAATTTGCATGCGCCCAAACCGGATCAACCGTTTCGTCTATACCCACCGCGTCGACGGCAGTTCCCGTTGCATAGGCTGCCAACTTACCGCCCGCACCCTTCGGAAACCCGATAATTGGCGTATTTGGATGGCGCGCGCGCAAACCATCGACAATCCGTCGGTTAGGGGCAATTACCCATTGGTCGAACTGAACAGGCGAGAGGGTGCCCGCCCAACTGTCGAATAATTGCACGGCGTCGACACCCGCCTCAACTTGACCCGACAGATATTCTATTGTGGTTGTCACGATTGCATCGATGATCGCGGCAAACGCAATTGGGTCGCGATAGGCGAGGCGGCGCGTTGCTGCCTGATCTCGACTGCCCTGACCCGCTACCATATAAGTGGCAACCGTCCAGGGACTACCAGCAAAGCCTAGAAACGTCGTCTCGGTAGGCAAGGTAGCACTGACTCGTCTCACGGTCTCGTAGATGGGCTGTAGACGCTCTGGCGCCGGCGTAAGCGCAGTCAGTGCTGTATCCACTAGTTGTGGAGCGAGACGCGGGCCTTCGCCTTCCTCAAACCAAAGATCCTGACCCATTGCGTGCGGCACGACGAGAATATCGGAAAACAGGATCGCGCCGTCGAAACCGAACCGCCGTATTGGCTGGAGTGTGACTTCTGTAGCTGATGCAGGGTCATAGGCCAGATCGAGAAAGCCACCTTTTTGAGCACGCAACGCGCGATATTCAGGGAGGTAGCGACCAGCTTGTCGCATGAGCCAGACCGGAGGCGGATCAAGTCGTGTACCACGGAGTACGTCGAGCAGGCGCTTGGCCGGTTTTTCAAGATCGGACAGGGCGTCTCATCCTTAAAGATATAGAGATAAAGAGAAAATGAAGATGTTGTAGAGCGGTGTTTTGCGGGGCTTATCGTCTTCACCTGACTCTGCCAACAACTAGTCGGAATCGGGACTCGTGGATTCGCTGCGATTCGATGATTCAATACCCGTTATCCACAGGATACTGGTTAGGATTGTAAGCTGTGGATAGTCGTGGGGTCGAAACAAAGCTTGTGGGCATCAGCGCTCATAACTGAGTTATCGGTCTAACTGCCCTAGCCAAAGTCCATAGGGTTATGCACAGGTTATCAGCGATGAGTCGTCTTCACCTCCACCTTGTATCGGATTCTACCGGAGAAACGCTGGAGATGATGGCAAAGGCTGCTTTGGCGCAGTTCGATGGTGTTGAAGTCCTGAAGCATTTCTGGCCGATGGCGCGGAGCGAAGGACATATTGAACGTGTTCTGGGTGAGATAGCGCATTCCCCCGGCCTCGTGATGTACACGCTAGTCAATCGTGACCTCAGACGAAAATTTGAAAACGGGTGCCACGCGCTTGGTTTGCCCGCAGTGGCTCCACTCGATGCCGTCAGTGACGCACTTTCAAATCTTCTTGGTCAGGCGGCAAAGGCGCGTCCCGGGCGTCAACACGTCCTTGATGCTGCTTATTTTGCGCGTGTTGACGCGATCCAGTTTACGATCGCGCATGACGACGGGATAAACTGGGAGAATTGGGAAGAGGCCGATATTCTCCTTGTAGGAGTGTCGAGAACCTCGAAATCTCCCACGTCGATCTATCTCGCCAATCGTGGATTCAAAACCGCAAACTTTCCGCTTGTTATCGAATCGCCCACACCGGAATTGCTGTTCAATTTGAAAAATCCACTGGTTGTGGGTCTCGTGACGAGCGCGGATCGCCTTATTCAGATCCGACGCAATCGTTTGTTGTCGCTCAATCAGGCACCCGAAACCGATTACGTTGACGAGGAAGCCGTTGCCCGTGAAATCGCATTCGCACGACGAATTTTTGCCGATAATCAATGGCCGGTCATCGATATGACACGCCGATCCATCGAGGAAGCCGCCGCTGCCATCATCGCACTTTTCGGCGAACGTGATTCTGCGATATGACAATAGTTCTCGCATCGTTGAGCGCCGCCCGTCGCACGATGCTAACAGCCGCAGGTGTAATATATGATGCTGTTGCGGCAGGCGTCGACGAGGAAGCAGCGAAACAGGCGTTGCGAGCCGACGGATTGGCCGCCCGGGATCTTGCTGATGCACTGGCCGAGTTAAAAGCCGTAAGGATTTCGGCACGTCGACCCGGCGATCTCGTACTTGGTTGCGACCAGACACTTGCACTCGATGATGGTACCATGCTCGATAAGCCAGGCACGGCCTTGGCGGAACAGTTGCGGCTGCTCTCGGGAAGGACGCATTCCTTATACAGCGCGATCGTCGCCGCTGAAAATGGTCAGCCGATATGGCGTAGCGTCGATCGCGTTAAGCTGACCGTCCGACCGTTAAGTGAGGTCTTTATTGCGGATTATGTTCTGCAAGAGGGTGAGTTTGTCGCGGGCTGCGTAGGCGGTTATCGGATCGAGGGGCTTGGTGCACAATTGTTTTCCAAGATCGAGGGCAGCCATTTTACAATTCTTGGCCTGCCGCTTTTACAACTGCTGGATTGGCTACGAAGCCGTGGGATGATGCCGTCGTGACAATGATATATGCCGAGGTCATCGGTGATCCGATTTCGCATTCGAAGTCACCGTTGATCCACAAATTCTGGTTGGCAAAGCTGGGACTGGAGGGGGATTATCGGGCCACTCTGGTGCCACCTGACGATCTGGAACAGTTTATTGCGCGTCGTACAGCCGATCCGAAGTGGCGTGGATGCAATGTGACGATTCCCCATAAGATTGCGGTGATGGATCATGTGGCTGATCCGGGCGACGTGCGACAATCGATAGGCGCTATGAATACGATTGCCCGTGTCGAAGCGGGTAATTTCATCGGTACCAACACCGATGCCGCCGGGTTCTATGCCCCAATCGCAGATTTGAAACTCGAAGGAGCGAGCGTTGCCGTCATAGGAAGCGGGGGTGCGGCCCATGCCGTGTTGTTCGCGCTCTCTCGTTGCGATGTGGGCAACGTTTCGCTACTGGCGCGAAATCCGTTAAAGGGCGCAGGGCTTTTAGCGCGCTTTGGGCTGAAGGGATCGATCCACAAACTGGATGCTCCTCTTCCGCCGGTCAGTCTGCTGGTTAACGCAACGTCGCTTGGAATGACTGGTCAGGCGCCATTATCGATCGACCTGTCCCCGCTCCCCGAAGACGCTCTCGTCTATGATCTTGTCTATGCGCCGTTGCTGACGCCCTTGCTTGCGGCGGCGGAACAGCGCGGTCTGGATACGGTCGACGGCCTTGAAATGCTGATCGGACAGGCAGCCTTTGCATTCGAGCTGTTCTTCGGCGCTGCCCCGCCCCGTCAGTTCGACGATGAACTGAGAAAGATACTCGTCGCATGATGATCGTCGGTCTCACAGGTTCGATCGGGATGGGAAAATCGACTGTAGCAGCCATGTTTCGCGCGAGCGGCGTGCCGGTGTTCGATGCCGATGAGACTGTTCATATCTTGCAGGGCCCGAACGGTCTGCTGCTGCCTGAAATTGAATCTGCGTTTCCTGGGACTACAAATGCCGCCGGGGTTGATCGGGTAAAACTGGGCAGCGAAGTTTTCGGTGACGATGATGCGCTCCGGCGCTTGGAAAAGATCGTGCATCCAGCAGTTGCGGAGGAACGCGCAGTCTTTCTGGCCGCAAACCAAAGTTCAACGGTCGTCATTTTTGATATCCCGTTATTGTTTGAGAAAGGTGGCAATAAAGCGGTCGATGTTGTCATCGTCGTTTCTGCGTCGATTGAGGTACAGCGAGCCCGTGTGCTGGCTCGCCCTGGCATGACGGTTGAAAAGTTCGAACAGATTCTCGCTCGCCAAACACCCGATGCGGAGAAGCGTGAGCGGGCGGATTATGTCATCGATACCGGAACCCCGCTTGATGTTACCCGACAGCGCGTTGCAGAAGTCATTGCTTGTCTGGCTTCTCGATAAGCGCGATAAGATAACCGATGCGCGAAATTGTTTTTGATACCGAAACTACGGGGCTTGATCATCGACAGGGTGATCGCGTTGTTGAGATTGGCTGCGTCGAACTGATCAATCGCGTTGAAACCGGCCGAACCTATCATGCCTATTTCAACCCTGGCATGGCGATGCCGAGCATTGCCGAACAGATTCACGGTCTCAGTGATGCTTTTTTGTCGGACAAGCCAGAGTTTCACGAAACCGTTGAAGATCTGCTCGACTTTTTGGACGACAGCCCGCTCATCGCTCACAATGCGATGTTCGATTGGGGATTTCTCAATCACGAGCTTGGCGAATGTGGGCGGATGCATATTCCGCTGTCTCGGATTATCGATACGCTGGCGATGTCGAAAACCCGGCATCCGGGTGCCAAACACAGTCTCGATGCACTCTGTAACCGTTATGGCGTGGATCGCAGCCAGCGCCTGAAACATGGCGCATTGCTTGATGCCCAATTGCTGGCACAGATTTATGTCGAACTGACGGGCGGGCGTCAGATCGGACTGGAAATCGGTCTGGATGCAAAACCAATGGCACCAGCGCCAATACAGCAGGCCGTCCCGGCTGCGCTGAACGGGCGCCGACCGCGCGGCCATGAAATTTCAACCGAAGAACGCATCCGTCACCGCCTTTTTGTTGCTCGCCTGAAGGAACCGCTCTGGGCGCAGGGCGATGGGTGGCACGAACCGACAGTCTCACGCGTTGATGCGAGAGCCGACACGGCATAGTCTCATGCCGTTCCCTTTGTTCAAGGAGTCGAACCCAATGGAAATTCGCGTATCTGGCCATCAGGTCAACACCGGCGATGCGCTCCGCGCCCATGTCGAAGAGCGACTTCAGGGTATCGCGCAGAAATATTTCGCGCGAGCGATCGCGTCGCACGTTACGTTCGGACGTGGACCACGCGACAATGGTTTTTCCTGCGATATCGTCGCCCACGTCATGCAGGGCCTGATCCTGAAAGGGTCGGGTAACGCGATGGAAGCCCATCCTGCCTTCGATGAAGCCGCCGAAAAGATCGAGCGCCAGTTGCGCCGTTATATGCGGCGATTGAAGGATCATAAGGGTGGTGCGCCCGTTGAAACCGCCGAACCGGCAGAAGCTGGTTATCAGGCGGGCTACACCGTCTTCGAAGGCGCCGATGAGGAATCCGAAGTCAGCGACCACCCCGCAATCGTTGCCGAAACCCGCGTCGATGTGCCCGATGCGAGCGTATCTGACGCGGTAATGATGCTCGATCTGCGCAACACCAATGCTCTGCTTTTCAAAAATAGTGGGACGGGATCGTTCAATATGGTCTATCGGCGCGGCGATGGCACGATCGGATGGGTAGAGCCGCAGCGCGCGGCGTGATCTCCCCAGTCGAATCGGCCGATACCCAATTCGGACCAAATATGAACGACTTGATTGATTTCCTTCGTCCCAGCGCTGTGGTTGCAGCGCTGGCCGTCCCGACCAAAAAGGCTCTGTTTCAGCTGTTGGCGACGCTTGCCGAAACTGCCCACGGCGTCGATGCGGCGCTTGTCGTCGAACGATTGACTGAACGCGAGCGACTGGGCTCGACAGGATTTGGCGGCGGTATTGCAATCCCGCACGGCAAGATCGAAGGTCTCGATCATGTCGTGGGGGTTGTCGCACAACTTGCCGAGCCCATCGACTTTTCGGCCATCGACGATTTACCTGTCGATCTGGTTTTCATGCTGCTTTCCCCGGTCGACGCGGGTGCCGATCATCTGAAGGCACTTGCTCAGGTCAGTCGGGCCCTGCGGGACAGGACATTGGTTGCAAAGCTGCGCGGTTCGGCGAGCAATGATGCCCTGTTCGCATTGTTCGCGGCTGGCGAAACGCGCGATGCAGCCTGACGAGCAATCGCAAAGCGGGGCTGGAGCACATCATCGTGCACTGGAGTCGCTCTATCGATCTGCGCCGATCAATAAATTATTCCCGTCGACCCTCCATATTGTCGAAGATGGATTTGCGCGGATAAGTTTCGCTGTCGGCCCCGAACATTATCACGCTGCCGGCGCGGTCCACGGAACGGCTTATTTCAAGATGCTCGACGATGCTGCGTTCTACGCGGTGAACAGTCTCGTCACTGATCGGTTTATCCTGACAACCGCTTTCAACCTGCTTTTCACAAAACCACTTAAAGCAGGCGTCGTTACTGCCGAAGGCCGCTGGATCAGCGGGCAACGACGTGTGTTCGTCGCAGACGCGCGGCTCATCGATGCCGATGGCGAGGAAGCGGCGCGAGGTACTGGCACGTTCATGCGATCGAGCATCCCTCTCTCGACTCTGCCGGGATACGCGCGACCGTGACGGCTCGGCTCACGAGCGCAATGCTGGTGAGCAGTTTGATTCGACTGGTGGCGCAGGCTGGCGGCAACGCGGTTGTGCTTTCAAAAGGCGACCCGGACGCTGGCGCGATCCTGTTGTTTTGCACTGAGCGTGGCGTTTTCACGTCAATCCAGGAACGCATTCTAAACATGGAAGGTCGATATTGCTGGCAGTCCGTCGGACCAACCGCCACCGACTCGTTAACTGAGGTTGATGCGTATTTAAGCCGCCGCAGGACGAGAGACAGCGATATGTGGTTAATCGAACTGGACATCGCGAATGCCGAACGGTTCGCCGCTGAAACGATCGCGATTGATTGACTCTATTGCGCTGCACAATGACAGGGGCGATCTTTCCAGTGCGACACCGCGCTCTCGTTCCCGTGTTTTTTGGGACTCGTGCGGACCGTAGTCGGAAGGATGATCAGGGCCCGTTGTTTGTTTTGCCCTGCGTACGATCATCCAGCCGCCCGTTTTGAAGATTGAATGTCAGTTATTACCCGTGCCGCTAATTTTGCGGTGATTGCATTTTGCGCGGTTGCTGCGATGGGCGGCATTCCAGCGGGCACCGCTTCAGGTGCCATGTTCTACCCGCAGTCGTCAGAGACGGCGCGCTTTCCAATCGTTCCAACCGTCGTATCGCAGACAGATGTTGTGATTGATGATGGCAGCGAAATCGCTCCCTCGACGCTCCCCACGATCGACGTTCCAGCCGCATCGCTCTCCACGCTTGTCGATCGCTATTCGGACGACGACGCTGCGGCGGGTGGCGAACTTAACTGCTTGGCAAATGCAGTCTATTTCGAATCTAAGGGCGAGCCGCTGGCCGGTCAGCTTGCAGTTGCAAAAGTTGTTATGAATCGTTCGAAGTCGGGCCGGTTCGCACCCACGATTTGCGGCGTTGTAAAACAGCCGAGCCAGTTTTCTTTCGTGCGCGACGGTGGGTTTCCTACCGTGCGGAGCAAGCCGATGTGGCGCAAGGCTGTCGGCGTCGCTCAGGTCGCAATGAAGGGCCTGTTCGCCAGTCCCGCCCCGGATGCGCTCTACTTCCACGCCAAGCGCGTTTCGCCGCGCTGGGGCAAGCGCCAGGTAGCATCGGTCGGAAATCACCTTTTCTATCGGTGAATACCGATCGGTCTTCCCTCCGTTCCCCTCTCGTTCTAATCTGGTTGGATGCAATCGGCTGATTTCGAAATCCAACCGGCTTTGGACGTGCTTACCTCGACTGCCGATGTCGTGCGCGGCACTGCACGACTGTTGTTGCGTCACGACTGCCTGACAGTCACCGAAGTATCGCTTGGGAACGGACGTCGGGCAGATCTGATGGGCCTGTGTCCCAAGGGGTTTGTGACGATCGTTGAGGTTAAGACATCGCGCGCCGATTTGCTCGGTGATGCCAAATGGATCGAGTATCTCGATTACTGCGATCGATTCTTTTGGGCAGTACCGATTTCGCTGAGCGGCTTGCTGGATAGACCGGAAATGCTTCCGGATCGCGCGGGCCTTATCATTGCCGACCGTTACGATGCCGCGATCGTTCGCGAAGCCGTTTCTTTTCCTCTGGCACCTTCGCGTCGCCGCGCAGAAACGCTGCGTTTTGCCCGTCGTGCTGCCCGCCGCCTGCTCGGGGATCTGGATGACGGCGTTATCGTAGCAACCTAGTTCGGCCCGATTGCGGCCTTGGCGCGCGGGTGGGCTTCATCGAGTGCTTTCAGGATCAGCGACGCGCGCGGATCGCGTACGGCATAATCGCGCGCTGACATTCCGGCACCCGTGTCATGCTTGTTGGGGTTTGCTCCAGCCGCCAAAAGCAGCCGTACCGTAGTCATATCGCGGTTTTGAACTGCGCGAATAAGGGGTGTCTCGCCACCATTGTTCGCCTGATCGACCGTTGCACCCCGATCGAGCAACAATGATATTCCTTCGCTCCAACCAATGGAGGCTGCGAGTTGCAGCGGCGTATTTCCCTGTCCGTCGCGAATGTTCGGGTTTGCCCCCTTTGCCAGCAGGAAATTCAGCCAGACGATGTCGCGCCCTTTGGTCACGATATGGAGCGCGGCTTCCCCGGTTGCCGGGTCACGCGTATCGATGATTACCGGGCCGGAACCGGGCTTTGTAATGATGTCGGTGACCTTGGTGCCATCGCGATCCTTGACCGCTTTCAGAAAATTGAAACTGCCGCTGAACTGGGCTTGCGAAATCGCGGGCGTCAACAGGGCGGCAGCCAAAATCGCGCTTAGCACTCGAAAACGCATTTTCATCACCGATCACCCTGTAAACTGTCGCACACCCGTCTTGCGCAAGACGTACTAAAACCGCAAGGCTAGCCTCATCATGAACAAGCTCGCCATTTTGTTTTCCTGCACTCTCCTTGCTGCGTGTAGCCCGGCAGTTGCCCCAACACCGCCGTTGGCCGGAGCGAGGATCGGAGGGCCATTCACCCTGACCGACGAAAATGGCAAAAAGGTCAGCGATCGCGATTTCGCAGGTCGTTATCGCATCGTATATTTTGGATATACTTTTTGCCCGGACGTTTGTCCGACCGATGTCGCAAACCTGATGCACGGTTGGCAGCTTCTGGGAAAAACCGACCCTGCACGCGCTAATAAAATCCAGAGCATGTTCATTACGGTGGACCCGGCACGCGACACGCCCGACACGCTGAAGTCTTTCACGGCAAATTTCGATCCTCGTCTGATCGGACTGACGGGCACTCCAGAAGCGATAGCGGCAGTGACAAAAGCATATGGTGTGGCCGTTTCTGTCCAGAAACCGACTGCGCCCGGTGTCTATTTCGTTGATCATACCAATGCGGCTTATTTGATGGATCCGGACGGGAAGCCGCTGGCCCTGTTGCCCTCGGACGGAACGCCCAAGGCAATTGCCGACGAGTTGAGCAAATGGGTCAAGTAAAGGCACGTTTCTGGGAAACGACTCCGCTGGATCAACTCGATCGCGCCCAGTGGGAAGCTTTGTGCGATGGTTGCGGGAAGTGCTGCATCCACAAACTGGAAGACGAAGAAACCGGAGAGATGTTTCCGACAAACGTGGCCTGCAAACTGCTTAATCGGCACAGCGCACAGTGTTCGGACTATCGCAACCGTCACGCCTTTGTGCCGGACTGTATCCGGCTGACACCGGCAAAGCTGTCTGAACTCGACTGGTTGCCGCCGACCTGCGCCTACAAATTGCGCGGTGAGGGCAAGCAATTGCCTGGCTGGCATTATCTGAACACCGGTGACCGGGAAAGTGTGCATATCGCCGGGATGTCGGTGCGCGGCTGGACCATATCCGAACGCGATGCCGGCGATCTGGAATATCACATCGTCGACCGTGACGACCTCTGAGCTGATCTTTACCGGCGGCGGGCGCGAGCGACCGCTGAAGATCGTCCGTCGGCCACGGGCGCGGTCCATGCGCCTGACGATCGACCCGCGCGATGCCAGCGTATTGCTTAGCCTGCCATCGCGTGCGGCACTTCGCCCGGCACTGGCATGGGCCGCGGGCAAGCGTGACTGGATCGAAGAGGAATTGTCGCGTCTGCCGTGTCCGCAGCCGATCTCACCGGGAATGTCTTTTTCTTTGGGTGGTGAATCGGTTCAGCTTTTCTGGACGCCGGCAACGTCACGCACATTCCATCGATCAGCGGGGTTGCTGAAAACAGGCGGCCCGGAAGAAAGTCTGGCACCCCGCCTGTTACGGTATTTGCGACGTGAGGCACTGGTGGTTCTGGAACAGGAAACGCGAGAGCTTGCTACGCGGCATGGCATTGCGATCAGGAAAGTCGCTGTGGGCGATCCTAAGTCCCGCTGGGGAAGCTGTGCCTCATCCGGTGATATTCGATATAGCTGGCGGCTGATCCTTGCCCCCGCCGAGGTACGCCGTGCCACAGTCGCGCATGAGGTCGCACACCGCGTTCACATGAATCATGGATCGGCGTTTCATGCGCTGGTTGCTGAAATGCACGGTGCCGATCCAAAACCCGCGCGCCATTGGCTTCGCAGCCACGGCGCGGCGCTTCACTGGTTCGGGCGGGACGGCTGATCCTGTTCGTCATCGGGATTCCGATGATCCTGATTGCGGGACAATACGCCATCGATCCATTTCTGATTTAGCTCGGCAGGAGCCTGAACATCGGGCTGGCGATCAGAGTCCGGCGATTGGCTATCGGCTCCACGATCGATCGGCGCGCCGTTCTCATCGACGAATTGCCCTTCATCGACATTCCCGAAATAAGCCTGTTCATCGGGTTCCAACTGCCATTCCGGCAAAGTCACCTGTGTCTGGAACTGTTCGATCGGGCGCTTTGTCACGGCGACTTTCATGAACTGTGCAAAAGCCTGAGCCGGAGCGCGACCGCCCTGAAGCCCCGGGATTGAGTCCGCATTATCCTTGCCCATCCAGACACCCGTGGTCAGACCGCTGGAAAATCCGAGAAACCAGCCATCCTTGTTCGAACTCGTCGTACCGGTCTTCCCCGCAACGGGCCGACCGATCTGGGCGGCGCGCGCGGTCCCAGTGTTCACCGCCGTTTGCAGCAGGTCGATCATTTCTGCGGCAACCTGCGGCGAAACCAGCACATGACTGGTATCGCTTTGATGTTCGTACAAAAGCTTTCCTGCGCCTGTCGTGACTTTCAGGATGCCATAGGGTGCGACCGCAACACCATTACCTGACACGGATGCGAATGCGCGGGTCATGTCGATCAGACGCACGTCCGAAGTACCGAGGACCATTGATGGATGCGTGTTGATCGGCGTCGAAATTCCGAAACGCCGCGCCATATCGGCAATTGCCGAAGTCCCGACCTCAGCCCCGAGCTTTGCCGCAATCGTGTTCACTGAATAGGCAAAGGCGGTTCTCAAGTTAATCTCACCAGAGAATTTGCGTGACGAATTTCGCGGTTTCCATCCCTGAATATCGACTGGCTCATCGACCATCATGTCCGCAGGGGTATGCCCCGCTTCCAATGCTGCGAGATAGACGAATAGCTTGAACGCCGATCCTGGCTGGCGGACGGCCTGCGTTGCGCGATTGTAGATCGAGGCCACATAATCCTTGCCTCCGACCATCGCGCGCACCGCTCCATCGCGATCGAGTGCGACCAGTGCACCCTGCGCACCCTGTGGTGTATTGGCGCGGATGGAATCATCGGCCTGGCGCTGCATATTAAGGTCCAGCGTCGTCCAGACCTCGATCGGCTCACTGCTTTCGTCGATCATCGTATCGAGCTGCGGCAGCGCCCAGTCGGTGAAGTAGCGCACGCTATTTTGCTTCGGTTCGGGAGCAAGTGCCACCGATTCCGGTGCGGCATCTTCTGCCTGTTTTGCGGTTATGTCACCATGATCGCGCATGATGCCCAGCACGACCTGCGCCCGCCCAACGGCAGCGCTGGCATCCGCGCTTGGCGAATAGTTGGATGGTGCCTTGACCAGACCGGCGATAATCGAAGCCTCACCAAGCGACAGCGCATTGGCCGGGTGTCCGAAGAATTTTCGTGAAGCCGCATCGACGCCATAAGCGCCGCCACCAAAATAGACCTTGTTGAGGTAGAGTTCGAGCACCTGATCTTTGGAGAACTTACGCTCGATAGCGAGCGCCAGAACGATCTCGCGAATCTTGCGAGTCCATGTTTTGTTGTTGGTCAGGAACACGTTGCGGGCGAGCTGTTGAGTGATGGTCGACCCACCCTGTCGCCATGTGCCGCTCGTCAGGCGCACCTGTATGGATCGCACGATGCCGATGGGGTCGACGCCGGGATGAGACCGGAATCGGCGATCCTCAACGGCGACCATCGCTGTTTTCATCGTGTCGGGAATCTGGTCGATACTGAGCCACTGGCCGTAACTCGGGCCGATCGAAACCAATACGGTGCCGTCGATCGCATGAACCCGGATCATCTGTCCGTTGGGTGAAGATTTCAGTTCGGAATAAGACGGCAGCGAGGAATAGGCGATCGCAACCGCAACGATCAGCGCGATCAGGCCGAGGATCGCGGCAAACAGCCCGATACGGAAAATACGACCCAGCCAGCCGAAGCGCTTTGGGATGGAGGGATTGTTGCGCGACGCCATCGAACGTCGGGAGTTAGCCGTTAACCCTGCCAGTCACAAGGTGCGGCGGTATCAAAAGGCAACGGTCAGTACACGATGTCATTGGTCTCCGATTCGGGTTGCCTGCGCGAACAAGTTGGCGAGACTCGGCGCAAACTGGAGAGTTCTGACAGCAAATCCCGCTGACCACGGCTGCTCTCCCCGTTCCCAAAGGAACCGTGCGACAGCGACTGGCCGTTTTGTGCGAGCGGCGAATGACCGTTGATATTGTGGAGCCGCTGCTCCGCCGCCCATATTCCACGCCTTTGCGGCCGCTATACCGCTCGCGATGGCAATCCCCATGCCTTCCCCCGCAAGCGACGGGATAACTGCGGCCTGATCGCCAATGCGAAAGAGACCGGACCGGGTGTCGAGCGCCCGCCAGCCATATGGAACCGATGCGATGGCATCAGGTTCTGGGCCCGCGCCCCACCATGCCAGTCGATCCGCAAGCGCTGGGTTCGCGGCGGCCAGTTCGGTAAGCAGAGCGCCGGGTTTGCCCCCCGCTTCCGCAAGCCGCGACTTCCGGACGGCCATGCACAGATTTGCACTGCCGTCCTCTTGCAACAGCAAACCAGCATAGCCTCGATCGAACATGTGTAATTCGATGCTGCTGCCGATTAATGCGGTGAGGCCCGAATTGGGAGCGATGCGAACACGAAGGCCGAGGGTGGGATCGTTCCCGCCGGATTTGGGCCTTGCCTCGCCACGCACATCGTATTTGCCGGTTGCCAGAAAAATATCGTCCGATTCAATGTTTCCGCAATCAGTGACGACTGACGCCCCTTCGACGTTTCGAACGGTCGCAATTTCCAATGTCGCTCCCGCAGCCAATGCATGGTCGAGCATGATCGTGTCGAGCCTGTGACGCGAGAGTCCAATCGCCGCCGCAGGTAACTGAGCACTCGCCATCAGTTTTCCCGCAAAGACGCGAACATGATCTATTGCATGGCCTCCAAGCTCCTCCGTGTTGATTCCCAATCGATCAAGCTGCTGCAATGTGCGCCAGCTTAGGAACCCACCGCATAGCGCGTTGCCAATCAGGCGCTGGCGTTCGATGATTAGCGGCTGGGTACCGTTGCGGCCCAGCGTGATCGCGGTCGCCGACCCCGCAGGGCCGCCGCCGAGAATCAGCGGATGGCTTCGACGCACAGGCGAAACGGAAAGACACACCGGACTCGGGCATTGGCAACGTTGGCTTCACGAAATATCGCAGGCCATTCATCCGGACGATAACTTCTCGCGATCGAAAGTTGCCCGTCATGGCGCACGATCGGATGCCAGCGCATCAACGTCGCCAGCACCGGAAAACCCATCCATGCAAATCCGTGCCGGTGAAGGTCGTTGATAAACCATCCGATGCGAGATTCGCGGTCCATGAAACGCAGGAAATTTATGAGCTGATCGTGCGACATATGATGGGCAACGAGGCTTGAGACGATAAAGTCGAACTTCTCACCAGCGAGTCCCGCATAGTCTCCGGCCCGATAGTCAATTGACAGACCGGGCGGGGTAGCTGCTCTGCCAGCAGCGACGCTGTTGGGGTTGAGGTCGATCCCCACGAGATCGGCAGCGATACCCTTTGCCGACGCCCATTTGGAGATGGTCCTCAGCATATCGCCCTCTCCAAAACCCACATCGAGCAGTCGAAACGACGTGCGCGATTTCAGGGCTCGGCCCAGAAATTCCAGAGTTGGTCGCCGCGCCATCGTCAGTGTGTTGACCGCCGCGAGATCGTGAAGCACAGTGGTATAGGTGTCAGGCGCAAGGTCGGGCGCGTCCATCATCTCCTCGGCAATGGCGCGCTGTTTCAACATCAGGTTTCAGTCCAGCCAAACCGTAATCCTTCGGCAGCAAGTCCCGGTCCAAAAGCCAGCGCCACGCCCGCGACGGGACGGCGCTCCATCATCTTGCCCAATACGAACATCAGCGTCGAAGACGACATGTTGCCGAAATCCTCCAGAACCTGACGCGATGCATCCAGCGCATTTGGCGAAAGATCGAGTGCGGACTGCACTGCATCCAGAATCGACCGGCCACCAGCATGGACGGCCCATCCATCGATCGTTTTGGCATCCACGCCCCCTGTCAGAGCGCGGCGCGTGTCCGGGTCGGCCAATGCTTCGCCAAGGCGTGCGGGTACTGCTCCCGACAATTGCATGACAAAGCCGGTGTCTCCGATTGCCCAGCTAATCAAACCGCTGGAATCCTTTATCGTTGCCGCGAATGGATCACCCAGCAGCAATCCGCTGTCCTTTGCTGAAACGATTGCCGCTGCGGCACCGTCTCCAAATTGCAGCATCGCCAAAAGTGGCTCGATAGTCAGATCCGCCTGCAGGTGGAGCGTCGACAGTTCGACGGTGACGACCAGCACGCGTGCATCGGGTTCCGACCGGACGATGTGGCGCGCGGTCTTCAGGGCTGTGACCGCGGCATAACATCCCATGAATCCGATCAACGTCCTCTCTACCGACGGGGAAAGGCCGATCTGTGCTGCGATGATCTGATCGATCCCCGGTGCTACAAATCCCGTACAACTCGCAACCACCAGATGCGTGATGCTGCCCACATCCGGAAGTTGTTCGATGGCGCGGATCGCCAGTGCCGGCGCGGCTTCTGCATAAAACGCCATCCGCTGCGATGTCGGTGGCATCAGTCCGTTCTCGTAAAATCCGCCATCATCGACCGGCGACCCACCCTCGGACGCTTTCGGCAGAACCGACCAGCGATGCACGATGCCTGCGCGGTGCGCCATCCGTTCGAACAACGCCGATTCGCGGCTGCCATCAAGGCGTGCGCGCGCCCAGCCGATAAATGCCTCATGGATATCGTGTGACGGAACCGCCGTACCGATGGCATTGATTCTTGGTTGTGCGACCACGTTTGATACTGGCATCCTGACAGGAACGCGGCAACGGGCAAAATGACTACAATCGCACGTAGTTAACGGGCTGTTGATATTGCTGGACTAGCTTTGGGGAATGGACCTCCGCGCGCTCGTTTTCGTTGTCTTTCTTTGGCCCTCTCAGGCTGTGGCTCAATGCCGGCTTTGTGCGCCATCGACAGCGGCGGCTGCGTCCGCGCCATCACGGGCCCTTACGATCGAGATAGAAACTGCGCTCGATTTCAGCCGGGCAGCGCAAAGCGGGCGTGGTTCCGGCAGCATTGCCGTCGATGAGCATTCAGGTGCGCGATCGGTCAATGGCCTTATCGATCTGGGGGGCATGGCCCTGAAGGGAACCGTGGTGCTGACCGGCGAACCTTTTCGTCACGTTCGAATCAGCCTTCCTGCCAGCATTCGATTGAGTGCGTCCGAAGGTGATGGCGCCGATGTTGTGGATTTGCGGACCGATCTTTCACCCGACCCGGCCCTCGATGCCAGCGGATCACTGAAGTTCTCGTTTGGCGGTCGGTTGATTGTTTCAAGCCATTCATCGGGCGATCTGCGCGGCCGCATCTCTATCGCCGCCGACTATCAGTAACGTGCGCCAGACTTGCAACGAACCTTAAAGGCACGTTTACCAAAAGCCGAAATCCAATCTGAACGCCCGCCGGTGCAAAGGGTAATTCGCGACGGGACGTGGGGTCCTTTCACGCTGGCTTTACGCCAGTTAACTAACCGGGGACCAACCTGTTATGACTATTCGTACGTTCAAGGCCGTTCTGGCCGGCTCCGCCATGCTTGCGCTCGGGCTAAGCGCAAACGCCGCTCAGGCAGCAACAGCAACGGCAAATGCCAAGGCTCAGATCCTTAAGGCAATCACCGTCACAAAAACCGCCGATCTTGATTTCGGCACGATCGTTTCTGGTGCAGCCGCTGCCAACGTCACACTGACGAGCGCTGGTGCTCTTACTTGCGGTGCCGGGCTGGTTTGCGCTGGTACGCCTGTTGTTGGAGCGTTCGGTGTTACCGGAACGACTGCTCAGGTCGTCAACGTCTCGACAACGAATGCCAGCCTTACCGGCCCAGGCGCTGCTATGGCTGCAACCCTGTCATCTTCGGTAAGCTCGCTGACGTTGACGGGTATTGCCGCTACCGATGCGTTCAAGGTCGGCGGCGTTTTGACGGTCGGCGCGAACCAGGTTGAGGGCGTTTACGCTGGCAGCTTTACGGTAACCGTAAACTATCAGTAACAGGTCGTAATTCATCTGATCGAGCAAAGCCCGTCGGCGAAAACCGGCGGGCTTTTCTTTGCCTGCAAACGCCTTGGTTAGCGGAATCTAAACCAGATTTCGCCATGATGATCCCACTGGCTGCCTTGGCCAGCGGGGACCAACCGATGCTATCATTCCAGCGGAGCGCAACTGCGCTTGCTCTCATAATCTTTGCCCAGCCCGCATTGGCGGTTGGGGATCTGCTCGTCGCTCCGACCCGCGTCATTCTCGATGGCGGTCGTGGGACAGAGCTTATTCTGAACAATATCGGCACCGAGACTGCCACCTATCGCATCTCGCTTGAGTTGAGGCGCATGACGGGGAACGGGCAACTCGACGAAGTTTCTCCCGAAGCGGTGACCGAAAAGGAAAAAGCGACGCTGGCAATGATCAGCTATGCGCCACGCCGGGTCGTCCTGCCGCCCAACCAGCCGCAGGCCATTCGGATTGGCGCACGTTTTGCTGCCGATCTGCCCGACGGCGAATATCGTGCGCACATGCTGTTCCGGGCGATTCCCGATGCCAAGGCTGCGACCACCACGACACAGGTGAAGGACGGACTGTCGATCTCACTCACGCCGATCTATGGCGTGACGATCCCGATCATTGTCAGGAAGGGCGCGTTAAAGGCAAGCGCCGCGATTTCCGATGTGCATATGGAGAAAACGAAAGAAGGCCCAGCGCTTTCGTTCACATTGGCGCGCAGCGGCGACCGGTCCACTTACGGTCGGATCAGGGTAACAAAAGCGGGTCAGGCCAAACCGCTCTATGATGCGCGCGGCATCGCGGTCTATGCCGAAGTCAGCCAGCGAACCGTCGCGCTCCCTATTCTGGACCCCGCGGTCGCCGCTCAGATGACCGGCCCGGTAAAGGTGGAATATCTCGAAGATGGCGAAGCTGCCGGTGGCTTGATTGCCGAAACCAGCGCGGTACTGCGCTAGGATAGCGAAGGCCTGCGGGCTCGCACGATGAACCGGTTTTTCCAGCGGACAGGACAGGCGCTTGCTGCGTTTGCGGCATTGGGGGCGGGCGCTTACAGCGTTCCGGCCCGCGCTGCGTTTTCGGCGCCCGTTACCGCCGTGGCATGGACGGCCAACCCCGACGACGCGCTTCTGTTCGAAATGCGGTTGAACCAGTATCGACTCGGCGACGGTGTTCGCGGCTATGCGACTCCGACAGGAATATGTGTCGATTTCGCCGATGTCATCGTCGCGCTCGATATTCCAGTTCGCCTCGATAAACAGTCGCGCCGCGCGACGGGCTGGGCCTTTGATGAAGGCCATACACTGGTGATCGATCGAAACACCGATAGCGAACATATCACGAACGGCGTAGGCAAAGTCGCGCCGAACGATATTCAGGATACGCCAGAGGGCTGGTGTGTCTCCACGACCGCGCTCTCCCGGTGGCTGGGGGTGAAACTAGAGGCCGACACAAAAAACGCGCTCCTTTTTGTCAGGTCGGATCGCAAATTACCGCCCCAGCTTGCTGCCGAACGCCGCGCCCGAACGGCAATAAGTCGGCCAGTGTTCGACCTTGCAAGTCTCCCGCACTCGATCGCGCAATATGGCGGTATCCGCGCCCCCTCCGTCGATGTCATCGCAAGCATCGGGGGGCTGCGCGATCATCTCAGTGGAAATCGTCTCGATACCCAATATGAGGTTTTCGTTTCGGGTGAAGTTGGCCCCGTCGCTTATGACGCGCGGCTTTCGTCGTCCGGCAAAGGTTTGCCGGACAGTGTCCGCTTGCGGGCATATCGAACCGACCCGACAGGAGGGTTGCTTGGACCGCTACACGCGACAAACTTCGCAGTCGGCGATGTTCAGGGCATGTCCACCGCTCTGGTAGCTCAGTCGAGTATTGGCCGTGGTGCTTCCATTACAAATCGGCCGGTCGAACGAAACGATAATTTCGACAAGACTGATTTTCGCGGCGAGCTTCCCCGTGGCTGGGATGCGGAATTGTATCGCAACGGCCAGTTGCTCGCTTTTGCCAACGACCGCGCGGATGGACGTTACGAATTCCTCGATGTCCCCCTTCAATACGGCCAAAACCGGTTTGAGGTGGTGCTATACGGCCCACAGGGACAAGTGCGGCGCGAGGTTAAGTCAGTACCTGTTGGGATCGACAGCATCCCGCCGCGCAAGACGTTTTATTGGGCAGGGGTAGAGCAGGCCGGGCATGATCTGATCAATGCGACGGATTCCACCGTTCTCCCCAGTCTCGGCTGGCGCGCGGGCGTGGGACTTGAAAGAGGCATCGACGCCAGAACGTCTTTCGCGACTGTACTGCACAGTATCGTAAATGAATACGGCGTCCGTCAGGATTATGCCGAAGGGTCGTTACGCCGCGCAATCGGCCCGGCGCTCGTCGAAGTATCGGGCGCGCAAAGTCTTTCCGGCGGAACTGCATTGCAAGCGCAGATGCTGGGCGAGTTGGGGAAGACTCACGTTGAAGCGACAACGATCTGGGCCGGTGGCGGCTTCACCTCGGACCGCATCCTGAACGATGTTACCGGCATCCACGAAATTGGCCTCGACCGCTATTTCGGTAACGGACGCACGAGCGTGCCGATCCATATCGACGCCCGCTACACGACGCGAGCGACCGGGCCTGACAGTCTGGAGGTCACTGCCCGTTCCTCCGCCGGTTTCGGTCGCGTCTCAATGACCGGCGAAGTGGCGTGGCGACAGGATCATACGTATTTCGGACCTGATCCGCCCAGCGACATCGAAGCCAGCATTCTTGCCAACGCGCGAATCGGGCGCTTCCGGCTGCGCGGGGAAACACATTTCCGTATTTCTCCAGAAGCGCGTTTCCAGTCCGCGACGCTCGTTGGCGAATGGTCGGCCGGCGGCGCACTCCTGCATCCGAACGACTGGCGTGCGGAAATCGGATATGATCGCGACCTGCACAGAGCGCGCGCAGCGATCGGTTATGTGCGACGCTTCGACCGCATGGCTGTGTCCGCCAGTGGCGAGGCGGCGAGCGATGGCTCGCTGGCCGCCGGACTCAGCGTTGCCTTCAGCCTTGGACCCGATCCACGGGCAAGCGGGGGCGTGCGGCTTACATCGGACAAGCTGGCATCGCACGGCTCGACTCTGGTGCGCGTATATCGTGACATCAACGGCAACGGGATTCGCGATCCCGGCGAGCCGCTGGAAAAGAACGTACAGATTTCTGCGGGTCGAATCCCCGTTGAGAGCGTGACCGATGCGAATGGAGAGGTCATCGTCGATGGCCTCGAACCCTTTCAGCCGGTGTTGATCGGCGTCGACGGCTCATCGCTTCCCGATCCGCTTGTTCAGCCATCGACTCCGGGGCTGGTCGTCACGCCGCGTCCCGGCGTGGCGCTGGTTATCGAATTGCCGCTCGTCAGTGCCGGCGATATCGACGGAACTCTGGTGCGCGCTGGCGGCGGGACAATGGAAGGCATGGATCTAGAACTCATTACCGTTGAAGGGCGCGTGGCCGCCACGACGCGGAGCGATTTCGACGGATTCTTCCTGTTCGAAGGTGTCCCATATGGACGCTACACGGTGCGCATTGCACGGCTTTCGGCGGAGGCCGTCAAGGTATCGGTTGCACTGAACACCGCTGCGACAGTCGATGCCCATACCCCGTCGGTTCATCTTGGAGGCGTCGCTGCGCAACCGGGCGAGACGCGTCAGGCGGTGAAATGACAGTGCGGCTACCGTTTCCCACGCAAACCCGCTAATCGGCCGCCACCATGACCAGCACGCAAGCCAGCACGCAAGATCGCCGTACCTTCGCCATCATCGCCCATCCCGACGCGGGAAAGACCACGCTCACCGAAAAGCTGCTGCTGTTCGGTGGCGCGATCCATACGGCGGGTGAGGTAAAGGCACGCGGCCAGAACCGGCGCGCGCGCTCGGACTGGATGAAGATCGAACAACAGCGCGGTATTTCTGTCACGTCGTCCGTTATGACGTTCGAAACGCAGGGGCTGACCTTCAACCTGCTCGATACTCCCGGTCACGAGGACTTTTCCGAAGACACATATCGCACGCTTACGGCGGTCGATTCGGCTGTGATGGTTCTTGACGCGGCGCGCGGTATCGAGGCGCAGACTCTCAAGCTCTTTGAAGTCTGCCGTCTTCGTAACGTGCCCATCATCACTTTCATCAACAAGGTCGATCGCGACGGTCGCGATGGTTTCTCACTGCTCGATGAAGTTGCCGATCAGTTGCAGCTCGACGTTTGCCCGATGAGCTGGCCGATCGGCATGGGCGCGGACTTCGAGGCGATTTACGACCTCGATCGTAATCGCCTGACTCAGCCTATCCGTGGCGAGGACGCGATTGTCACTCAATGCACAGGGACCGACGATCCTCAACTCGATGCGTTGCTGACCCCCGCAGGCGTAAAGCTGTTCCGCGAGGAAGTGGAGCTGGCACAGGGCGGTTATTCGACATGGGATGCCGAACGCTATCGTGCAGGCGACCTTACTCCGGTTTATTTCGGATCGGCCCTGCGCGAATTCGGGATTTCCGAATTGATCGACGCCCTCGCCCGCTTTGCACCCGGTCCACGCGTCCAGCCCGCGACGCCGCAGCCCGTTTCGCCCGAAGATCCCAACGTCACAGGATTTATCTTCAAGGTTCAGGCCAATATGAACCCGATGCATCGCGACCGCATTGCTTTCATGCGGCTGTGTTCCGGCCGGTTCCGTCGCGGCATGAAGCTCAATCAGGTCGGCACTGGCAAATCTATCGCCGTCCACAGCCCGATCCTGTTCTTCGCTCATGAACGCGAAGTCGTGGACGATGCGTTCCCCGGCGACATCATCGGCATTCCGAATCATGGTACGTTGCGGGTTGGCGATACGCTGACCGATGGCCCACCCGTATCTATTACCGGACTGCCGAACTTCGCGCCCGAAATTCTCCGTCGCGTCGTGCTGAAAGACCCGACCAAGACAAAGCAACTTCGCAAGGCGCTCGACGATATGGCCGAGGAGGGCGTGACTCAGGTCTTTCACCCCAACATCGGGTCGCAATGGATCGTCGGCGTTGTCGGCCAGCTTCAGCTCGATGTGCTGATTTCGCGTCTAGAAGCGGAATATCGTGTCGATGCGGCACTCGAACCGTCGCCATGGGACACGGCCCGCTGGATCGCCTCTGACGATCCGGCCATTATGAAAGCATTTGCTGACACGCATCGCAGCACGACCGCCACCGATCGCGATGGCGCGGCCGTATTCATGGCAAAAAGCGGCTGGGATTTGAATTACGCTGTCGAACGCAACCCCGGCATCCGCTTTACCGCGACAAAAGAACGCGAATAAGTTTTACAGAGTGCGCCCCGGCAAGGGGGCGGCTTGGTGCGGTCGAGAAGACTCGAACTTCCACGGCCTTTCGGCCACAACGACCTCAACGTTGCGCGTCTACCATTCCGCCACGACCGCACAGCCATGTACTTTTCGGGCAGGCCGAAAGCAGGTAGGAGCGCGCCCCTAGCAAAGGGATTGGCGCGCTGCAATGGGCGGTTTGCGCTTTGTTCGTGCTCGGCTAGGGGCTGCCGATGATCGGACATGTAAATACCAGACGTGAAGCGCGTGCTCTACTCAGGCTGGCGTGGCCCGTCGTCTTGTCCAGTCTCAACTGGACGCTGCTCAATATCATCGACATCGCCATCGTCGGAGCTGCCGGCACGGCAGAGGTCGCGGCCTTCGGTGCAAGCCGCGCGCTAACGTATATCGCGATCGTGGCGGGTTTATCTGCGCAAGCGGGAGTACTCGTCTACACTTCGCGCGCCGATGGAGCGGGCGATCGCGCCAGAACCGGCGAAGTTCTGCGCAGCGGGTTGTTGCTCGGCGCTGGCTGCGGTCTCGCTGCCTGCGTCATCCTCGCATTGTTCGCCACTCCCCTTCTCAGGGCGATCGGCGTGACCGAGGAACTCTTGCCCGTCGCGTCGCACGTCGTTCGCATCATGGCGTTTTGCTATCCTGCCTCGCTCGTCATGACCGCAGGCTCCTATTGGCTGGAAGGTATCAGCAAGCCGCGTGCGGTCATGGTGGTCAATCTTGGGATGCTGCCGGTCAACGCGATTCTCGCATGGGTATTGTGCGGTGGGCATCTGGGTTTTCCGATGCTCGGCGCAGTCGGTGCCGCACTCGCGACTCTGATTTCAATCTGGGGCGGGGCGGTTTTCATGCTCATTGCCGTCCTGCGTGCCGATCCCGATGGTTCGCGTACCGTCCGCGATAATTCTCGTGCCGCATGGAGACTCGCTTCACGTAACCTCCCGGCGCTGGCAAAATTCGGTCTTGTGCCCGCCATTGCCGCCGCGCTCGAACTCGGGGGTTTTGCTTGGTTGATCGCGCTCTCCACCCAATTGGGCGACGAAGCGGCGCATGCTTTCCAGATCGTCTTCACGCTTCACAACCTGACATTCGCTCTGGCGCTGGGCATGGGTTCGGCCGCGGGTGTCCGTGTCGGTAACGCGGTAGGCGCGGGAACCCCTGAAAAAGTACGACGGCGGACGCTGATTGCTGCCGGTATCGCAATGGGGCTTACGGCTATCGCTGCCGCGATTTTGGCTATTCTGGCGGTTCCACTGACAGCGGCTTATCCGGCCGCCCCGGCGGTCCACCGTCTCGCGGCGGCAATGCTGTTGATCTGGACCCCGTTCATCCTGTTCGATGGCGTGCAGGTCGTCTTCAACTATGCCCTGCGGTCTTTGGGCGATCAGGTGGTGGCGGGACTGGCGAGCGTGTGTTCGTTCTTCGTCGTCACCGGGGGACTGGGCTGGGTACTGGTCCACATGGGTTACGGGCCACGCGCATTGGTCATCGCATCGGGCAGCGGCATGGTTGTGGCCGCCGTGCTGATGGGCACCCGCCTGATGTTCGTTACTTCGGCGTCTCGCCTGAAAAACTGAGGTTGAGGGCCTTTGCGCCCTTCGGCACATCGATTTCCGCCGAATCGAATTCGATACTGCCCTTTGGCGCTATTGTTCTGCGTGGGGGCGTGATGGTCCAGCCATAAACGACACGACCCTGTGCATCGCGCAGCTCGGCCAATATGTCGGGAACGCGTTGCGATTCCGCCGTTGGATTTACGATACGACCGGTCAGTGCGAACAACTCGTTGCCGCTTGGCAGCGTCCGCCGGTCTGGCTTGCGTGGCACCTGTAACAACAACGGAACATCAACAGTGCCAATTGGCAGTCCAAGGCGCGCTAACCAGGTTGGCGTACCGAAATACTGAAGTGCCCCAATCCCGCCAATCAGAATGAATGCGGCGGTCGCAGCAGCCAGTGTCCACATCCTCGCGGGATTGCGCCGCGGTCGAAAGGGTGGCTCGTGCGCGAAAGCGTCGTAATCGGCATCTACAACGACGGGCGTTGCCACCTGGGGCTCGGGCCTGACCGGAGGAACTGGCGGCGGCGGCAGTGCAGAAGTCTCTTCGTCCGGCACGCTTTCAGGAGCCGAGACCCCAATGACCGGCGGAACGACTGGCGTTTGAACCGGAATTGGCGGTGGCGGCAGGTCGATGATTGCCGGCTCCTGAAACCAGCTATGCCGACACGATGCGCAGCGCACTTGTCGTCCATTCACTCCGACCGCGCTGTCGGGCACAACATAGCGCGTTTGGCATTCAGGGCAGGACAGGATCATAGCGCGTGCAATACTCGACTGTCACAGGACGGCAATAACGCGGTTAAGCACTGTCCTGCGTGCGGGTGCAAGCCCCAAGCTTCCTAGCCTAAGTCTTTGCAAGACCTTCGCGACGATCCTTCAAAATACTACACCGCTGCTTTACGCCCCGGGTCCATCATGCAAAGGCGGTGCGGGGGCGACGAGCGCGGGGAAGCATGGCCAATATCGTTCAGTTCGATAATGTCGGCCTTCGCTATGGCACGGGTGCAGAAACGCTGTCGGATCTGAGTTTCAGCCTGATGCGCGGCCAGTTCTATTTCCTGACCGGGCCGTCCGGTGCCGGCAAGACATCGCTGCTTAAACTACTCTACCTTTCTCAGAGGCCCAGCCGGGGCCAAATTCGCATGTTCGGCGAAGATCTTGTCACAGCACGGCGTGACCGGTTGCCAGCATTCCGGCGACGCATCGGCGTGGTGTTTCAGGACTTTCAGCTGGTGCCCCACCTTTCGGCATTTGATAACGTCGCGTTGCCCTTACGTGTCTCGGGTGTGGACGAGCGTGAAATAGCGGCACCAGTGCGTGAAATGCTGGCATGGGTCGGTCTGGAAGATCGCGCCAGCGCCCGACCGGCCACGCTTTCGGGCGGAGAGCAGCAACGCGTCGCGATTGCACGTGCCGTCATCGGTCGCCCCGATCTGCTTGTCGCTGATGAGCCGACCGGTAACGTCGATCCTGAAATGGCCCAGCGCCTGCTTCATCTTTTCGACGGACTGAACCGTCTGGGCACGACGGTTGTTGTCGCAACGCATGACCTTCATTTGCTCAGTCGCATCGGCACCGCGCAGATGATGCGGCTCGACAGGGGACGGTTGTCCGATCCGACAGGAGCGCTGCGCTATCCCCCTCGTCCTGAAGACCGGTCGAACGCCATGAAGGGATCTTCGTAATGGCAGTGCGTTCTGCAACCGTCGCAGATCGTGGCTTATTGCCAGAGGGGCGACTGGCGGGGCCTATGCCCTGGGTGATTGCGATCATGACTTTCCTGACCGTACTTGCGGCCGCCGCGGGTCTCGGTCTTGGCGGCGCGGCGTCGGGCCTAGGGCAGCAACTTGCGGGGCGGATTACCATCCAGATTATCGAAGCGAACCCCGATTTCCGTGAGCAGCAGGCGCGGCGCGCGCTCAACGAACTTTCGCATCTGTCGGCGGTTTCGACTTTCGCGCGCGTCGACGAGGCAAAGATGCAGGCGTTGCTGGAACCCTGGCTCGGGCGTGAAGGGCTATCCCGCGATTTGCCCGTCCCGGTCCTGATCGATGTGACCATGGCAAAGGGAGAGGCGCGCGATGTCGCCGATCTGACGCAAGCGATCAATGCCGTCGCACCTTCAGCCCAGATCGAAGCTCATGCACAGTGGCTCGGTCCGCTTGCCGGGCTGCTGGCGACGCTGCGCTGGCTGTCGGTGGGCCTTGTCGCATTGATGGCCGCCGCAATGGCCGCCGCTGTCGTGCTTGCCGCGCGGGCAGCACTTAATACCCACCGCGCGACGATCGACGTCATGCATCTAATGGGCGCAACCGATCGTCAGGTTGCCCGCTTGTTTCAACGGCGAGCCGGCCTTGATGCCTTGTTCGGCAGCTTGCTCGGATTTATCGGTGGGACCATGATCGTCCTGTTTATCGCCAATCGCCTTAGCGCGGTCGATGCCGCGCTTTTCGATCAGGGTGGCCTTGGCTCGATCGATTGGCTGATTATCTTTCTTGTACCCGCAGGGGCCGTAGCTTTGGCCGTGGTAACTGCCCGTGCAACGGTGCTGCGTGCATTGGCGCGTATGCTATGATTCGGCGCCTTCTTTCGCTGGTGGTACTGGTCTGGGTGTTGGGCTTTGCCCTGTTCGTCGTAACGCTCCCGCAACCCGCCGACGATCGCTTTACAGATGCCATTGTGGTGCCGACCGGCGCGCCGGGTCGCATTCCGCGAGGACTTGAACTGCTTCAGGCGGGAAAGGCAAAGCGGATGCTGATAACCGGCGTCGACAGGGCAGTTAAACCGCATGAACTCGCCATTACGCAAAAAGTCCCCGTCGCGTTGTTTTCGAGCAGCATCGATCTTGGGCATGAGGCTGTTGATACACGGTCCAACGGTGAGGAAACTGCAACGTGGCTGGCCGCGCGCAATTACCATAGCGTGCGGCTCGTCACGACGGACTGGCATATGCGCCGCGCGCGCTTCGAACTAGAACACGCCATCGGGGACAAGATCATGATATTACCCGACGCCGTCGTCAGTGAGGCGGGGCTGACCGTTTTGCTGAAGGAATATAACAAATATCTATTTCGCCGCGTCGCGGTTCTGGTTGGGCTATGAGTAGTTTTGTGACGTTTGTCCGTTCGCTGTTGTTCAACATTATATTCTACATCGGCAGCGTGCCGCTGGTGACTGTGGCGGCCCTGTCGGTCTTTTTCGGTCAGGATGCCGTCATCGCGTCATCCCGCGTTTGGGCGCAATATCATTGGTTCTGCGTTCGCTGGCTGCTCGGCATTAAAACTGTGATCGAGGGAAAATTTCCTACCGGCGCGGCTATCATCGCCATTAAACACGAGGCTATGTTCGAAACGATCGAGGTTTTGCATCTGATTGGCCGTCCAGCCGTCGTTGCCAAGGCCGAGTTACTGACCATCCCGGTTTGGGGCCGGGCGGCACACCGTCACGGAGTTATACCCGTTGCGCGTGAAACCGGTTCTGCGGCATTGCGCCGAATGCTGAAAGCGGCACGCGAAGCCGTCGCCCTCAATCGCCCAATCGTTATCTTTCCAGAGGGGACACGTGTTGCTCCCGGTGAGCAACCGCCGCTGCGGGCGGGCATCGCCGGCCTATACAAGACATTGGGCCTGCCCGTTGTTCCCGTCGCACTAAATAGCGGGCGCTTATGGCCAAAACACAAATTCATGAAGCGCAGCGGCACGATCAACATACTCATTGGCGAGCCGATCCCGCCTGGTCTTGGTCGCGAGGAAATCGAAGCGCGAATTCACGCCGCGATAAACGTTTTCAATCATTAGTTAGGTCAGTGATCGGAACGCCCGAAATCAGGCCTTCCGTCATCCTGTCCCTGTTCGATGATACTCCGCCGTACGGCCCGCGTGCGGGTAAACAAATCGAACAGGGCATCACCATCGCCCCAACGGATGGCGCGCTGTAACGCCGTCAAGTCTTCGCTAAACCGCTGGAGCATCTCGAGCACCGCATCCTTGTTCGTCAGGAACACATCGCGCCACATTGTCGGATCGGACGCCGCGATCCGGGTAAAGTCACGGAAACCGCCTGCCGAATATTTGATAACCTCCGACTGTGTTACGCTTTCCAGATCGGAAGCGGTGCCGACGATCGTATAGGCAATCAGATGTGGCAGATGGCTTGTGATTGCCAGAACCTTGTCGTGATGGGCAGGCTCCATCGTCTCGACCTCAGCCCCCAGCCGCTTCCAAAACTCGGTCACGCGCAGCACCGCAGCCTCGGGCGTTCCGGGCACGGGTGTCAGAATGCACCAGCGATGATGGAAAAGCGCGGCAAACCCGGCATCTGGTCCGCTGCGCTCGGTTCCTGCCACCGGATGTGCAGGCACAACCGCGTTGTTTGGCAACGCGGACGCCAGTGCTGCCGCGACGCCCGCCTTTGATGATCCGACATCGCTGACAATCGCTTCGGGGGGCAAATCGGCGGCGATGCTCTCTGCCACCTCACCCATCGCGCCCACCGGCACGCAAAGGATTACCAGATCGGCGTCGGTGACCGACGTACCCGCCGTGTCGGTTACATCGTCGCACAGGTCCAGGGCCCGCACTGTTTCGCGAACCGCCGCGTCACCATCATGCCCGGTCAGGTGAACCGTCGGCATAGCCTCTCGCACCGCGCGCAAAATCGACGATCCGATCAGGCCGAGTCCGATGACCGATACGCGCGCAAACGGCAGCATCAGGCGGTTTCGCTCACTTTTTCGGCAACGATCGCACGCAACGCTGCGACCAGCCCAAGCATCTCATCTTCGGTTCCGATGGTGATTCGCAATCCGTGGCCCAGCTTCTGCCCCGGCAACCAGCGCACGATATAGCCGCTATCCATCAGCGCGTGATACGTCGTTTCCGCCGTCAAACTCCCCTCGAACAATATCAGCAGAAAGTTTGCCTTTGACGGCACGGCACGCAGGCCCGCATTACCCAGCTTCCCGATTTCCTCGACCAGCCACGCGCGCCACCGAACATTATGCGCCCGGCTGTTTTCGATAAAATTTTTGGCCCCCAACGCCGCGATGGCCGCGTTCTGCCCAGCTGTCGTAACGTTAAACGGTGCACGAATCCGATGCATCGCATCAACCGCAGCCGCCGGACCATAGCCCCAGCCGATCCGCTCAGCCGCCAGCCCGTGGATCTTTGAAAACGTCCGCGTAATTACAACGTTCGATTGTGTCTTTGCCAGTTCCAGCCCGCCATCATCATCGGCGTCCTCCAGATATTCGGCATAAGCCTGATCGAGAACGAGCAGTACCGTTTTCGGCAAAGCCGCGTGCAGGCGCGCAATCTCGGCCTTTGTGGAATATGTCCCCGTCGGATTGTTCGGGTTGGCGATAAACACGATCCGCGTCCGATCCGTCACTGCTGCAAGTACAGCATCCACATCGGTCGCATAATCGGTATCGGGGGCGATAACTGGCTCGGCCCCAACGCGCCGCGTCGCAATTTCGTAAACCGCAAAGCCGTAACGCACAAAGATCACCTCATCGCCCGGCCCGGCATAGGCTCCCGCGATCAGATGCAGGATCTCATCTGATCCCGTTCCATAAATCACCCGCGCCGGGTCCAGCCCGTATTGCGCGGCAATCTTTTCGCGCAACGCACTGGCACCCGCATCGGGATACCGCTCCAGATCGCCTGCATGGGCCGCAAAACCAGCCCGCGCCGCTTCGCTCGTTCCCAAAGGATTTTCGTTGGAAGACAGCTTAGCGACCTTGCGCCCGTCATCCGTGGTCGAACGCCCCGGTACATAGGGCGCGATTGCCATGACCCAGTCTTTTGGCCGGGGCGAATTCGTATCTATTGTCATGCTCTCGCACTAGCGCCCAGCCGCCTGCGTTGACAAGTTAAGCACCACCGTCCTAGCCGCAATGGTGATGAGTGAAGACCAACGCTTCGGTCCCGATCGGCGGGTGACATTGCCGGGACCGCTTGCGCTCGACGGTGGCGCGACGCTGTCGCCGGTCGAAATCGGCTATGAAACCTACGGCACGCTCAACGCCGCCAAATCCAACGCCATCTTCATCACCCACGCTCTGACTGGCGACCAGCATATCGCCAGTCCCCACCCGATGACCGGCAAACCTGGATGGTGGGCGCGCATGGTCGGCCCCGGCAAACCCATCGACACCGACCGTTTTTTCGTGATCTGTTCGAACGTCATCGGCAGTTGCATGGGCTCGTCCGGTCCCGGCAGCCTTGCTCCCGACGGCGCACCCTTCGCTATGCGCTTCCCCGTTATCACCATCCGCGACATGGTCCGTGCGCAAGCCTTGCTGCTCGACCACCTTGGCATCGATACGCTTCACGCCGTCGTTGGCGGCTCGATGGGCGGGATGCAGGCGCTTAGCTGGGCCGCGACCTTCCCCGACCGTGTGCAGGCCGCGCTCGTCATCGCGTCGACCGCGCGCCATTCCGCGCAGAACATCGCCTTCCACGAAGTCGGACGTCAAGCGATCATGGCCGACCCCAACTGGCGCGGCGGCCAATATTATGCCGATGGCGTGTCGCCAGCCGCTGGCCTCGCCGTTGCGCGCATGGCCGCCCATATCACCTATCTCTCCGAATCGGGCCTGACGGAAAAGTTCGGCCGCCGCCTGCAAGCGCGCGAAGCCAAGACTTTTGGCTTCGACGCCGATTTTCAGGTTGAAAGCTATCTCCGTCATCAGGGCCTGAGCTTTTCGGACAGGTTCGATGCCAACTCTTACCTCTACATCACCCGCGCGATGGATTATTTCGATCTGGCGGAGGAACATGGCGGGATGCTCGCCAACGCCTTTCGTGGCTCGAAAACGCGGTTTTGCCTCGTCAGTTTCGACACCGACTGGCTCTACCCTACGTCCGAATCACGCAACGTCGTTCACGCCTTGAACGCATCGGGCGCGCCCGCCAGCTTCGTCGAACTGTCCGCGCCATTCGGTCACGACAGTTTCCTGCTCGATGTCCCTGCCCTCGACCGCGTGGTGTCGGGCTTCCTGTGCCCGGAATGCTAATGAGCCTCCGCGCCGATCTTTCAATCATCGCCGACCACGTCCGTAGCGGCTCGCGCGTCCTCGACGTCGGGTGCAGCGATGGCGCATTGATGGCCGAACTCCGCGACCGCAAAGGCGTCGACGCGCGTGGCATAGAGATTGATGGAAGTGACGTCACGGCGGCACTCGCGCGCGGGCTATCCGTGATTCAAGGCGACGCCGACACCGATCTGGCGGACTATCCCGACGCCAGCTTCGACTATGCGATCCTCAGCCAGACGCTCCAGACAACCCGCCGCCCCGATCGCGTCCTCGATCAGCTCCTGCGCGTCGGCTCCAAAGCATTCGTGTCTTTTCCCAACTTCGCTCACTGGCGCGTCAGGGCATCGCTCTTATGGGGCGGACGGATGCCGGTAACCCGCTCGCTACCGATCGCATGGTACGAAACCCCGAACATCCACCATCTGACCATCGACGACTTTCGCGCCCACGTCCGCGAACGCGATATCAAGGTCGAGGGATCATGGTTTCTGTCCGGCGAAAAACTCACCGGCGAGGCTGTTGCCAATTTCCGCGCCGAACACGCCGTCTTCCTGTTGAGTCGCTAACAAGAGAACGCCATCTGCTCACTCACCGACCGTCACTGTAACCCGAAACAGGCGCTTCGTACCTGGAGCAACCTCGAAAACTCCCGGCTTGCTTCGGAAGTCTCCTGCATAGCCTTCGGGATCGGCGATCCCCGCCCATGGCTCAATGCACAGATAATGCGCACCCGGTTTCATCCAGATCCCCAGCATCGAAGTATCGGGAAAGGCAATGTCCAGCCCAGGCTTTCCCGGCACCCCATAATGTACGCACCGACTTTCAAGCTCGTCCCAGACGAGAGCGTCGTTCGTGAACAGCTCATCCTTCAAATGCAGGACATTGCCCTCGACAGGAGTCTCGCGCTTTGCTGTCGCGATCAAGCCGTCGGGAGATATCTCCTTCAATGCCCCGGCTCATCCCGCTCAAAACGAACCTGATGCTGCTCTTTCGTGCCGCCAAAAGGCAGCGGCCACGCAAATGCCGGATGAAAGCCGAAACTCGCAGGCATCGAAACATCGCCCGTGTTCCGAACCGTCGCCGTCATCGACAAAGTCCGCTCCTGCACTGTGAACGCCATCTCCAGCGCAAAAGCGAAAGGGTAATGCGCCCGCGTCGCCGCGCCATCGGTCAGTTGAAACGTCGCCGATGCCTCATCCGACCGCACCAGATCGAAATGCGACCGCCGCGCGAACCCGTGTTTGGGCATCTCATACTCTACGCTGTCCAGCCGGTAATGATCGTGATTCACCCGCCCGACGATCGGAAACAGGACCGGCGCATGGCCCGTCCAGAACGCAGGATCGGCATCGGTCATGAACTGCCGACCCTCGGCATCGAGCAAAGACTGCAGTTCTGCCCCGTGAGGTGATATTTCGGCGGTCAGGAAATCGGAGGCAATCGTTACAGATTCGGCGGCCATCACATTCTCCGTTTGGGATGCTCAACCTACCGCTTAACCCGCTTCTCTGAGCCTGTCGAAGGGCTGCCCTTCTGTTTGCCAAGGTAAACAGAACGGCTCGTCGACAAACTCAGGGAAGCGGATAAAATTTGGTAATTACCCCCGCAGAACCGCTCCCGCCTTTGCTGCAGCAGCAACAATTTTGGCCGCAATCACGCCCAACTCGTCTTCGGTGAAACTCTTATCCACCGGCTGCAAAACAACCTCAACCGCCAGCGACTTCTGCCCTTCCGGTACACCAGTCCCGGTAAACACATCGAACAACCGCGCGCCGGTAATCGCAACCTTGTCCGCACCCTTAACCGCCCGAAGCAGGGCATCGCCCGCCACATCGACAGAAACCAGAAACGCAAAGTCACGCCGCACAGCTTGAAGCGGGGGAGGCGTAAACGCAGGTCGCATGAACCCCGACCCACGCTTGGCCGGAATCGCATCCAGATAAATCTCTGCCGCCACAACTGCACCGCTCAGATCGAACGCCTTGGCAGTCGCTGGATGCAACGCACCGAAACTCGCCAGCACGGTCTTCGGTCCAAGCCGCAGTGTACCCGACTGACCGGGATGATAATGCGCCCCCGCCTCACCGAATATCTGCAAATTCTCGACCGGAGCACCCGCCGCTTCCAACAGGGCAATCGCCTCCGCCTTGGCATCGAACGCATCGAACGCCTGCGCTTTGCCATCGGCCCAGCCACGCGCCGACCGCTCACCGGCCAGCACAATCCCAACCGTCGCCCGCTCGGCATCGGCCAGATATCGCCGCCCGATCTCGAACAGTCGGATGCCGTCGGCCCCGCGATCCGCATTGCGTTGCGCCGCCGATAACAGGCCGGGCAGCATCGACGGCCGCATCACCTTCAGATCTTCCGAAATCGGATTGCTCAACGTCCAACTGCTGCCACCAAAGGCCGCCGCCTGCGTCTCGCTCAGGAAACTCCAGGTGATCGCTTCGTTCAACCCACGCGCCGCAGCCGTTCGCCGAACTTTGCGCTCCTGCTTTTGCGCAGGAGTAGCCGTCGGCTTGGCAACGCCTTCCGCACGCGGCAGCGCGACTGACACGACCTTGTCCAGCCCGACGATCCGCACGACTTCTTCAACCAGATCGGCCGGGCCATCGACGTCACGACGCCAGGTCGGCACGGTGACGTTCCAGTCCGAAGCAACGCCGAACCCAAGCCGCTCCAGAATCGCCTTCTGCTCAGCGGGTTCAACGTCAACGCCACCCAACCGCGCACATAGCCCGGTATCGTAGGCGATAATCTTTGGCGACACCGGCGGCTGACCCGCATGAACGACCTCGGAAGCCTCGCCACCACAAATTGACTGGATCAGTCCGGTAATCAGCGCCAGCGCATTGTCCAGAAACGCCGGATCAACGCCCCGCTCAAACCGCGCGCGCGCATCCGAAGTCAGCAGCAAAGCCTGCCCCGTCCGCGCAATCCGCTCAGGGTCGAAATAGGCGACCTCCAGCAGAACGTCGGTCGTCGCGTCCGAAACACCTGAATGTTCGCCACCCATGATGCCCGCAATGTCATGCACGCCATTGTCATCGGCGATCACGGTCATCGTCGATGTCAGCGTATAGTCTTTACCGTTCAGGGCGGTGGCCGTTTCGCCATCGGTTGCGCGTCGGGCAACGACCGCACCCGACAGTTGCGCCAGATCATAGGCATGGCTCGGGCGCCCATGATCGAACATCACATAGTTGGTAATATCGACCAGCGCGGAAATGGGTCGCTGACCGACCGCTTTCAAACGGTTCTGTATCCACTCGGGCGACGGACCATTGGTCACGCCGCGAATGATGCGACCATAAAAAGCAGGGCAACCTTCGGCGTCATCAGTCCGAATTTCGGTTGAACAGGGGAAATTGTCCACAATCTGGGGGATATTCAGCGGTTTCAGCGTCCCGGCACCAGCCGCCGCCAGATCGCGCGCAATCCCGCGAACGCCCATGCAATCCTGCCGATTGGGCGTAATCGCAATATCGAATACCGGATCGTCCAGCTTCGCCCAGCTCGCATAGACCTGACCGATTGGCGCATCGGCAGGAAGCTCGATGATACCATCATGCTCCTCACCTAACTCCAGCTCGCGCACCGAACACATCATGCCGTTCGATTCGACTCCACGAATCGCCGCGACTTTCAGGACCATGCCGTTCGACGGAACGACAGCGCCCGGCGCACCGAACACGCCGACCAATCCCGCACGCGCATTGGGCGCGCCGCAAACGACTTGCAGTGGCCCGTCGCCAGCATCGACGGTCAGCACTTGCAGTTTGTCCGCCTGCGGATGTGGCGCGGCGGTCAAAACCTTGGCGATTCTGAACGATTTCAGCTTTTCCGCTGCGTTTTCGATTCCTTCGACCTCAAGGCCGATGGCGTTCAACGTGTCGGCAAGTTGTTCTACCGAGTGGTTGGTTTCAAGATGATCTTGCAGCCAGCTTAAAGTGAACTTCATGCTCCGACTCCTGCGCTGAGTGTTGGAACATCGAAGGCCGAGAACCCGTAATGTTTCAGCCAGCGCAAATCGCCGTCGAAGAACGGTCGCAGATCGTCCATCCCGTATTTCAGCATCGCCAGCCGGTCGATCCCGGTCCCGAATGCAAAACCTTGCCATTCGTCAGGGTCCAGCCCGCAGGATTCGATAACCCGGCGGTGAACCATCCCGCTGCCCAGCACTTCCATCCAGCCTTCGCTGCCGCCGATCACGCGCTTTCCCTTTTCGATAGAATAGCCGACATCGACCTCGACCGAAGGTTCGGTGAACGGGAAATAGCTCGGGCGCAGGCGGAGGACGACATCGTCGCGCTCGAAGAACGCCTTTAGGAACGTCTCAAGCGTCCACTTCAAATGGCCGAGGTGGATACCGCGATCGATCACCAGCCCCTCGATCTGATGGAACATCGGCGTATGCGTCGCGTCGCTGTCCGATCGGTACACCCGTCCCGGCGCGATGATGCGGATTGGTGGCGACTGTGACGTCATGGTGCGAATCTGGACAGGCGAAGTGTGCGTGCGGAGCAGCATCTTCTTGCCATCGACTTCATCGGGGAAATAAAAAGTATCGTGCATCGCCCGCGCCGGATGTGTCTCCGGAATGTTGAGCGCGGTGAAATTGTGCCAGTCGTCCTCGATCTCGGGACCGGTCGCGACGGCAAACCCCATATCGGCGAAAATTTCTGACAGCTCGTCCAGAACCTGACTAACCGGGTGCACGCTGCCCCTCGGCGCTTCGGGCGCAGGCAAAGTCATATCGAGCCGCTCGGTAGCGAGCCTCGCATCCAAAGCTGCTGCGTCCAAACCCCGTTTTCGCTCCGCAATGCCAGCAGAAACCGTTTCACGCAGTCCGTTGATCCGTGGCCCTTCGGCCTGTCGCTGCTCGGGCGTCATCCCACCCAAAGTCTTCAACAAAGCGGACACAGAGCCCGCCTTGCCAAGGGCAGCGATCCGCACGGTTTCCAGCGCGTCCAGCGTGTCGGCGGCGGCGATGGCGGTCAGGAGTTCGGTTTGCAGAGCTTCGGTCATGACGGGCACCTGATAAGCAAAAGGGCATGAACGGCAATCCGTTCACGCCCTTTTGCGCATTATAGAAGAGAGCGGCTTTTAAGCTGCCTGGGCCGAAACCTCTGGCAGAGCTGCCTTCGCCTGCGCGATGATGGTGCTAAAGGTAGCGCCTTCGTTCATCGCCATGTCGGCAAGGACTTTCCGGTCGAGTTCGATCCCGGCAAGCTTCAGCCCGTGCATGAACTGGCCGTAGTTCAGGCCCTCTGCACGCGTTGCTGCGTTGATACGCTGGATCCAGAGAGCGCGGAAGTTGCGCTTCTTGGCCTTGCGATCGCGATACGCATACTGGCCGGCCTTTTCGACTGCCTGACGTGCGACGCGGATCGTGTTCTTGCGACGGCCATAATAGCCCTTCGCGAGATCAAGGATCTTCTTGTGCTTTGCGTGCGTGGTTACGCCGCGTTTAATGCGTGCCATTTATCCGGTGCTCCTACTGCAAACCGTACGGTGCCCATGCCTTCACCGTTGCGGTGTCGGCCTTGGACAGCAGCTTGGTGCCGCGGTTCTGGCGAATATATTTTGCAGTGTGGTGCGTAAGACGGTGACGCTTACCAGCGACGCCATGCTTCAACAGGCCACTTGCGGTCAGCGTAAAGCGCTTCTTCACACCGCTTTTGGTCTTCAACTTGGGCATTTTCGTCCTTTCAATCTCAACGGTTTCAAATCGCCGTGGCAGCCCTTCTGGCCAGGCGATCGTCGACAACCGTTCGTTGTGAAGCGTGCGCCTGTAACGAAAGGGTGCGGGAAAGGCAATGGACGGCGGGAAAAGGAACATCGCGGCAAACCATTGGTTTTGCGGTTCATGGCCGAAGCAGATCCGAATTTCAGGCCCGACCGGGCACGCCTTGTTCGTCGCGTCCCCGACTCGGCAATCGCGGCGCCACTGGCGATTCTGTCGGCGATCATCGGTCTGATTATTCTGGCATGGCTGATTCTCTACATCACCAAGGGTCGTTTCCTGCGCCATCCGTTCGAACGCACCGTCAGCAGCCTGCTCCAGCGCGATGTGCGCGTCGCTGGCGATTTCCAGCTATATTTCGATCCAATCGATACCAAGTTCGTTGCCGAGGGACTGACGATCTCCAATCCGGCCTGGCGTGGCGGCGAATTTTTCGAATCGAAGCGCATCGACACACGAATCGCCACATTGCCGCTGATCTTCGGCACCCGGCGCGTAAAGTGGCTCGACCTGACGAATGGCAAGCTCGATCTGGCATGGGACAAGGCGCACAAGCGTAACACCTTCACGTTCGGTGACCCTGACAAAAAAGGTAAGCCGTTCGAACTCCCCGATATTCGAACGGCACAGATCGTCGGAACCAAAATCTCTTACCTCGACCCATCGCTGCTGTTGAAAACTGACATCAGTGTTGAAACGATTCGCGCCACCGACACTCGTTTTGCCGGGGATATCCGGTTCACGGGCAACGGCACGATGCGCGCGATACCTTTCACCCTGTCGGGCAGCCTGATGTCGCCAAACACGACTCTGGCGGGCGGCAAGAACAGGCTGGCGCTCGCGGTCAGGTCCGGGCGCACGTCGCTGGATGTGGCGGGGACTCTGCCAGGCGCAACCGTGATTGAGGGGGCGGACCTGAAACTGCTCGCGCGTGGCCCCAATCTCAGTTTGTTGTTCGATTTTCTCGGTGTCGCGATACCGGACACGCGTACATTTCGCGTGACGTCCGACCTGACCAAAGCAGGCGTCGACTGGAAGTTCACCCGCCTTGCCGGGCGATTCGGCGACAGCGACCTTGGCGGTACGATGACGGTTTCGGTACCGGTTGGCGGGCGGCTGAACATCGCCGCCGACCTCCGTACAAATACACTCGACATCATCGATGCCGGACCGTTCATTGGTTATGAACCCGCGCGACTGGAAGCTGGCAAGGTCGCGGTTCCCGTTGCCGGTATTCCCCGCATCCTGCCCGATGCGCCCCTACGGATAGAAGCCATCAAGCGCTTCGATGCGCAGGTAAAATATCATGTGCAGAATATCCGCGCAAAGAATGTCCCCATCTCCAACATCGCACTGAATCTCGATCTGAACGACAGCATTCTTAAGCTCTCACCGCTGACATTCGATATGGCCGACGGACATCTGTGGTCGGACATCTCGATCAACGCGCGCGGTGCTCCTGTTCGCACCGCATATGATATCCGTCTGTCGCCCACGCCAATGGGCAAATTGCTCGCGCGTTTCGGCGCCGATCAATCGGGAACCACGGGCACGGTAAAAGCGCGCATCCAGATGACAGGCGTCGGTGATTCGGTCCGTACATCTCTGGCCAGTTCGAATGGCCGGATCGCGATCATCATCCCCCATGGCACGTTCTGGACACGCAACATCCAGCTCGCAGAGCTTGATCTGGGAACTTATTTCCAAAAGCTCGTGATGGAAAAACTCAAGAAGCCGGTGGAAATCAATTGCGGGCTGATCGCGTTCACGGTGCGAAATGGTGTCGCGGCGGCCGACCCCATCCTGATCGACACGACCAAGAACGTCATTGCAGGGCGCGGCAGTTTCTCGTTCAAAGATGAATCGCTCGATCTCGCCTTCCGTGGCGACGGCAAGAAGTTCAGCCTGTTTTCCGCTCAGTCACCGATCGGGGTGAACGGGCATTTCGCCAAACCCGGTATCAGCGTAATCAGCGAACAGCTTTTGGGTCGTGCCGGAGTCAGCGTGGGGCTCGGCCTTATTGCATCCCCGCTCGCCGCCGTGTTGGCCTTTGTCGATATCGGTGACGCAAAATCGGCTCAATGCGGTCCCATCCTGTCCGGCGCCACGGCCAATGCACAGCGAACGACAAAGGGTCAGCCGCGCGGCGATGTAGGGAACGGGACCGCGAGCAAGCAGAAGAAGAAATTCCTCGGTATCTTTTAACCGAGCGCTTCCAATATGTCGTCGAGCCGGGCGGGATCGCCGACTGCGATAACGTCACCGGCACTGTCGGCGTTCAGCGGTTCGCCCGACCAGTCGCACATCGTTCCACCGGCCCCCTCGACGATCGGAACCAGTGCGGCAAGATCGTAAAGCTTCAACCCCGCCTCAACGACCAGATCGACATGGCCCGACGCGACCAGCCCGTAATTATAGCAGTCGCCACCATAAACGATGCGACGCCGCGCGACCTTTGACGCGAGCGCCACGAAATGTCCGGCTTCGTCTTCGCTGAACAGGTTTGGACTCGTGGTGGCAAGGATCGCCTGATCGAGTTGGCGACAGGTGCGGGTTTTGGCGCGCTGTCCGTTGAACAGAGTGGGCCGCCCCGCCGCGCCCAGCCAGCGTTCGGCGGCAATCGGCTGGTCGATGATGCCGAGGACGGGCCAGCCCTCCTCCATCAGTGCAATCAGCGTTCCGAATATCGGTCGTCCGGCGATAAAGCTTGTCGTGCCGTCGATCGGGTCGAGCACCCACTGGCGGGACGCACCTTCGCGAACGGTACCATATTCCTCACCGATAATGCCGTCGTTGGGGCGCTCGGCTTCAAGGATGGCGCGCATTGCCGCCTCGGCTGCGCGATCCGCTTCGGTGACGGGCGATGCGTCGGCCTTGTCTTCAAGTTTGAACGCCTGCCGATAATAGGGGCGGATGGCCGCGCCCGCCGCATCGGCGAGGGCGGTGGCGAGTCTGATATCGTCCGGGGTCATGGTGCTGCTATCGCCGTCTTGCTATTATGCGGCAAGCAAAAGGCACTCTCATAGCCCCGCTTCTTCAGGGGAGGGGGTGAGTCTCGTCATGCGTTGAACGGGCGACCGGAGTAGAACCGACAGTCCCGACCCTAACCTCTCTCTCAAAGAAGATCGGCTTTTCTGTATGTCGCCCCAATCGAGTATTGCGCGCGTTTCAGCCGTGAACGGTCTCTCCGCGTTCTAGCATGCCAACGAAGTCCCCGATCTTTCGGGCTCTGGTCTCAGCTTTCTTTACCGCGCCAATCCGGTGCAAAATCGCATATCGGTTAGCGCCCGTGAGCGTAGTGAAGAAAGCTGCGGCCTTCGGATTCGCATCGAGCGCGTTCTGTAAATCCGCTGGAATCTCAGCCTTGCTAGCCGGTGCATAGGCGGCCTCCCACCTGCCATCAGCCTTCGCTTTATCAATTTCCAATTGTCCGGATGCCTGCATGCACCCCGCCGAAATCAGTTCCAGCGCGCGTTTCCGATTGACCGCCGACCACGTGCTGCGCGGTCTCCGTGGGGTAAAGCGTACCAACCAGCTTTCGGCGTCATACTTGTCGAGTTGGCCGTCGATCCAGCCATAGCAAAGGGCACTGTCAATCGCCTGAGGTTTGGTGACGCTGGCGACGGACGAGCCCTTCTTACAAAACCTAATCCATGCACCGTGGGAATCGCTCGGTTGTTCCGCCAACCAGTCTTCCAGTGCAATTTGATCAGCAAATGAAACTATCGGAAGACCAGAACGCAATTCAGTCATTCTCTACCCTTAGCGTGTCCGTGGATTCGATAACGGTCAACTTCGGCTAACCCTGGCCTGATAGTGAATCGGCGTCCCGTTCCATGTCGTGAAATATGCCCCCTGGGTTCGAGGGCCTATATGCCTTTCACAAGAGGATCGCCCGTTCAAGCCAAGACAAACGCTGACCTTGTCTTCCCATGAAGGGGAGAAGGGCAACTCGAAATCACCGCACCGTAAACCGCACCTGATCGATAACCCGCCCGCTTGGATCAAGCAGCGCCAAACGGTGCGCGCCCGGCCCGGCCAACACTTGCGGCCGTGCATCGGCGTCTCCCAAATCCCGCCGGTCCAGCACCAGCCGATGCCCAGCAACCGCTCCCGTCACCGCTATCCCCAATCGCTGCCTGTCGATCGGAATATCCGGGTCCATCGCGTAAACGCTCCCCGATACCGGGTTCACGATATGCGGTCGCCGCGCCGTTGCGGGAACGAAAGCCTGTTGCGCCTGCCCTGTCCCGGTTAGAAACCAGTCGCTCCGCGGCGGCTCGACATTGCCTGCAAAAGTCACGCGCTTTGCCTCGACCCCAGCCGGACGCGCAGGTGCTTTTCCACCGCCCCCTTGCGCCAAAGCCATCATCACATCGCGCCAGACCGGGGCCGCGCCGCTGGTCCCGGAAACCGCCTTCATCGAATCGCCCTCAAGGTTCCCGACCCAAACCGCGACGGTGTACCGGCCGGTAAATCCGACGCACCAATTGTCGCGCATCCCCTTCGAAGTGCCGGTCTTTGCCGCTGCCCAGAACGGCAGGCGCAATGCCGAATCGACCCCGAACGTCGTCGCTCGCGCGGACGGATCGGCCATGATATCGGAAACGATCCAGGAAGCCTGCGGCGTCATGATTTGCCGGGCGACACCCGCCGGATCGTCCGCGCGCAACCGCAAAGGGGAAACCCGCCCCGTATTGGCAATCGCGCGGTAGGCATTGGCCTGTTCCAGCAAAGTGACCTCCGCCGACCCCAGCGCGAGACTAAACCCGTAATACGACCCATCCTCGGTCAGACCGCGATATCCCATGTCCCACAGCCGATCACGGAAGCTTTCCACGCCATCGACCAGCAACGTCCTGACGGCAGGCACATTCAACGATCCGGCCAGCGCGCTGCGAACGCTCACTGGCCCCTTGAAACTATGATCGTAATTTTGCGGCACATACAGGCCGGAAGCCGTGTCGAGTTGTACCGGCGAATCGTCCAGTATCGACGCAGCCGTCAGCCAGCCCTTCTCGATAACCTGCCCATATAAAAACGGCTTCAGCGTCGATCCCGCCTGACGATAAGCGTTCGCCCCATCCACCGCCGCCGCCGTCGAACCAAGGCCAACACCCCCGACATAAGCCAGCACATCGCCGCTAACATTGTCGATCACCACCACTGCGCCATCCCGCGCTCGCGCCGGTCCCAGACCTTGCAACTGGCGCGTCAAAGCGGCCGCCGCCGCACGCTGAATGTCGAAATCCAGCGTGGTCGTGACCTTCATACCCGGCTTGGTCAGCAACCGCGTCGCAAGGTGTGGAGCCAGCCCCGGATCGAGCGCCCGCGCCCGTTCGGTCGATAACATATCAGCCGCCGCTTCGGTCAGTGCGTGGCAATCCTGCGTGGGAGCCAGATGACAGGCCCGTGCGCCAACTTCACCGATGCTCGCGGTCGGGGAGGGAAGCAATGCCGCGATCAACAGGGCATCGCGTTTGGATAGCGCGTTCGGAGCCTTGCCGAACAACGCGAGCGCCGCAGCTCCGATCCCCTGAGCTTCACCCCGATAGCCAGCGAGATTGAAATAAGCTTCGAGGATCTGATCCTTTGACCAGGTGCTTTCCAACTCGGAAGCCGCCCGCATCTGGCGCATCTTGTCGCGCCACGTCCGCGCTCCCGGAGCGGCCAGCCCCGGCGACAGGAACGCTGCGACCTGCATTGAAATCGTGCTGGCCCCGCGCGACGAAACGCCGTCGAAACGTGCTTTTGCGGCATTGGCAATCGCCAGCCAGTCCACGCCGCCATGCTCGCGAAACCGTTTGTCCTCCGACGCGATAACGGTTTCGGTCAGTGCCGGACTGATGTCTTTCAACGGCACCCAGGCAAGCCGCCGCGCCGCGAAATCGACCCGGACACTGTCGATCAACCGACCGTTACGATCGTAAAGCCAGGCCTCCGATGGATGCCAGCCGCCGATAACACGCGAATAAGACGGCAAAAGCGGCGGAAACGTCGCCACATACAGCCCAATCAGCACCAAAACCGGCAGTGAAATCGCTGCCCATTTCAGACGCTTTACCGTCTCACTCATTTACCGCATCGCGACCGAAATGCTCCGGTTCGGTACTTGCGCCCTGATTTCCGGAGAATACATCGCCTCGACCCGCGACGGCGGCAGGTTGAAGCGCCCGCTAGCGTTCAGCCGTACCGCATATTCCACCGTGAACCGTCCGGCAGGCACCCATTCGAAATACCCACGCCACGCATCGCGGCCGCGCTCGACATAACTCGGCTGCACGCCTTCACCTTCACCAGCGGCCGCACCGAGCAGCGCGGATTGCCCACCCAGACTTCCGATGATCGTCGCGCCGGGCGGTACAGGATCATTCACCACGACCCAGCTACGCTCGGCGGTCGCATCTACGGTAATCCGCACCTTCAACACATCGCCGCGTGTCAGATAGCCTTTGTTCTTCTGGCTAACGATGCTGATCGCTTTCTCCATCCGATAACCGGCGAACAAAGGCTGAAGCAGCGGCACAGCCGCATGAAACGATACGATTGCCCACGGACCAGCCCCTCCTGTCTGCGTCAGTACCAACGGCGTCTGCGCAGCCGGGACTGGCAAGCGAAGCGGTGAAGCATTGCTCATCATTGGCCAGCCCTGCGTGCGGTTGACCGGACCCAGCGTCGCTGTGGTCACACCCGTCACCGCCGTTGCGGGATACAATGTCGCAAAGCGCCGTGCGGCAATCGTGCCCCACGCATTCGCCGGTGTCGTATCCCATGCACCCCGTCGCTGACGCAGAGCTGCACCGACCATCATCTTTGGCCCCTCGTTCGACCAGCCGGGCCGCCCAAGAATGGTGTTGAGCGTTTTCAACGCCATCTCGTCACCGGACACCATCATCCACCAAGGCGCGTTTGTCGCATCTGTCAGGTCCACTCGCGATCCCTCATAGACGATCCGTTGCCGCAGAATATTCTCGGCCAGAGTGCGCAACGCAGCGCCTTGTCCAAGCTGCGGTGTTCGGTCGAGGACGACGATCCAGTCGGCCAGCGTCGCTGTCGGCATATCGGCGGGGGCGATGTCGATATTGCCAACCAGCCCCGCCGTCGAAGCACCATTCCGCGCCAGTGCCGCGAGCGCCGCGATCTTCAACAGGCGCACATCGTTCGGCCCCTGACCATCGCGTTTCAGGCGACCTTCGACCACCGCCTTCATCGCTTCGACCATGCGGCCCTTCGCGGCTTCGGGAATGGCGAACCCCGCCTCCGCCGTCATCGACAACACATAGGCGGTCAGGGCTTCGGACCCCTGCATCCGCTCGCTCGGGAAATATCGCAGCAGCCCGTCATTATCGAGATACGTCGGAATTGCCCCGGCCAGCGCACCCCAGCGCCCGGCATCGCCCAGCACAACCGCGCGGGACAATTGCTGTTCGAAACAATTATACGGATAACCCGTCATATAGGCCCGCACCCCCTCAAGTGGGGGAGCCAGAGTGTCGGACAATTTCACATCGACAAATGCTCCCGGCAACGCGCCAGCAGGTGCCATGATCGGGAACCCCTGACCCCCAACACGCGTCAGGGTCGCGGCCCAGACCTCCATCGGCACAGCAGGGGCAACATCCTGCGACGCGCTCAGCCGGTCGATCGCCTTGCCATCCGCCGAACGCGCCTCCACCGACCAGTCGAGTTTCGTGATGCCATCGGGCGCGGGCAGATTCCACGTCACCGGCACCGCGCCGCCAGCGGGGATCGTTACCTTCAGCGGCCTTCCCACCGCCACCGCAGGATTGACCTTAACGGTTGCCGTCACATCCATTGCGTGATCGGAACCGTTGCGCAGCGTAAAGCTCGCGCCATAGAAATCGCCCGTTCGCACCAATGGCGGCAGCGCCGAATAGATGCTCAGATCCTGCGCGGTCCTGATGCTGACCTGCCCCGTTCCGAACAACTGCGACCCACTCGTCGCAATCGCCACCAGTTTGAATGCCGACAGCGAATCCGACAGCGTCACCGGAATGCGCGCATGGCCGTTTGCATCCAAAGGCACACGGCCCTTCCACAACAACACGGGCCGGAAATCCTCACGGTTCACGCCCGACGCATCGCCGCCGCCACCGCCGCCAGCTTCAACCGCTTTCTTGCCATAATGCCGCTTGCCGACGACCTGCGTCTGCGCGGTGGAGGTCAGCACATCGAGGGTGCGTTCCCCCATCATCGCGTCGAGCAACTTCCAGCTCTTGTTCGGCGACAATTGCAGCAAAGCTTCATCGACCGCAGCGAACGCGATCTCTGCCGATCGCGCGGGTTTGCCGTCCGGTTCGGTCACCGCCACATCGACCTGTGCCGTTTCGCGCACGGCATATTTCGGCTTGTCGGTCTTTACCGTCACGCCAAGCGTATGGCCCTCCCAACCGACATTCACCTTGGCGATACCGATCCGGTAACTCGGTTTGGCAAGATCGACGAGGGCGGTCGGTTCAGCCCCCTCCCGGCTGAAAAATGGCAGATGCCACTCGCGCGCCTTTTGCGCCCACCACAGGCTCCAGCCCCCGATGCGCCCACGAACCGCCATGACGGAAACATAGACGTCGGGCGAATAGCTTGCGGGCATCGGCACCGAGATTACGGGGTCTTTACCCGACAATTCAGTGACGAAGCTCGACAACACGCCTTCGCGTTCGACCGTCACCAATGCCGTGGCTGACCGGAACGGCATCCGTACCTGAAACTTCGCCGTCTCTCCTGCCTTGTATGATTTGGCTTCGGCGACGAGGTCCATGCGATCGCCATTGTCGCCGCCGAACCACCATTCATCTTCACCTGCAAGCCAGACGGTCTTGACGGCGCGCGCGATATTTCCGTCAGCATCGGTTGTGGTCGCAACCACCGTTACCTGACCCGAAACACCGGCATCGATCCGACACTCGGCCAAGCCCTTGGCATCGGTCGATGTCGAACAACTGCCGCTGATCTTCGTGATCTTTTCCTGATTGTCGTAAGCGTAAAAGCCCCCGATCAACCGCCGCCGTGCGGTGATCGTTTCGCGGCTGTAAAGCGCCACCGAAACCCGCTGCCCGCGCTTCACGACGCCATCGACGCCGATCGCCGCAAACTGCAACCGCAGGTCGCTGTCACGCATCAGCCAGCCATCGGTCTTGATGCCAAGCCGAACGGCCGACGGGTTCAACAGGATGGAATGGCTCGCCGTCAGCGTCTCACCATTGGCGTCGGCGTAATCCATCTCGACGATCATCGCCGTGGTTCGGTCCACGGCCGTGTTAACGTCGATGCTGGTTTGCGCTGTGCCCGATGCGTTCAGCGTCACCGGGATCGTTTGTGACAACGGCGTCGCGGTTTCAGGCTCGTCGCCTCCGCTATTCAGGGGCGTTGTCCCCTCCTTCAATGCGTCGCCGCCAAAGCTCCAGCCATCCCAGCCGGCGGGCGCGCTTTCCTCTGTGGAAAATGCCGTGCGGATCGCAACCGGCAGGTTCGACGCACCGCCGCCCGACAAATAGCCGACGAACAGGTTCAACGGCACACTTGTCGGGCGAACCACGGCGGTTTTCGGGCCGGATATCGTAGCGCGCATCGTCGGCAGGCGATATTCGTCGACGCGGACCGACTGACCGGACGAGATCGTCTTGTCGCCGACGATAACCGACACGTCATAGTCACCCATCGGTGCCGCTTGCGGTGCCGTCCACGAAGTTTCGCCGATGCCGTCCTTGCCGATGCTCAGCGGGATATCGAACTGCGTGTCCGAACCTCTGTGCGAAATCCGCAGCTTGCCGTCGATCGTGTCGGCAAAACCGAACCCGTTGCCGACAGGTTTGCGAAGGATGTGTTTCATGTTCACCGTTTCACCGGCGCGCAACAGCGTTCGGTCGAAAATGGTGTGCAGGATGTTCTGCCCGTTGCCCGAATAGCCATAGGGCAAGTCGAAGTCATAGGGGCGAATCCCCTGTCCCCATTCGGTCAGCGTAAAGCTGAAATCGTCCCCGGCGCGCGCGGAAATCATCAGCGGATGCGCGGTCGAGTTTTCGTTGCAACTGCCATAGGTTTCGGGCTGCGGCAGCCCGTTTTGCACCATCAGGCGACCCTGACCATCGCTGCGCCCCTGCGTCAGCATCTTGCCCGAACAGCTATCGGTGATGCGTACATCGGCCCCTGATACGGGCTTGCCGCTGTCGAGTGCCGTTACCCATGCCAGCGACGATTCACGACCCCATTTGAAATGCACCGCCATGTTGGTGACGAGCGCACCCGCCGAAACATAGCGCGTTGCATTACGACCGAGCAGCGCCCGTCCAAGGGTCGGACTTGCCAGTTCGACCACATAGAATCCGGGTTTGGTCAACGGTATGCCGACGACTTCGAACTGTTTTCCGCCACCGGGCAGTCCCAGTTTCAACGCATTGCCCTGCGATCCCAGCAGCGAAGTCGAGCCGGTATAGTTTACGGTCTTCGTCTCATCCTTGACGCCTGTAGGCTCCTCGCGGAAATCATTGCCCCCGGCTTTGTCCAGCTTGCGGAGCCAGTCGGCGATCTGGCCGTCCGATCCGGCGACACGGAGCGATGCACCATTCACCGCGACGACATTTTGCGCCAGTTGTGGTTCGACGGCGCGGACAGTGACGGGCAATACGCCCCCTCCTTCGCTTCGAGAATGCCGAACGAAGCCGCGAATTTCACCAGCGGCGGTGATTCATCGAACTTTACGGCAAGCGGGAAACGCTCGCCATTTTCAAGCTTGCGACCGCTGAAATCCTGGACATTGGCGGGCAGCGATACCGTCGCGGCGCTGGCCGCTGGGAATGGTCCCTTGAAATTAATGTCGGCGACTTCGGTTTTGTTCTTGTCATCGTCATCGAAAACCGGAGTTTTGGTCGTGCCGTCCGCAAACGTCAGCCGGATCGCCTTTGCCGCATCCATCGAAATCGGGGCGGTGAAACGAACATGGGCATCCTGAATCGGATTGCACCCGGCCTGCGGATTGACGCGCGCACATTCGAAACGGGCCTGAAAGGCTTTGCGCACTGTAAAATCGAAACGCTGGTCACGCGCGGCGGTGCGGCCATCGGCGCTGGCGATTCCTGCATCCCACACGACCGCCATTTCGTGACCGGGTGGCAGCGGGCGACGGCATTTCACCGCAACGATGGTGGAAAGGCCGCGCTTCAGGTCGGTCGCATTGGCGGGAAGTTTTTGCGCGAGCCCGGCATTTTCGAGGAAGTTGCGGACACGCCATTCCTTGTCACCAAGGCCCGTCAGTATCTTTGCAGGCGCATCGGGAAGGACATCGAGCGCGATCTTTTCGCCGATGCCATCGACCGCACAATAACCATGGGTCGATACCGAAGCGAAGTCCGGGGCGACGTTGGTGGCGACAAGGAAAACCTGGTTTTCCTCGATATCGTCATCGCCACTATCGGGCAGGATCGCCCGCGCCGATGGTCCGCCGGTGTCGATGGTGAAACTGGTCGTGCCGGTGACTGCGGCTCCCCGTGTGCTCGTCAGTCCTTTGTTCAGGGCAACGCTGCACGAGATGCCGCCGGGCAGAACTTTCTCATAATCAAAGACATAGGTTTGCGGATCGACCCAGCGCCCGGTTGAGGCGACGGGGCATTTCATCGTGGCGGGAGCGGTGGCGCGCGGGTCGCCAAGCGCGACCATCGTTTCGGAAAAGCGCATCGTGAAACGCTGGATCGCGCCGCTGTTGGTTCCGGCCGAACCCGGAATCGCGAGCGTGACCTGTGGTGATGTATCGCCGATCGCCGCGACCGGCAGTGCCAGCAACGCCAGAACCGACGCTTTCACCCAGTTCGATCGCATCACTCATCCCCCGTTTGCAAGTCATCGTGTTGCGATTGACCCCATCACGTTCAGTGCAGCGACGCAACTGTAATTGTAATTGTTCTGTAACCGAAACAAACGCTTTGCGTCGCGGCAAATCCGGCTCATCAAAGCATGGCTGGGGGGCAATATAAACCATGATGGCGATTCTCGACGTAGTGGCGTTTGTCGCTCACGAACTGATGCTCTTTTCTGTGGTGGGGTTCGTGATCGGCGGTGCCGATGACTTGTTGATCGATCTTATCTGGATGTGCCGAACCGTTACGCGACGGACGATCATTTATAGGCGGCAAGCAGGCGCGAACAGTGCGACTTTACAGCGCGCCCGTTCGCCGGGCCGCACGGTTGTTTTCGTTCCGGCATGGGATGAAGGCAGCGTGATCGGGCCAATGCTCGCACATGCGGTGAGCGTGTTCGGAGGGCAGGACTATCGGATTTATGTCGGCTGCTATCCCAATGATCCCATCACGCTCGCCGTTGTCGGGTCGATTGCCTCTCCGCACATACGTGTGGTCGTTGGTCAGGCGAACGGTCCGACGACGAAAGCTGGATGCCTCAACACGCTATGGCAGGCGCTGGTTGCCGATGAACGGGCAGAGGGCTGGAGCGCGAAGTCGATCGTTTTGCACGATGCGGAGGATGTTGTGCACTCCGCCGAATTGCGCGTTTTCGACAGGCTGATCGAACGGTTCGATTTCGTCCAACTACCGGTATTGCCTCTGGTCGATGCGGGGTCGCGCTGGATCGGCGGCCATTATATCGACGAATTTGCCGAGGCGCATGGCAAGATGATCGTTGTGCGCGAGGCGATCGGCGCGGGTATACCGGCGGCCGGCGTCGGATGCGCCTTCGCCCGAGAGATCATGGGCCGCATCGCCGATTCGCGCGGCGGTGCCCCTTTCGATCACGATAGCCTGACCGAAGATTATGAACTGGGCCTTCGCGTCGCTGAACTGGGCGGACGCGGTATCTTCGTGCGTTTGCCTCATGCGGGCGGCGGCATGGTTGCCGTTCGCGCTCATTTCCCTGCGACCCTTGATGAAGCGGTGCGGCAGAAATCGCGGTGGATCGCCGGGATTGCCTTATCGGGCTGGGACCGGCTCGGCTGGCATGGCGGGATCGCTGAAAGCTGGATGCGCCTGCACGACCGGCGTGCTCTGGCGTGTGCCACAATATTGCTGGCGGCTTATGCGGGGCTCGTTCTGACGGTGCTGCTTCAACTGGCGAACTGGTCCGATGGGGCGGTGCGTCCGGTCGGGTCTCCGCTGTTGGGTTGGCTTCTTTTGGCAAGCGGACTGTCGTTGTTCTGGCGGCTCGCGATGCGCTTTGCTTTCGTGACGGCGGCTTACGGATGGAGAGAGGGCGCGCGCGCAATTCCTCGGGCGATTATCAGCAATGTCATTGCGATGATGGCCGCGCGGCGTGCCGTATTTGTCTATCTCAGGATGCGCCGTGACGGGGTGGTCCGCTGGGACAAGACCGCTCATGCCTTCCCCACCATCCTGCCCGCCGAGTGACTCGATCAAAAGCACCGGTGAGCCGCCCGTTAAGGGCATTCGGCGTTGTCATCACGGGCTGGGTGCTGATTCGTGTGGCGGTGCTCTGGCCCGCGCTTCCGGGGACCGCCTTGCCGCTGGCGGAGGCCGAACTGGTGGTCAACGCGCGGTTGCCGATCGTGGTGGCGACGGCAACAAGGCACGGTTCGATCATGTTTTCGCGTGATGATATCCGGTCGGTCTCCGTTCGACTGGTTGAAACCCGCGTGCGGCCTGTGGTTGTCGTGAAAAGCAGCACCGTCGCTTCCATAAAGGATGAAACGCTGGCGCCAGATTCCGCCCGAATCGCGCCGTGGCTGCCCAAAACCAACCACAAACCCCGATTTACCGGCTCGGCATGGGCATTATTTCGCCCAGAAAGCTCTGGCACCGCCCTCGGCACAGGCGGAACACTCGGCGGCTCGCAGGCCGGAGTCCGCATTTTCTACGAAACAGGTGTACACCCGATCGCACTCACCGCCCGCCTCAGTTCCCCGCTCGCGATGCGGAAAGGGCGCGAGGTTTCGGTCGGTGTCGCACTTCGGGGCCGCGCTGTCGGGCTATTGCTCGAACGCCGGATCGCACTCGACAACGGTGCGCGCAATGCCATGTCGGTCACGGCATATGGCGGAGTGAGCGAGGTCGCTCTGCCACATGGATTTGTCCTCGATGGCTATGCGCAGTTCGGTGTCGTCGGTCTGCGAAATCGGGATGGTTTCGGTGACGGCGCGGTGCGAATCACACGCCCGATATTACTATGGCACGCCGCGAAACTGTCGTTGGGCGGCATCGTTTCGGGCGGCGCTCAACCCGGCGTCGCGCGTCTCGATAGCGGACCCGAAATGGTCGTCGACCTGCCTGTCGCCGCAAAGCCTGTGCGCGTGACAGTCGGCTGGCGTCAGCGCGTGGCGGGGAATGCTGCGCCGGGTTCCGGGCCATCGGTCACTATCGGCTTTGGCTTTTAACGCCGTAAACCGCTTTCGCCTTTGGGCATGTGCGGCTAGGCCTTTGGATCAATGGACATCTACCTGCCCATCGCCAACCTGTCGGTAAACGCGCTCGTCATCGTCCTGCTGGGCGCGGGCGTAGGCTTGCTTTCGGGTATGTTCGGCGTGGGCGGCGGTTTCCTGACTACACCGCTGCTTATATTTTACGGCATCCCACCGACGGTGGCCGCCGCCTCAGCCGCAACGCAGGTGACGGGAGCCAGCGTTTCGGGCGCGCTGGCGCACTATCGTCGCGGGGGTGTTGATCTGCACATGGGTGCGGTCCTCGTTGTCGGCGGCATTTTGGGGGCGATCGCGGGATCTGCGATTTTCAAACTGCTGCAGGCGGGGGACAAATCGATACCGTCATCGCGGTTCTCTACGTCGTGCTGCTCGGATCGATTGGGTCGCTGATGGCAAAGGAAGCCTGGACGAGCGTAAGCGCCGCGCGACGGGGTGTTGCGTTGCCGCCCAGCAAACGTCGTCACCATCCGCTTGTTGCTGCCCTGCCGATGCGCTGGAGATTTTATGCTTCGGGACTGTATATTTCGCCACTCGCACCGCTTCTGCTCGGCTTTGCTACCGGCATTCTGACGGTGCTGCTTGGGGTCGGCGGCGGGTTTATCATGGTTCCGGCGATGCTTTATCTCCTCGGAATGGCTACCCGTGTCGTTGTCGGAACATCGCTGTTCCAGATCCTGTTCGTGACTGCTGTCACGACGATGGTTCACGCACTGACCACCCATGCGGTCGATATCGTATTGGCCGCGCTGCTCCTTTTGGGAAGCGTGGTCGGTGCCCAGATCGGGGCGAGGCTCGCGCAGAAATTCCGTCCGGATTATCTGCGCCTCCTCCTTGCAGGCATAGTCTTGCTCGTTGCGATTCGAATGGGTGTCGGCCTGGGCTTCCGCCCCGACGAAATCTTTTCGGTTCAGCAGCTGTGAAAATCCTGATCGCGCTCTTTGGCTGGATGCTGTTGATCGGTGCGCGCGAACCTGTCCTCGTTCCCGACGTGTCGCAAAGCGAAGTTGAAATAATCTACAGCTTCACGGGTGCCGAACTCCTGTTGTTCGGTGCGATCGTTTATCCGGGCGGCCGTGTTCCCGACGGTCACACCGACGTCGCGGTTGTTCTGAAAGGGCCGCCGCAATCCATCCTTGTCCGTGAAAAACGAAAGCTCGGCGGCTTGATCTGGGCTAATACCGAAAGCACGCGCTTTCGATCGGCACCGGCATTCTATGCGATCGCATCGTCGCGTCCGCTCCAAACGCTGATCGACGAGCGCACTGCCGCCATCTACGAACTCGGCCTCGGTAATATCCACCTCTCTCCCGGCAGTAGCGCGCAACCCGCAGAGCAAAGGCGATTCGAAACGGGTTTTGTCGATCTTCGCGAACGCGGGGGGCTGTATGTCAGCCATCCGTCGAGCGTCGAGATTCGTCAGGATGTACTTTATCGCGCGCATATTGCCATTCCGGCGCGCGTTCCGGTGGGGCGCTACACCGCTGAAACCTTCCTTATTCGCGACGGCAAAGTCATTGCCGCCGCCACGCGCGACATCGAAATTCGGAAGTCGGGCTTTGAACGTTTCGTCGCGACTGCGGCAACACACTGGCCCTTCACTTATGGTCTGGCCGCAGTTGCGCTCTCCTTGGCGTTCGGCTGGGCGGCGGGCGCTATTTTCCGTCGGGTTTGAAGCGTTACCGCTCTGTTTACGCATTCACGCTAGATGATCCGTTCTGATTTCAGGCGGGATGAGTGTGACCATGGATATGCAGCGAAGCGTTGATTTCGAAAGTGCGGCCGAACTTCTGGACGCGACAAGCAATTCGATCGCGCGGAACCGCATTGGCGTCGTTATCGAGATTTCGGGTTCATCGTCGCAGATCAGGCTCGACTCGGCTGCGATGGAGCGGCTCCTTGATGCCGACGACTCTTCGCTGTCGATGGGCGGTCAGATAGGCAGCCTGATCAAGGTCAAGGTCGGGTCCAACTGGTTGATGGCAAACGTCCGTACATTGAAAGCTGATGGCGACCGCGAAGGCTCGATAATCGGCTTTATCGACTTTTTGGGAGAGGGCGACGAAGAGCGCCTGACGGGTAAGATCTACAATTTCCGACGCGGTGTGACCCGCTATCCGACGCCCGGTTCCGGTGTTTATCCGGTGACGAGCCAGGATATGAAGCAGATGTATGCAGCGGAAGATCGTCCCCATATCGAGATTGGAACGGTTTATCCAACACGCGACATTCGGGGCGCGCTGTTCATCGATGCCCTGCTTGGCAAACATTTTGCGCTGCTGGGATCGACCGGAACCGGTAAATCGACCGCCGCCGCCCTTATCCTGCACCGGATCTGCGAAATGGCACCGCAGGGCCATATCGTTATGATCGATCCGCACGGGGAATATTCAGCGGCGTTCAAGACCAACGGTGCGCTGTTCGACGTTTCCAATCTGGCAATGCCGTATTGGCTGATGAACTTCGAAGAACATTGTGAGGTTTTTGTTTCGGGTAACAGGGATGAACGTCAGCTCGATGTTGATATTCTTGCTAAATGCCTGCTTGCGGCAAAAGCGAAAAGCCGTGCCTCAGAGGGCATCGCCAAGCTGACCGTCGATTCGCCGATCCCCTATTTGCTGAGTGATCTGACGGCCAATATCCAGGCGGAAATGGGCCGACTGGACAAGGCGGGTGACAGTGCGCCGTATATGCGGTTGAAGACTAAGATTGACGAAATCAAATCCGATCCACGCTACAGCTTCATGTTTTCAGGAATGCTGGTTGCCGACACGATGGCGGGGTTTCTGGGGCGCGTTTTCCGATTGCCCGGCGATGGCAAGCCAATTTCGATTATCGACGTTTCGGGCGTGCCGTCGGACATCACCTCTGTTGTGGTCGCCGTTCTCGCGCGACTGGTGTTCGATTACGCGATCTGGTCGCGTAACGAACCGCAGCGTCCCATTCTGCTCGTTTGTGAAGAGGCGCATCGTTATGTGCCGGCCGATACGGCTGGCAAGATCGGCTCAGTTGGCAAGATCCTTGGTCGCATCGCCAAGGAAGGCCGCAAATATGGCGTGTCGCTCGGCCTTATTACCCAGCGTCCGTCCGATCTTGCCGAAGGTGTGCTGTCGCAGTGCGGTACGATCATCGCCATGCGCCTGAACAACGAGCGCGATCAGGCGTATGTTCGATCGGCCATGCCCGAAGGTGCACGTGGGTTTCTCGATACGATCCCCGCTTTGCGCAATCGCGAATGTATTGTCTGTGGCGAAGGTGTCTCAATTCCGATCCGAGTTGCGTTCGACGCGCTGGAAGAGGTTAAGCGTCCAGCATCGAGCGATCCGCTGTTCTCGCAACTGTGGACCGAATCGGGTGGCGAGGATGAAATGCTGGGTCGCGTGATCAAACGCTGGCGTAGTCAGGGGCGGTAGAGCTTGCAAGGCGCGGCCGTTTCCGGTCAATCGACAGCTAACGAGGCAATTTTTGAATGTCTGCTCCACGTCTGACCCGACCCAAATCAGCGGTCAGTACCGGAGTCGGCCTGGCCGGCCTCGCGGGACTTTTCGCGTGGTTCACGATCGCGCGCACCTATGGCATGAGCGGACCGCTGGCGGCGCTTGCCAATGTCGCGGCATGTGCGATTCCGATGGTGTTGTGGTCGGTGCTGGTCGATCGCGTTCATCGCAATCCATCGACCGGCCTCGACTGGGACAATCCCGCCAAGCCGCTTTCGGAAACACTTGATATCAGCCTGACGAAGCTTGCCGGGCTTTGGGTAACATGGACCGGGATCGGGTGTGTCTATGCGATCAGTCGGTTTTACTGGACCGATAATTACCTTTTCTCGATGAAGCTGTTGATCCTGACGGCACCGTTTTTGTTCGTGTTGTCGGTTCCCTATATCCTGTGGATCGATACCCGGCTGAAGCATCCCCGCGATGGCGCGTGGGCGCTCGGTCAATGGCTGATGGGGGCGGGGCCGGGCGACCGTGCGGCAATCGCCGATCATCTGCGCAGTTGGGCAGTTAAGGGTTTCTACCTGGCATTCATGCTGTCGATCATTCCCGGCGGATTTGCTGAAATTGTTTCCAAACCCTGGGCAGAAATCATTGCCTCGCCCGTTTCTGTCGCAAACTATCTGATATCGTTCATGTTCGTGATCGACGTGGGGATGGCGACAGTGGGCTATGTCCTGACCATGAAGCCACTCGACGCGCATATCCGGTCGGCCATGCCATATGCCGAAGGGTGGGTGGCGGCGTTGATCTGTTACCCGCCATTTATCCTGATGGGAAACGGCGGTCCGCTTGATTATCATCAAGCGACGGCGGACTGGGGTTACTGGATCGGAGCCCAGCCCGTGCTGCTGTCGATCTGGGGCGCAGCGCTGGTACTGCTTACAGCAATCTACGCATGGGCGACGGTTGCGTTCGGGTTGCGGTTTTCGAACCTGACGCACCGCGGAATTTTGACGCATGGTCCCTATGCCTGGGCAAAGCACCCGGCCTATTTGTCGAAGAACGCCTTTTGGTGGCTGTCGACGCTGCCATTTCTAGTGACGAACGGAAGCATGACCGATGCAGTTCGAAACACGGCGATCATGGCCCTGGTCAGTGGCGTCTATTACTGGCGTGCAAAGACCGAGGAAAAGCACCTTGGCAACGACGCCACCTATCGCGACTATTCGCGGTGGATGAAGCAGCGTTGGCGCCGGAACGGTTAGCGAATTCCTAGAAACTCATGTCGTCATAGACGCGTGACAAGTCACCGTTCCATGCACCGTGATAGCTGTCGAGCAGGCGCTGGGCGGGAACCTTGCCACTTGAGATGATCTCACGCAGCGGATCGAGGAAGCCCTGTTCCGTATCACCGATAGCATTGGTCCGGTTGCGCGCCTTCAGGCCGGCGTCAGCAATATCAAGTACGATCTTGCCAAGTTCGCGAAGCGAACGGCCGCGCGGGCCTTTAGCCTCGAGCGCGATGCGCGGGACATCGTCGCGGATGCGCTGATGATCTTCGATGGTCCAGTGTTTGACCAGATCCCAGGCGGCATCAAGCGCCGTTTGGTCATAGAGCAGGCCTACCCAAAACGCAGGAAGCGCGCAGATCTTGTTCCACGGTCCGCCATCGGCGCCGCGCATTTCCAGAAAACTTTTCAGCCGTACTTCCGGGAAAGCGGTGGACAGATGATCGGTCCAGTCGGTCAGCGTTGGCTTTTCACCGGGGAGGACCGACAATTCGCCCTTCAGGAAGTCACGAAAGCTCAAGCCGGCGGCATCGATGTATTTGCCGTCGCGGAAGACGAAATACATTGGCACGTCGAGCATGTAATCGGCGTATCGTTCGTATCCGAACCCATCTTCGAACACGAATGGCAACATTCCGGTGCGTGCGCGGTCGGTGTCGGTCCAGATGTGGCTGCGGTACGAAAGAAAGCCATTCGGCTTGCCTTCGAGAAACGGCGAATTGGCAAACAGCGCGGTAGCCAGCGGTTGCAACGCGAGCGAAACCTGAAACTTTTTCACCATGTCGGCTTCGGATGAATAGTCGAGATTGGTCTGGATCGTGCAGGTCCGCAACATCATGTCGAGGCCCATTGTGCCGACACGCGGCATATGTTCGAGCATGATCTTGTAACGCCCTTTAGGCATGATCGGCAGCTCGGCGCGGATCTTGTCGGGCCAAAGCCCTAAACCGAGAAACCCCAAACCCAATTGGTCGCCGACTTCCTTAACCTGCTGAAGATGGCGGCCGGTTTCGGCGCAGGTTTCGTGCAAATTATCGAGTGGCGCACCGGACAATTCGAACTGGCCGGCCGGCTCGAGGCTGATATTACCGTCGGGACCGCCGAGCGCGATGATATTCTCGCCTTCGTATATCGGTTCCCAGCCATAGCGGGTCAAACCGATCATCAGCGCATGAATGCCGCCTTTTTCTTCATAAGATGGCGCGCGCTTGTCATCGGTAAAATAAACGAACTTCTCATGCTCGGTGCCTATTCGCCAGCGATCCTTGGGCTTTTCTCCCTTGGAAAACAGTCCGATCATGTCCGCGCGACTTTCCATCGGCAGCTCGAGGTCTTCGGTCGTTGCACGTGTCGTCATGATCGCGGCCTTAATCCGGGCCGTTGCGAATGCAAACGATGATTGTCACCAGCAATCGATAGCCAATCTCTACCGGTCCTTAGTGTTTTCGCGCTAGGGCCAAAACGTCAACCGGTGGGGAAGACATGATCTTGAAAATTGGCATGGGCGTTAGTTTGTCTAAAATCATTGCGCGATTGCTTGCAGCGGGTGTGTTGACCACGGGGTTTGTTGTTCCTGCTCCGGCGCAAACGAGCTGTAATTCCACCAATATGTTTAAGCTGGACTGGGATGCGGTGACGCCGAAGGTCAACCTTGGCACCGGCACGCGAACTTACACAGTCACCAATGCGGCGGGCGCGTCTGTTGCTGTCACTATGAGCTTTTCCGGCGACACCACCCACTTTATCGATTCCGGATCGGGGCAGACGCCGAATATCTCTGTGCAGAATTCTGGGGGGATAACCGCAGGCGAGAACACTTTATTTTTGGCCGTCCGTTTTGCGGGATACACGACCGACATCGGAACCACGACGAACGTTGCTATTGTGCGCTTTGGGTTCAGCACCCCGGTGCGTGAAGTGACGTTCAAAATACTTGATGTCGATTATGCTGCCGCTCAATTTCGAGATTGGTTGAGAATTACGGGCACAAACGGGCCGACCTACATCCCGTCAATCTCTACGCCCTATGGACGCAACAACAGCACTAATCCGGGGGTAACTGCGCCCGGCGTTACATTTGTCGGGCCGGGTACGAACAATGCCTATAGTTTTCCTGTAACTGACGCGGAAGGCACCGGCGAATCCACTCCGACAGTGGCCTATGGTAATTTGAACGTCCAGTTCGTCGCGCCTATCACGCAGGCGGAAGTTCGTTATGGAAACGGCCCGCGTTCGACGATGACGGGGACTGCGGGCAACCAATGGATTTCGATACACGACATCAGCTTTTGCCCGATGCCCGCAGTTGGCATTAGTAAGACAGCCGCCCCGGTCTCTGTGGCGATCAGCGATCCGAACCGTTTCAATATCCCCGGTGCGGACGTCGATTACACCGTTACGGTTACGAATACGGGAGGAAGTACAGTCGATCTGAGCACAACGCTGATCGCCGACGCTTTGCCAGCCAATGTGACATTTTTTAACGGCGATATCGACGGGGCCACGCCGGGTGTGCAGAATTACGTGTTCGCTTCGGGAACCAGCGGGCTAACGCTTGGTGCAGCGAACATAACCTATCTGAACGCTGCAAACGCTTCGATGACCCCAGCGGTGAACTATGATCCCGCTGTGCGATCGGTGCGATGGTTGCCACAGGGGACGATGGCAGCGAACAGCAGCTTTAACATCAGGTTCCGCGCACGGATCAACTGACGCGCGCTTACAAATCGCTGGTTAGAGCGAAAGCGCCATCCAGACCGATATTGCAGCAATAGCGGCTGTATCTGCACGAAGGATGCGAGGACCGAGCGTGATCGGTACCGCGGTGGGCACTCCTCGGATGGCATCACGTTCGGCATCGTCGAACCCACCCTCAGGACCGATCAGGACTGCCGCAGGACCGGGGTTGGCGGCGATTGCGGTTGCAAAGGGCTCGCCCCCCGCTTCATCGGCGAAAAACAGCGTGCGGCCCTCAAGCGTTTTGAGCCAGTCGAGGAGTTTGATCTGGGCCGAAATCTCGGGAAGCGCGGTTCGGCCGCATTGTTCGGCAGCCTCGATCATATGCGCGCGCAGGCGGTCGTCCTTGACCTTGTCCACGACGGCGCGGCGTGTGAGGACGGGCACGAAGCGCGCGACACCGAGTTCGCAGGCCTTTTCGGCAACCCAGTCATAACGTGCGCGGCGGATCGGGGCGGCGGCAAGCCACAGGTCGGGAACCGGTTCTCGCGGTTTCAGATGTGCGACCATGTTCAGAGCGATGTCGCGTTTGCCGACCATGATCGCTTCGGCCAGCCATTCGCCAGTCGCATCGTCGAACAGCTTGACGTGTTCGCCCGTCTTTATCCGCATCACCGAAACGAGATAATGCGCCTGTGCACCATCAAGGCGGATTTGGGCGTTTTCGGAAAGGCGCGTTTCGACAAACAGCCTGACGCTGCTTTCGGGTGGCCATGCGGGTGTTGCGGGCATATGGCCCCCTAGCATGACCGGAGACGCCGTCACTACGCCCGACAGCGAATTGCGCGGACTTGTCCGTTATCTGCCTCGTGCTGCCCGTCCCTTTGCTTTGCTGGCACGGTTCGACCGACCGATCGGCTGGTGGCTGTTGTATTGGCCCGGTGCCTGGGGATTGTTGCTTGCCGGTGGTTTGCGCGAACACTGGCCGTTGCTGCTATGGTTGCTGTTCGGTGCTATTGCGATGCGCGGAGCAGGCTGCGTTTATAATGACATCGTGGACCGCGATCTGGATGCGCAGGTCGAACGGACGCGCAATCGGCCGCTGGTTAGCGGTGCGGTGAGTTCGAAGGCGGCGTGGGCCTGGTTGATCGCGCTGTGTTTGATCGGGTTGATCGTCCTGTTGCAACTGCCTTTGCTGGCGGCGGGGATCGCTGTCGGTAGTTTGGCTCCGGTCGCGGCCTATCCGTTTATGAAGCGGATCACATGGTGGCCGCAAGCATGGCTTGGGATCGTATTCTCATGGGCTTTGCTGGTTGGATGGACGGCGGTGTCGGGGCGTGTCGAATGGCCGATGTTCCTGTTGTACGGAGGCAGCATCGCGTGGGTGATCGGATATGACACGATTTATGCTTTGCAGGACCGCGAGGATGACGCGCTGATCGGGGTGCGGTCCTCTGCGCGACGGCTGGGCGCGCATGTGCGCGGCGGAGTTGCAGGGTTTTATACACTTGCCGTGGCGCTGTGGGCGGCTGCATTCTGGATGATGCGGCCCGATGTGTTCGCCATATTGGCGCTGGTTCCGATTGCGGTGCAATTTGGGTGGCAGATCGGGACGCTCAACCTCGACGATGGCAACGACGCGCTCGCAAAGTTTCGGTCGAATCGCTTTGCCGGGCTGTTAATGGCGCTGGCTTGTGCAGCGGTCGGTTCTGCGAGCCTTTGACGGGAACCCCCGCGCTCCTTAAGCGAAACCGATGCTTACCCGTGAACAGGCGCTTACACGCGCCACTGATCTTGTTTCCCGTGCCGTCAAAGCCGGAGCGGATACCGCTGATGCCGTTTATGCCGCCAACGCTGCAACGTCGGTCGAGATACGGCTGGGCGCGCTGGAGGGGTCGAGCGTTCCGAAAGTCAGGAAATCGGGTTGCGGGTGTTCGTTGGGCAAAGCTCGGCAACGGCATCGTCGTCCGACATGTCGGACGATGCGCTTGCCGCGCTGGTCGAGCGAACGGTGGCAATGGCGCGCCTTGCGCCTGAGGATAAGTTCGCAGGCCTTGCTCCCGATGAACTGATCTCCCACGGGCCGTTCCGCGATTTCGATATCGATGACGGTGGCGAAGCAGCACCGGAGGTTTTGCGGGCGGCCGCATTGGAAGCCGAAGACGCAGCCCGTGCAGTGGTGGGGATCACCAACAGCGAGGGTGCAGGCGCGAGCGCTGGACGAAGCGTTATGGCGCTTGCAACGAGTGCCGGGTTCGGCGGCACTTCAAGTGGATCGAGCCACGGCGTTTCAGCAAGTGTGCTGGCCGGGGAAGGGGCAAATATGCAGCGCGACTACGCGTCTCATTCGGTCCGCTATCGCAGCGACATGGATGCGCCTTCGCTGGTCGGGCTGAAAGCAGGAAACCGCGCGATCGATCGGATGAACCCGGTGCGTTTGAAAAGCGGGCCGATGACTGTGGTGTACGATCCTCGCGTTGGCGGATCGCTGCTCGGGCATTTGATCGGTGCGATCACAGGGTCGGGTATCGCGCGCAAAACCAGCTTCCTGCTCGACGCTCTGGGCACAGCTATCTTTGATTCGGGTGTTACGGTTTGTGACGATCCGTGGCGAGTGCGTGGGTTGCGCAGTCGTGCGTTCGATGGCGAGGGACTGGCGACCAACCCATCCAAACTGATCGACAAGGGTGTGCTGACCGCGTGGATCGCCGAAAGCGCATCGGCGCGGCAGATCGGCATTGCACCAACCGGACACGCATCGCGCGGGATTTCTGGTGCACCGGGAGCGGGGCCGAGCAATGTGCATATGGAGGCCGGGACCGTGACGCCGGAAGCGTTGATGGCCGACATAAAGGATGGTTTTTATGTCACTGAATTGATCGGCATGGGCGTCAATGGGCTGACCGGCGATTACAGCCGGGGCGCATCGGGATTCCGAATCGTAAATGGAGAGATTGCAGGCGCGGTTTCTGAAGTTACCATAGCGGGAAACCTGAAGGATATGTTCCGCTTGCTGACACCCGCAAACGATCTGGAATTCCGCCATTCGGTCAATGTGCCGACGATCCGGGTGGATGGAATGACGCTTGCTGGCGAATAGCCTCCTTTCAGCCGTGAGCGAAGTCGCTCGCGCCGCCGGAGCAATGGCCTTTGCTCGCTGGCGCGGTGAGTTCGCAAGCTGGGACAAGGTGCCCGGAGAGATCGTTTGCGAGATAGATCTGGCTGCTAACGATATGCTGCGCGCGGCTCTTGGGAAACTCGACCCGGAGGCGGGCTGGTTTTCAGAAGAAACCGCCGATTCGGCAGAGCGCCTGATGCGCAGCCGGGTATGGGTGGTTGATCCCATCGATGGCACGCGCGATTTCGTGCGTGGTCGCCCCGGCTGGGCGGTATCGGTGGCGCTGGTAGAGGGCGGTCGAGCGATGCTTGGCGTGCTCGACGCCCCGGCGCGCGGCGAACATTGGGCCGCGGAATTGGGCAAGGGCGCGACGCTGAACGGGGTGCCTGTCCATACGCGCGATCGGACCCAACTGGCGGGCGCGCGCGTCCCCGCCGAGATTTTGCCAAAAGCCGACAGTGATCTGACGATGGTGTTTCGTCCGAATTCGATCGCGCTGCGCATGGCGATGGTGGCGAATGGCGAAGCGGATTTGCTCGCCGCGACGCGCTGGGGGCATGAATGGGACATCGCGGCGGCGGCGCTGATCGCGCAGGAAGCGGGTGCGACCGTCACCGACGCGCGCGGCCAAACGCTGCGGTTCAACTCGACCAAGGGTGAGATGTTCGGCGTGCTGTGTTGTGCTCCCGGCATCCATGCGGCGGCGGTCGAACGGCTGCGGGAACGCGCCGCAGTTGCGGTGCTGCGCTAAACTCCTCTCCGCTTCCCTGAGCTTGTCGAAGGGTTGCCCTGTTTGCTTTGACAAAGAAGGGCAGTCCTTCGACAAGCTCAGGGAAGCGGGTTTTTCCCGCGTGACGGAGGGGCGGTTTTCTTTCTGCGGTCGTTCCTCTAATTGCACCGCGATATGACCGACACACCAGCAGCCGAAAAGCGCGACTATCGCGACACCGTCTTCCTGCCGAAGACCGATTTCCCAATGAAAGCCGGGCTTCCCGCAAAGGAACCGGTGATTCTGGAGCGTTGGAAAGCGGCTGGCCTGTACGACAAGTTGCGCGATGCGCGGCGCGGGCGTGAGAAGTTCATCTTCCATGACGGCCCTCCATACGCGAATGGCGACATGCACATCGGCCATGCACTGAACCATATCCTGAAGGACATGGTCGTCCGTACGCAGACTCTGCTCGGCAAAGACGCGCCCTACGTTCCGGGCTGGGATTGCCATGGCCTGCCGATCGAGTGGAAGGTCGAGGAAGCCTATCGCAAGAAAAAGCTGAACAAGGACGAGGTTCCGGCGTCGGAATTCCGCGCCGAATGCCGTGCTTATGCAAAGGGCTGGGTCGATACGCAGCGTGAGCAACTCAAGCGGCTGGGGATCAATGCCGACTGGGACCACCCGTATCTGACGATGGATTTCGAAGCGGAAGCGACGATCGTTTCCGAACTGATGAAGTTTGCCGACAGCGGACAGCTTTATCGCGGTGCCAAGCCGGTGATGTGGTCGCCGGTCGAGAAGACTGCGCTGGCCGAGGCCGAGGTCGAGTATGAGGACATCGTCTCGACGCAGATCGATGTTGCGTTCGAGATTGTAGAGTCGGCGATCCCCGAACTGGTCGGCGCTTATGCGGTGATCTGGACGACGACGCCCTGGACGATCCCGGTCAATCAGGCTTTGGCTTATGGGCCTGAGATTGAGTACACGATTTGCGAAGTCGTTGGCGTTGGACGCGACGGAGCTGAAGTAAAGCCATTGTTTTTTCAGTGGGCCAGTAAGAAGTTCATCGTAGCGACTGCTCTCGTCGAAGCAGTTCGGACACGTTTCCAAGCCAGTTTTAATACGGATGGCGCACTGGCATTTACAACGGGAGCTACCTTCAAAGGCTCCCAACTCGCCGGAACTATCGCCCGCCACCCGATGCACCATCTCGGCGGCTTCTTCGCGCGCCCCCGCCCGTTCCTCGCCGGCGATTTCGTCACGACGGAGACTGGCACTGGGCTCGTTCATATGTCACCCGACCACGGCGAGGACGATTTCCTGCTATGCAAGGCCAACGGCATCGAGCCGGTTTTCGCGGTCGAAGCCGACGGCAAGTATCGGGCCGACTGGGCATGGCTCGGCGGCCAGGGGTCGGTCATCAACGCCAAGTTCGTCGCGCCCGATGGGCCGATCTGCAACGATCTGCGCGACGCTGGTGGCCTGCTCGCGGCGTCGGCGGACTATAAGCACAGCTATCCGCATAGCTGGCGTTCGAAGGCCAAGGTCATCTTTCGCTGCACGCCGCAATGGTTCATCCCGATGGATGAAGCGCGGGACGGCGGCGGCACGCTGCGCGACACCGCACTTCAGGCCATCACCGACACCCGCTGGATTCCAGAAAAGGGCCGCAACCGCATCAATGCCATGGTGGAGGGCCGCCCCGACTGGGTTATCAGCCGCCAGCGCGCATGGGGCGTGCCGATCACCTTGTTCGTTGATCGCAAGACTGGCGCATATTTGAATGATCCAGCGGTCAACACGCGGATCGTTGCGGCGGTGCGCGAACAGGGTGTCGATGCGTGGACCGACGAGGCTGCACAGGGTTTCCTCGGTGATGCCTATGACGCCGCCGACTACGAGCGCCAGACGGACATTCTTGACGTGTGGTTCGACAGCGGCTGCACCCATGTTTTCGTGCTGGAATCGGGTAAATGGCCAGACCTGCTCCGCCCGAAGGGATACACAGGGCCGCCCGCCGACCTGTATCTGGAAGGTAGCGATCAGCATCGCGGATGGTTCCAGTCGTCGCTGCTCGAAAGCTGCGGCACGCGCGGCCATGCACCGTATAAAGCGGTCCTGACGCACGGTTTCACGATGGATGCGAAGGGCATGAAAATGTCCAAGTCGCTCGGCAACACCATCGATCCGCAGATGCTGATGAAGGACAGCGGTGCCGACATCCTGCGACTGTGGGCGTTGAGCATCGATTTCACCGAAGACAATCGCATCGGCAAGGAAATCCTGAGCGGTATTTCGGATCAGTATCGCAAGCTGCGTAACACGTTCCGCTACCTGCTCGGCGCGCTGGAAGGGTTTTCCGAAACCGAACGCGTGCCGGTTGCCGAGATGCCCGAGCTCGAACGCTATGTGTTGCATTTGCTCGCGGACATGGATGCAAAACTGCGGATTGCGGTCGATGATTTCGACTTCAACACTTACGTCCGCCTGCTGAGCGACTTCGCCAACAACGACCTCAGCGCGTTCTTCTTCGATATTCGCAAGGATTCGCTTTATTGCGACGTCGGGCCTGCATTGCCGGGTGGAACGCTGAAGCGGCGGGCTTATCGGACGGTGCTGGATACCGTGTTCGAGGCGCTGGTGCGCTGGGCTGCTCCCGTGTTGGTATTTACCGCTGAGGAAGCTTGGGGAACACGGCATCCCGAAGCTGGGTCTGTGCATTTGCAGGAGTGGCCGGAGGTTGATGCTGGTTGGAAGTCCACACTTCTCGGCGACCGCTGGCTCTATCTCAGGGAAATGCGTGCTGGCGTTACCGGGACGATCGAGCCCATGCGGCGAGACAAGACCGTTGGGTCGAGTCTGGAAGCGGTGGTCGTGACTCCTTTGCCGGTCGATGCTGCCAATCTGGATTTGGCTGAACTGCTGATCGTTTCGGAAGCTTCGGTAGGCGAGGTGCTTAGTGTCACCGTCACCACGCATCACAAATGCGGCCGCTGCTGGCGTCACCTTCCCGAAGTCGAGGAAGATGGCGACTTGTGTAACCGCTGCACCGAAGTCGTAGGCGAACCAGCATGACTGGCACCCCGCAAACCGCCGCCTCGGTTTCGTCCTCGCAACCCTCGTCTTCGCGGCCGACCAGTTCGCAAAATATATGGTCGCGGTCCCCTTTGGTCTGAAGGAGCGTGGGCAGATCGTCCTGACTCCATTCTTCAACCTGACCTGGGTTGAGAATTACGGCGTTTCGCTGGGGATGCTGACCGCCGACACCAATATCGGACGCTGGCTGCTCGTCGGCCTCACGCTGTTAATCTCTGTCGGCGTGACGGTGTGGTTATGGCGTGAACGGAACACACAGGACGCGTTTGGCCTCGGCCTCGTCCTTGGCGGTGCGCTGGGTAACATCGTCGACCGGGTCCGCTTTTCGCACGTCGTGGACTTTGCCGATTTGCATTTTGGCGAGTTTCGGCCTTTCCTAGTGTTCAACGTCGCCGATGCCGCTATTACCATCGGTGTTCTCATATTGCTGTTCCGCGCGCTTTTGGTGCGCGACAAGACGAAAGTAGCCCAAGATGCGTAAGACAATCGTAGCAAGCGTGGCCATACTGGCCGTCGCCGCCACTCTGGCAAGCTGTGGCAGTTCGAGTCGGGGTGGCGTGTTCAACCGCGCGCGGCCCGATGAAATGGCCGTTTCGCGCGCTCAGCCTTTGGTCGTGCCACCCGATTTCGCCTTGACCACGCCAAAGCCCGGCGCAGCGCGTCCGCAGGAAGTGGATGCCTCGACCCAGGCTCTGCAGGCAATGTTCGGAGGCCCGTCGGCGCGTAGCGCGGCTGAAACCGGTGCTATCGATCAGGCTGGCGGCGCTCGTGCTCAGGCTGGCATCCGGTCGGAAGCTGGTGATCCCGGCACAACCGTTGTCGACAAGGGTTCGACAACGCGTGATATCGTGGCTGCCCCCGTCGGCGACGGACAAGGCGCGCGAGCGACCACGCCGAACTAAAGCTTTCACCGTTACAGACACAAAAAAGGGGCAGTTTGGGTTAACCGAACTGCCCCTTTTTCGTTGTTCAAACCCGCTCCCCGAAAGGGAACGGGTGATGTGTTTTAGAAGCTCACGCCAACGCTGCCGACAACGCCGCCCTTGGCGATGTTGTTGCCGCCGTTAACCTTCGTACCGAGATACTGGTTTGGAATGTTGGTATCGACCCAGCTAACGCCAAACGTGATCTGCTTCCACGTGTAGTTCACGCCAGCACCCCAGTCGGTGTACTCTCGGTTAGCCGACAGGAAACTGCGCGTAAAGTTGTGGCCGACGTGACCGGTCAGACCGATCGCTGTTTTTGGAATTGCAGCGCTGAAATCGAGCGCACCGTAAAGGTTGTCGCGCTTGATAGGATCACCGTTAACATCGGTGAACAAGGCAAGTGCCTTCTGCTTGAAAGCGTAGTTTGCAGTCGCTTTGGCAGTCAATGGACCGAAAGTGTGCGCGACCGAGATGTAAGGCTCGCCGAAATCCGAGTTATACTTCGGCGTGCCCGGTACCGTGAACTTGTTCGAGTTGGGGTAGAAGTAGTAAAGGAAACCACCGTCGATGGTCGTGCCGCTGAACGTGCGCTTATAGCCGGCGATCAGATCGATTTCCTGGTTCGAACCATTGGCGACGTAATCGTCGATCGAGCTACCCCAAACCGAAACGTAGAAGCCCGATGAATGAGTCGCAGTAAGCGAACCCTGAACGGCGAAGTTCTTGTTGGTCTGTGAGAGGCCGCGGAAGCGATAGTCGGTTACAACGGTTGCTCCCCCGTTGATCGTAATAGCCGCTGGCGGAGCGGTGTCATCAGCCAGTGCGGGCGAAGCCACGACAATAGCGAGCAGGCTGCAGCAGCAGCCGATAAAAGTGCGCATGAAAATGATCCCTTTCAGTGGATATGCTTTGCATTCCGCCTGCGTCGAGCTTCACGGCCTCTAAGCGGGCCATGATTGCGTCGATACCCCGGGAAGTGACAAACTATTGTGCGATGCACAATATGAAATGGGTTGGATTGCTCACAATTGTGTCAAACTGTTGCTGAAACGCAACAAATCGTGAAATCAAATTGCCGAGAACGCCTGATGGAGGTCGTCAATCAAATCCCGGACATTTTCGAGACCGATCTGAAGCCTGATCACCGGAGGCCCCCGCCACGGATTAACGCTGCGACAACGCGCTGGATTTGCGGGGAGAGCGAGGCTTTCAAAGCCACCCCAGCTATACCCGATCCCGAAATGCTGCAGCGCATCGACAAAGGCATCGGCGTTGCCGCGACCAAGCGTGAACGAAAACAGGCCGCTCGACCCGAGGAAATCGCGCTGAAAAAACTCGTGGCCGGGACATTCGGGGAGGGCGGGGTGTAGTACCGCGCCGACCTCGGGACGAGCGCGTAGCCAGTGCGCAATCTCGAGCGCGGAATCGCGGTGGCGGGCCATACGAACGTCGAGCGTGCGTAACCCCCGCAATGCCAGCCAAGCGTCGTCGGGACCGACGTGTTGCCCAAGAACCTGTCCTGTCAGGCGCAGGTCGCTCCAGGTATCGGGCCCACTCGTTACCGAACCGATCATCGCATCCGAATGGCCAACGATATATTTGGTGCAGGCGATGATCGACAGGTCCACGCCCATCGCAATTGCCGGCAGATAGAGCGGTGTGGCCCAGGTATTGTCGATCAGCGTTACGAGGGCGCGTTTTTTGGCGACCGCGACGATCGCGGGAATGTCCTGCACCTCGAAGGTCAAGCTACCCGGACTTTCCATAAAAATCGCGCGCGTGTCAGGCTGGATGAGTGCCTCGATCTCCGCACCGATCAGCGGGTCGTAATAGGTCGTGGTGACACCGCGCTGCGCCAGATAGGCGTCGCACAGGCGTCGCGTGGGGTCGTAAGCGCTGTCGACCATCAACAGATGATCGCCCGATTTCAGCACACTGGTCAGCGCCATCGCCACCGCCGCTGCGCCCGAGGGGAACAGCATAGTGCCCACCGCGCCGGGTTCCAGTTCGGTCAGCGCGTCAGCCAGCGACCATTGGGTCGGCGTACCCCGACGCCCGTAGAACAGCTTGCCGTCCTCGTTCGTACTCAGCCCGGCCTTTAGTGCGGCGGTGTTGTCGTACAGAATCGTCGATGCGCGCCACACCGGAGGATTGACGACGCCACCTCCGCTCTCAAGGTGTGTCCAGTCCTTGCGACGGCCCGCCTGAACAAGTTTTGTCGCAGCGCGCCGTTCATCTTCGGTCATACGGCTCCGATGGCTTTTGGCGTCGAGGAATCGGCACCCCATTCGCTCCACGACCCGTCATAGATTGCGACCTTCGAATTGCCGAGAGTATGTGCGGCAAAGGCAATCGTGGCAGCGGTTATGCCCGACCCGCATGTTGCCGCGATCGGATGGGTCGGATCGACGCCGGCCTTCTCGAACGCCGCTTTCAGGGCTCCAGCATCTTTCCATGTGCCGTTTGCGTTGAACAGGTCGCCCATGGGCAGGTTTTTGCTGCCGGGAATGTGTCCGGGGTGAACGCCAAGTCGTGGTTCGGCCTCGCGCCCTTCGAACCGCGCAACAGAGCGCGCATCGACGATCTGCTCGGCTTTGGATTCGGACAGTGCCTGCATCTGCGCCTGTGTACGAACGTGTGCTTCGTCTTTCCAGACGGTGAAATGACGGTGGCGAAGCTGTTCCTTGCCGGTCGCCACGTCGCGCCCCTCGGCTTTCCATTTGGCGAGGCCGCCGTCGAGTATGGCAACGTCGTGCGCGCCGAACAGGTTGAGCATCCACCACGCCCGCGCCGACGTGTGAAGCGCGCTGTCATCGTAAAGCACGATGCGGCTGCCATCTCCCAAACCGAGCGATTGCATCCGGCTGGCAAACTTTTCCGCCTTGGGCAGCATCATCGGCAGTTCGGTATTGCTATCGACCACGGCCGCAAGGTCCATGAACACGGCACCCGGAATGTGACCCGCCTCATATTCAGCAGCAGGATCGCGGGCCTCGAGGTGCCAACTTGCGTCGACGATACGCAGGTCCGACGCGCCCATTTCGTTTGCAAGCCATTCGGTTGATACCAGCGCGTCCATTCCATCCTCCGATGCGAACTATGTGAATCTACTCTTAATCGTCGCGCTATGCTCCGTCGAGGGTCGTCATGTCGCCCCGGTCATCCTAAATAGGCCAATATGACACCAAAGCATCTTGGCCAGACCAGCACGCTTCCCGCAACGCCAGCAGAAGCAGTGCTCGATTATGTTCCCAACCCACGGCTCGGACGACCCTATCTCGTTCGGTTCACAGCGCCCGAATTTACCTCGCTGTGTCCGGTAACGGGCCAGCCCGACTTCGCGCATCTGGTGATCGATTATGCGCCGCGTGAGATGATCGTGGAATCCAAATCGCTAAAACTCTTCCTCAGCAGTTTTCGAAATCACGCCGCGTTCCACGAGGATTGCACTGTCGGCATCGGGGAGCGCCTGTTCGCCGAAATGGACCCTCACTGGCTGCGAATCGGCGGCTATTGGTACCCTCGCGGAGGCATCCCGATCGACGTTTTCTGGCAATCCGGCGAGCCACCCGTCGGACTTTGGCTTCCACCTCAGGATGTTCCGGGATACCGGGGGCGGGGATAGAAATTTTAATGACATTGGTGTAAGTGATCTACATGACGACCACGCGCACGCATCACCATAATATCGGCATTCTTCCCGCCGACATCGACTTCATGGGCCACGTCAACAACGCGCGCTATCTGGGGTGGGTTCAGGATGCGGTGATCGCCCACTGGCAAAAGCTGGCCCCGCCTCAGGTCGTTGCTGAACACCTGTGGGTCGCGCTGAAACATGAGATCACGTATCGGAAACCGGCATTTTTGAACGATGACGTGATCGCCACTGTCATCCTGCAAAAGGTTGAGGGCGCGCGGGCGTTTTACGATACGCTGATCAAGCGCGGAGAGGTTGTGCTGGCCGAGGTAAAATCGAGCTGGTGCTGTATCGACGCGAAAACCCTGCGTCCAGCACGGGTCGCCAAGGATACCGTGACGCATTTCTTCGGCGCTTAGGCAATTAGCGACATAAACTCCTCAAACTTGCCGTTCTTCCACACTGACAAGCGGCCGTCGAAATAAACGAGGTCGCTGTCGAATGGATGGCGCAGCTTCAAGTGAACGTGCGCGTTCAATGGGATTCTTCGTTTCTGAATAGCGGGCGTTCGGCAATCAGACGCACTTCGATTCGATCGGGCGTGTTCTGACGAAATTGGTATTGGCGGATCGGCGCGATATCACGGAATTGCTTATATCCCGTCAGCGGCCAGTGGCGTGTCCCGTCGGGCTTCACGATCATGTTGGCGTGCAGCCCAGCACGCGGGCGATCGTCGGTAAGCACGTCAGCAGCGTCCGGTCATTTCAACATGGTCAGCGGACCATCACGGACAGCGCCGCCACCAACGCATCGGCGAACGGCATTGTTTTCCAGTCGCCACGATGTGCTGTCCGCGAGTGGTTATCGTCGGGCTATGCCAGTGCAATTATCTCTTCGCTCCAGTCTAGCGCAACGATCCGGCGGTCGATTGTTGCCAGTTCGAGTGCAACACCGAGCAACAAAGCGGATCGCCGAGCAGGGCGGTGAATGTGTCGATGACCGACGGGGACGGGCTTAACGGTGATAGGAGCGTAGGCCAGCGGTGATGGAAATTCCGCTGGCCAATTGGGGCTATCAGCGGAACAGTCCCCCGAGAATTCCGCGCAACAGTTGGCCGCCCATCTTGCCACCAATTTGCCTGCCTACTGAACTTGCAACGGACCGTGCGGCCGATTTCATCATGCCGTCGAGCATCGTCGGTTTGGCGGCTTCCCGGGCAGCAATTGCGGCCTGACGATCGGCGACGGCCTGTACGCGGGCGGCCTCGCGATTGGCGATTGCTTGAGTCTGGGCATCAATCTTTGCGGTTTGTGCATCGATCTTGGCCTGTGCGGCTGCGGCTTTGGCGGCATCTCCTTGGGCTTTGGTTTCCGCAGCAGCTGCAGATGCGGCAGTTGATTTCGCCGCGAGGATTTCCTCGGCTGACTCGCGGTTGACCAGCGTATCGTATTTGGTGCCGATCGCGTCAGTCGAGATCATCACGGCCCGTTCCTGGGGAGTGATCGGCCCGACGCGCGAGGCGGGTGGTTTAATCAATGTACGCTCAACTGGGGTAGGTGATCCATCGGCCTGCAACAGTGAAACCAGCGCTTCGCCGACTTTCAATTCGGTGATGATGGTGGCGACATCAACGCCGGGATTGGCGCGAAAGGTCTGGGCAGCCGATTTGACAGCCGCCTGATCGCGCGGTGTGAAGGCCCGGAGAGCATGCTGGACCCGGTTGCCGAGTTGGCCTGCAACAGTATCGGGAATATCGATCGGGTTTTGTGTGATGAAATAGACGCCCACGCCCTTCGATCGGATCAGGCGAACGACTTGTTCGATCTTGTCGAGCAACGCCTTGGGCGCGCCGTCGAACAGCAAATGCGCCTCATCGAAAAAGAAGCACAGCTTCGGCTTATCGGGATCGCCGACTTCAGGGAGCGTCTCGAACAGCTCGCTGAGCAGCCAGAGCAGGAACGTCGAATAAAGCTTCGGACTCGCCATCAGCTTGTCAGCGGCGAGGATATTGACGACGCCACGACCATTTTCGTCCAGCGCGATGAAGTCCATCATGTCGAGCGCGGGTTCGCCGAAGAAATGTTCGGCTCCCTGGCTGCGCAGTTGGAGGAGCGAGCGTTGAATCGTGCCGACGCTCTGTTTGGAAACATTGCCGTAAGTGGTGGTCAGCTCATCCGCACGTTCGGCACAGTGAACGAGCATCGACTGGAGGTCGTTGAGGTCGAGGAGGAGCAGCCCCTCCTTGTCGGCAACGTGAAACGCGATTGTCAGCACGCCTTCCTGAACTTCGTTCAGGTCCATCAGGCGCGCGAGCAGAACCGGCCCCATTTCCGAAATCGTCGCGCGGATCGGGTGACCCTGTTCGCCGAACAAATCCCAGAATTGCGTGGGCGTGTCTTTATAGGCCCATTCGGTGTCGCCGATTTCGGCGGCGCGGGCGGCAAAACTTTCGTGGGTCTTGGATGTGGGCGATCCGGCCATTGCCAGACCTGACAGGTCGCCCTTCACATCGGCGACGAAGCACGGAACTCCGATGTTCGAAAAACCCTCGACAATGCCCTGTAACGTGACGGTCTTGCCCGTGCCGGTCGCGCCCGCGATCAGGCCGTGCCGGTTTGCGCGTTTCAGGTTCAGAACTTGTCGCTGCCCGCCGCCAGTACCGATGAAAATGCCGTCGTCAGCCATATCCGCTCCCTTGAAAACTTTCTGGAGCGAAGGTCTAGCGCAACTGCCCCTCCCCGAAAGGAGGGGCCAGAGTGAAAAGCAGAGGTTACTTCGTGTTGAATTTCACCGCGATATAACGGGCAGGTGTTGCACCGCGCTGGACCGAAAGCAGTACGTTTTCACGACCCGCTGCCTTTGCAGTCTTCACAATGGCTGCGACTTCTGCGGGTGTCGTGACAGGGCGCTGATTGACCGAGATAATCACGTCGCCGCGCTGGAAACCCTTGGCTCCGGCATCGCTCGACGGGTCGACGGCACCGATCACCACACCTTTGGTTCCCGCAGGCAGGTTCAGTTGCCGTGCGATAACCGGGGTCAACACCTGAACCGCAAGGCCAAGCGATTCCTGTGCCGCCTGCTGGGTTGTCTTGTCGTCGGTGGGCGGCAGACCATCGTCGCTGCCATCCCCGCCGACAATCGAGGCAAGCTGTTCGTCGGTCGGACGTTCGGCAAGGACCGCCGTCACCGACAGGCGATTACCGGCACGGATCAATTCGATCGGCACGCGCGAACCGATGGGCAGGTTGGACACGATAAATGACAGGGTTTCGTCCGGTGTTACGTCGCGGCCATTCACCTTGACGATAACATCGCCCTGCTGAATCCCGGCGCGCGCCGCCGGCTGGTCGGGCTCGACCTTCGCCACCAGTTCACCACGGTTCTTGGGCAAGCCGAGCGAATCGAAGATGCCGGGATCCATCGGGTTGAGCTGGATACCGAGGTAGCCGCGCTTGACCTTCGCGCCGCCCTTCAAAGTTTCTACGATCGGACGCGCCAGTTCGGCAGGGATTGCGAAGCCGATGCCGACGTTGCCGCCGGTTGGCGAATAGATTGCCGAATTGATGCCGATGACGTTGCCGCTCATATCAAACATCGGACCGCCCGAGTTACCCTGATTGATAGCGGCATCGGTTTGAATATAGCGATCGAACGGTCCTGAACCGATATTGCGGTGAAGCGCGGAAACGATACCCGCGGTCACGCTGCCGCCAAGGCCATAGGGATTACCGATGGCGATGACCCAGTCACCGACGCGCGATTTCGACGAATCGCCGAACTTCACGAAGGGCAGGCCATGGCCGTCGATCTTCAGCACCGCGAGGTCGGATGAACTGTCGCGTCCAACGACTTTCGCCGAATACTCCTTGCGATCGGGCATGGTCACGGTGATCTGGCCGACGGGGCCGTTGCCGGGCTTGCCGCCCGAAATCACATGGTTGTTTGTGACCACATAACCGTCTTCGGAAATGATGAACCCCGAACCGAGCGACGTGGCTTCACGTGTAACCGGCGCACCGCCACCCTGCCCTTGTCCGAACAGATCGCCGAATGGCGTTCCGGCGAATGGATTATTGTTCTGGACCTCGACCTTCGACGTGGTCGAGATATTGACGACTGCCGGCTGCAGGCGCGCCGCCAGATCGGCAAAACTCATCGGTGCACCGGGCGCCGCGGGGGCCGCATGGATGGTGCCTGGCTCGTTCTGGGCAACCTGCGCCCCGGATGGCGATTGCAGGGTCATTGTGGCCGCGGTTCCCGCAATCAGCAGGCCGGTCGTGATGGCATAAGCGTAACGCACTTGGGGTAATCCTTCCGACTTGGTCGCGCGCGGTGATTGCTGCCGCGCGGCTTAACGGGATTTGAATGACGAAACCGGCTCCGGGGTTATTTATTGCCCTGGAACTGGCGCAGATAATCGTTACTTGGGCTCAGGATAATCGACGACTGCCCCGGAGGATTGCTGCCATCGGCACCGAAGGTGTGACGATAAGACTGCATGGCCCGGTAGAAGTCATAGAATTGTGCATCCTTGTTAAAGGCTGCCGCATAGACGCCGGCTGCCTGTGCATCAGCATCTGCGCGGATGATCTGCGCGTCACGCAGACCCTTGGCACGGATCGTCAGCGCTTCCTGTGACCGCGCCGTCCGCATCCGCTCGTAGGCGGAATCGAGCGGCGTACCTTCGGGCAAATCGGCCTTCTTGATTCGGACATCAATGATTTCAGCGCCGTACTGCCCGGCAATCCGGTTCAGCCCAATGCGGATGTTGTTCATAACAGCACCGCGTTCAGGACTGAGCAACAGCGCAAACTGTCGCTTGCCGAGTTCGTTGCGCAACGCCGACCCGAGGATCGGTTGTAACGCTTCAGAGACATTCTCTTCCTTGCCCGCTGTCTTGAACATCCGCAGCGGATCGACAATCCGATAACGCGCGAACGCGTCGATATTCAGGCGCAACTGATCGGTGGATAGCACCTGTTGGCGCTCCATTTCGACGTCGCGCACGCGCTTGTCGATCCAGATGATCTGCTCTGCGAACGGGATGTGGGCAATCAGGCCCGCCCCGGTATTGCCGAACGTTTCACCGCGTTTGTAGGCGTTGATGATGCGCACCGGTTCGCCAAAGCGCAGAACGACGCCCTGACGTGTTTCGGGCACGATCGCAAAAGTGTTGGACGCGAGGAACAGCACAATAAGCGCCGCGATTGCCAGCGCTATCGGGTTACGAAAAAAGGGAACGCCGTTCATTGCGCTGGCCCCGCCTGTACGACGGGTGCCGGAACTTTTTTCGCTCCGGCAAGCGGCAAATAGGGAGTTACGCCGGGCGTTTCGACAATCGTCTTGTCCACCTTCGACAGGACATCCTCCATCGTTTCGTAATACATACGACGCCGCGTTACTTCGGGCGCCAGCTTATACTGGGCATAGACACGGTCGAACGCGGCAGCTTCACCCTGCGCACGGGCAATGACCTGCTGTGCCTGAGCGTTCGCCTGATTGACCGAGGTCTGCGCCGCCTGCTGTGCGGCCGACACTTCCTTAAAGGCATCGTTCACGGCTTCAGGAGGGCCAGCGTTCTTGACCGCCACACCCTGAATTTTCACGCCCGACCGATATTTGTCGAGCAGGGTCTGCATCCGCTGTGTCACTTCGGCTTCGATGCCTGTGCGGCCCGAACCGATCGCATCGTTCAGCGAGATGTTGGCGATGGCGGCCCGCATTGCGCTTTCGGCAACGGCCTTGATCGTTGCGTCGGGGTCGGCAAGCTGGAACAGGTAAAGCTCGGGACTTTTGATGGACCAGCGAATCGAATAATCGAGATCGATGATGTTTTCATCGCGGGTCAGGACGAGTTTCTCGCCCGCCCCGTCTGGAATGTTGATCAGGCGGATATTCTGGACATCGATCGTCTGGACGCGTTCGATCGGTGCTGGAAAGGTCAGGCTGACGCCCGGCTCCAGCGTCCGCGAATATTTTCCGAATACCGTCACGACGCCGCGTTCCTGCGGGTTGATGCGATGGACGCTGCTGAATGCCAGCCACAGTGCGACCAGCGCGACTGCGACATATTTCCAGATCGGTCCGGTATTGATGGTCGGCATCCTGCCGCCGCCGAATCCGGCGCGACCGCGTTTCAGCAATTCATCGAGCGCCGTCGGACCGCGTGGACCGCGAGGTTTTCCGCCATCAGGCGGTTGATTCCATGGATTGCGTGGGCCACCGCTGCCCGAACCGCCGCCGGAGCCATCACCCGAGCCGCTCCCGTCGCCAGAACCGCGTCCGCCCCAGGGGCCACCCTCATTAAGCCATACGGCAACTGCCGCCGGCCATCCACGCATCGTTGTCATGTGACTCTTTATAGGGGGCCGTTGAAAGAATTACAGTGGGCCAATTCTCGCGCACTTTGTGTATGGGCTGGCGCATGACAGATGAAGCCACCCTGATCGCCGCCCTTGCCACCGTCTCCGATGCTAAAGGCCGTGCGGCACCACCGCGCTTTGCCGATGGTCGCGCGAGCCTGATCCTCGACGTGACGGGTCTTGACGACGTTCACCGCGATTTGTTGCAGGCCGATGTGAAGCGCGCGCTGCTGGAGGTGCCGGGCGTCACCAGCGTCCGCATTGCTCTGACTGCCGAACGCAAGGGTCGCAAGCTGATCGCCGTGGCGAGTGGCAAAGGCGGCGTCGGCAAATCGACGCTCTCGGCCAATCTCGCCATTGCGCTCGCCCGGGGCGGGGCAAAGGTCGGTTTGATCGACGCTGACATCTATGGCCCGTCGCAGCCGCGCCTGATGGCGACCGAGGGGATGCGACCGACATCGCTCAATCAGAAGCTGGAGCCGGTGCCGACCCGATTCGGGGTGCCGATGCTGTCGATGGGTCATCTGGTAAAACCGGGTCAGGCAATCGCATGGCGCGGTCCGATGGCAGGCAATGCGCTTGGCCAGTTGATCGACGCCGAATGGGGTGATTGCGAATTGCTCATCATCGACCTTCCGCCCGGAACCGGCGACGTCCAACTGTCGATGATGACCAAACATAAACCGGTGGGCGCAGTGATCGTGTCCACGCCACAGGATCTGGCGCTGATCGATGCTGTGCGTGCGATCGACCTGTTCAACCAGTCCGGCGTGCCGATTATCGGCCTTGTCGAAAATATGTCGGGTTATGAATGCCCGCATTGTGGAGAAGTCAGCGATCCCTTCGGACAGGGTGGCGCTCAGGCCGCAGCGGGAACGATGGATGTGCCGTTTCTGGGCCGCATTCCACTTGATATCGCAATCCGCACGGCGTCCGATGCGGGCGATCCCCCGGCGGCGGGGAACTCACCGCAGGGCGCGGCATTTACCGCTATAGCTGCCAAAGTCGCCGCGTGGATAAAGGAACACTGAAATGCCGTTGACCACCCCTGACGATATCCGCGCGCTGCTTCAGGAAACCCGCACGATCGCACTGGTCGGCGCATCGGACCGTCCCGACCGGGCGAGCTATGGCGTGATGAAGGCGCTGCTCGATCACGGCTATGACGTGACACCGGTCAATCCGGCACTTGCGGGCAAAGCCATTCACGGTCGGACGGTTGTTGCGGCATTGAGCGACGTTGGCGGCCCGATCGATCTGGTCGATATTTTCCGCAATTCCGAAGCCGCAGGTGAAACTGTCGATGCGGCGATCGATGTCGGCGCGAAGGCCGTTTGGATGCAGTTGGGCGTAATAAATGAAGCCGCAGCGAAGCGCGCCGAAGCTGCCAGGTTGAAGGTCGTTATGGATCGCTGCCCAAAGATCGAACTGGCGCGACTGGGGATTTCGCCGATTACAGCGAATTAACTTACCGAAAAGCGCGCGTACACGGTGACAGGCCCATCTGGGCTGCGGATCCTTGAATGAGCGCAATGCAGATGAACCGCAGATCGAAGTTGATGTTTACGCTTTCCGCGTTGTTGGCAATTGGCGGCCAGGCGCAATCGCAAATGCCGCTTTCTCACGTTGCGCAATCATTGCCGGCCTCAAATGGAACGCTGACGTTACTATCCTATAATGTGCATGGCCTCCCGTGGCCCTTTACCAGTGGCCGGCCCGCTGCCTTTGCTCAGATCGCCGAGCGCCTGCGCGATATGCGCCGGACGGGAACCCAGCCTGCTGTCGTCGCGCTGCAAGAGGCATTTTCGGATTCGGCGCGCCAGATCGGCGGGGCGGCGGGCTATCGCTACATCGTCAATGGCCCGACGTCCGTCGACCGTAGCCCAATCGCGATGACACCCGCCGACCGTAAATTCGCTTCCGGCGCGTCGTGGTTGAACGGTGAAACGCTGGGTCCGGTCGAAGGAAGCGGGCTGCAAATCCTGTCCGATTATCCAATATTGTCGGTCCGCAGCGCCGTGTTTCCGCGCTTTGCTTGTGCCGGTTATGACTGTTTAGCCAACAAAGGCGTCCTGTTAGTGACCGTTAAGATCCCGGGGCAGCCATTACCGGTCGAAATCGCGACCGCACATATGAATTCGCGGGGCGCTTCGGGTGTCGGTGACGACCGGACCGGCTACGCATATCAGCGTCAGGTCGATGCACTGGAGGCGTTCTTTCGCGCCAACAGTAACCCCGCTCTGCCGCTGATTTTTGCGGGCGATTTCAACGTCGGTCAGGCACTGTCGAGACAGATCGCATTGCGATCGCGAGCCGGCAATTGGTGGGCAGCACCCGATGCCACTCTGGCCCGCGGAACGCTGCGCGAGTGCATGGAGGGCGTTGCAAAAAAGGTGTCCGATCTGACCGACGCACAGACCGCCTTGCGACGCGCAAAAGACTGGCAGTTCCCGGTCAGCGCGCCGACAGTCGCGCTGGTCCCGGCCCATGTATTCGTACCGTTCGGGACTGAGCCTGATGGTACGATGCTGTCCGATCATGTCGGCTATTCGGTGCAATATCACTTCGTTCGGCGGACCTGATTTCGCGGCGACTATTGGAGTGACATAGCGCCACAGTTCGCCTACCGCGCGGTCAATGAACGCGTTGCGCTCCTGGATATTGGCACAGCGAAAGCTGGCATTCGTGCTGGTTGCCGTCGTCCTGTTTGCAAAGATGTTCGTGCCGACGGGGTATATGTTCACCCCGACCACAGGCGGCTTTGTCGTGCAGATGTGCAGCGGGCAGGGAGCCACCCCGATCCTCGTCCATATCGGCGAGCAAGCCCCCGTCGAAGACCATTCGGGGCCCGGTAAAATGGATGCGCCCTGTGCGTTTTCCGGTATCGGCATGATGGCGATGGCTGCAGTCGATCTGTCGCTGCTGATTGTTGCGATTGCATTCATCCTTGCGCTCGGGACGGTTTCGACCCGTGCCCCGATCGTGCGAGCGCTTGCGCGATTGCGTCCGCCGCTGCGAGCACCTCCCATATTTTCCTGAACGATTTCGACTGATGGCGACACCGCCGTCACGCTGATCTTGCTGCCAGACCCCGGTCGCTTTTTGATCGATCGGCTCTGATGGCGCATCGGGAATTTATAAAATGAAATCAACTGTCTTGGCCGTCGCCATCTCGACGGCTGCAATCTGCTCTCCAGTCCTCGCGCAAACAACAGACCGGGATCAAAGACGTGCGGAACTGTTACGCGAGCGCGGCGAAATCGATGCTCAATTGCGAGCGTTGGACGACAATTCGACAGCGCCCGATACCGTTCGTGATCAAACGTCAGTCGCCACTGGTTCGAACGAAGAAATCATTGTTTCAGGTCATGCTTTATCACTGACCACTCAGGTTACCGGCCAAACCGTAACGACCATCGACGACAGTCGTTTCCGAAACACCCCTGCAACAACGATCGCGGACATTGTCAGGCTGTCACCGGGCGTTGCTGTGATCCAGGGGAACGGACCGCGTGATGTCGGCGTATCGATCCGCGGGTCCAATGCGCGCAACGGTTTCGGCGCGCGCAATATTCAAGTTTTCGAGGATGACTTTCCTGTCACCCAGCCCGACGGTCTCGCCCGCTTCGATCTGACCGACCCGCACGCTTATGGGGCGGTCGATGTGGTGCGCGGCCCATCGTCTGCGCGTTACGGCAACTATGCACTTGGCGGCGCCGTAAACTTTCGCACGCGGCGCGGACGTGACATCGACGGGATCGAGGTCGGCACCGACATTGGCGGTGATGGCTATAACAACATCTATGCGACTATCGGTCATGCCGACCAAAACTATGAATATGCTGTGTTCGGCAGCTTTGTGAGGGGCGACGGATCGACCGGGCATACCGGATACCAGACCGGCACCGTCAATGCTTATGGCACGCTCTCTCTAAGTGATAACGACCGTATTGCCGCCAAGATTATCTACAACGAGGGTGATTTCAGCTTATCCACGCGGCTGTCATACAACCAATATATCGCCAATCCATATCAGTCCGGGTGCGATGCAAACGCGACCAAAGCTCCGGGGTGTGGCACGATTTCAGTTTTCATAAACGGTATCAATGGCCCTCGCGTGCTGCAAACTGCGACCGAAGGCGACTTGGCCCGCAATGATCGACGGACAATCATTGGCACCCGTTATGAACACGACTTTGGCCCGAACACGACATGGCGGACGCAGGCGACATTCGACAGCCGCGTCGTGAATCAACCGACCAGCGCGACGCCGTTCAAAGGTACGCTCGATAGCTATAACATCACGTCGGATGTTACTAACAAGAGCCGGCTGTTCGGTATGGATGCGAGCAGTTTCGTCGGCATCTTCTACAATTATCTCGACAACCAGAGTTATAGCTTCAACAAAACTGACGGCGGCCGCAACGGCATCGGCGCGCCGACCCAGACGGTTTTTGGCGACGTTCGCAACCTCGGCATCCGCGCTCGCGAGGAGTTTCAAATCGCCCCGAAGCTGCAACTGATCGCAGGTATCGGGGTCGAGCGTTCGATCATCGATATGCGGCAGACTGCCTATGTTTATCCGAGCGGAAGCAGTCCGGTCCTTACCCCCATCGCGACCGACCGCCGTTTCTCCAATGTCGCCCCCGAAGCCGCAGTTTTCTGGCAAGCGACACAGGTCGTCCGCTTCCACGCGCGGGTCGGCTCCGGCTATGGCATCCCGCAATCGGGAAATCTGTTCATCACGGCATCAGGTGTCGCGGGAAATAATACCAGCTTGAAACAACAGAAAAATATCGGCGTCGATGTCGGCGCGGAAGTGACCCTGGGTAACAATCTCAAGGCAGAGATTACCGGCTATTACGAGTGGTTCCGCAACGAATTCGTTAGTCAATCGGCAGGGATAAATTTGCTCGCCTATACGTCTAACGTTCCGCGCTCGGTGCATCGTGGCGTGGAGCTTGGGCTGAACTGGAAGCCGTTACCGGCGCTGCTTCCGGGTGCAAAGATCGAGGCGAGCTACAGTTACAACGACCAATATTACACTGACTTCTCTGAGCGGCTGACCAATGGCCAGACCTCGGTCGTGTTCGACCGTGGGGGCAATGCCATTCCCGGCGTTATCCCGACATTCGTAAACGGTCGCGTCGGTTATGACCAACCGAGTGGCAAACTGCGCGGGCTGGGCGGCTTTGTTGAAGCCACTTACCGCGACAAATATTTCATCGACAATGGCAATCTTCTGGCGGTTCCGGCCTACACATTGTTCAACCTGAACGTGCATTACGACCCGCCAAAGGGTGCCGGCTGGTGGTCGCGCTTCAGCTTTTACGCATCGGTGCAAAACCTGTTCGATAAAACCTATGTCGGCTCCGCCTCCATCGTCGCGAACAGCCTGAATGCGAGCACCGGCCAGCAAAGCCCGGCAGCGGTATTAAGCGACACCACCGGATCGATTTACGCGGGAGTGCCGCGCACCGCCTATGTCGGCATGAGGGCACGGTTTTGAATATGCGTTGCTGGCCAACCTACGACACCATCTGGCGCTGGCATTTCTATGCCGGGCTGTTCTGTATCCCGTTCGTCCTGTGGCTCTCGCTGACGGGTTCGATCTACGCATTTCGCCCACAGATCGAGCGGTTCATCGATCGGCCCTATGCGCATCTGAACGTTATCCATCCGGCTACCGCAGCGGCACAGGCAGAGGCGGCGGTGCGAGAGGTGCCGGGGTCGGAGTTGCTGCGTTACGAATTGCCCCTCACGCCCGATCAGGCGGCGCAGGTCATCGTCGGCAAGGGCGGCACCGAAACCCGCGTTTACGTCCACCCTCAGACGCTGCAGATCCTGAAGACCGTCGTCGAGGATGACCGTCTGATGCGGACCATATTCCGGCTGCACGGCGAACTTCTGATCGGCAATACGGGGTCGTATATTGTCGAACTCGCTGCGTCGTGGACGATTGTGATGATTGTGTCCGGCTTGTTTTTGTGGTGGCCGCGCGGAGGAGGTTTGGGTGGGATCGTTTATCCGCGCCTTCGATCCGGAGGCCGTAGGTTCTGGCGCGATATTCACGGTGTCACTGGTTTTTGGGTGTCGTTCTTTGCGTTGTTTCTGTTGCTGTCGGGCCTGCCTTGGGCGGTCAGTTGGGGCGGCTATTTCAAGGCGGTCAGGACCGTGGTCGAGGGCGGGTCGGTCAAGCAGGACTGGTCCACCGGAACGCCGGTGAGCGAGCACGCCGGACATGGCGGGATGGCGATGGCGCACCCGGTAATTTCCTATGCCGCGCTGGACCGGATGGTTGCGACTGTTGGCCCGTTGGCACTGGCACCGCCGGTGCTGATTTCTCCACCAGCGGGAGCGGGGCAGCCTTGGGCGGCGAAGTCGGATGCGGCCGATCGACCGTTGCGAATTGACCTGACTTTGGACCCTGAGACCGGAGCCATTTTGTCTCGGAAAGACTTTGCCCAGCGTCGTTTGATCGACCGGATTATGGGTTATGGGATCGCGGTTCACGAGGGGCAGTTGTTTGGAATTGCCAATCAGTTGGTGAATGTTGCGACGGCGGGGGGATTGATTTTGTTGTCGGTCAGCAGTGTGATTTTGTGGTGGCGGAGGCGGCCTGAAAATACTCTTGGCGCACCGCCTGCCAGAGGGCGGAAGGGGTTGGCGATGGGATTTTTTGGAGTGTTGTTGGCCCTCGGGATTTTGTTGCCGTTGTTTGGGATTTCGATGCTGGTGGTGGTTGGGATGGAGCGGCTGGTGCTGCGGCGGATTCCGGGGTTAGGCGGTGGTTGGGAGTGACCAATATTTAGGGCAATCGAGAGGCCACGCGATTGGGGTTCTTGTGGCACGGTTATGGTGGGGGCGAGGGGCGGAGTTGCGCTTAATGGACCCTATTTGGTGTGTTTTCGGGGTGGAATAGGCGCGTTTTGTCCTGATTGATGGCGTTTTGTGGCTTAGCGAGCGATTTTTGGGGGTCGTTTCATTGGACGTGGCGCGAGGTGGGGGTGTGCGAAGCCTGATCCGGTGTGGGCAGAAGAGGACAGAGCGGCCTTTATGAATGTGGTCCGACGGGTTGGATGCCATCTGGGGGACAAGCGATCACAAAGGGCCGCGGCGTTACGGAGGTTGGATGGACCGATCCCGACGACGCGCCCGAACTGACCGACGCGTGGTCGACGGCGCCGAGATCCGTGTCGGGGGCAAGGTCATCCGGCCCGCGACGGGTGTTCTGGCAAAGGACGGCGTCCGCCTTGGCCGCCCGCCCGCCCGAACTTAGCTGGCGCGGCGTGGCGAAAGAGCAAGTCACCCTGCGCCTCGACCCCGATGTGATTGAGCGGTTTCGTGCCGATGGGCCGGGATGGCAGGGGCGGATCAATGGGGTGCTGCGGAAGGCGATGGGGCTTTAGTGGGGTGGCTTCCAAGCACCGCGCGCGCGCACGATCACGGTGGAATCGGTAATCCTTATCGAGGGTAAAGGCTCCATATTCGGTGCGTTTTCGGGGGTGAACAGGCGGATCTTGCGCTGATCGAAGTCATTTCGCAGCAGATCGAGCGATATTCGGCGGGCAACTTCATTGCACTTGGGGCGGAGTTAGGGGTTTGGGGCGGGAATCTAGACCGGGGCAAAGGACTGCCCTCATCGTGGCCACCGCCCGCACGCGGCGCGGCGAAAGAACAAGCCACCCGGCGCCTCGACCCCTATGTGATCGAGCGGTTTCGCGCCGATGGTCCGGGATGGCAGGGGCGGATCATTGGGATGCTGCGGAAGGTGATGGATCATTGAGTGGATGAAAAGAAGACAGTTAATTTAAACAACATTTCTTAAACTTTTTACCACTTCCGCAAGGGCATAGGTCATTTCTACCAATTTTGACGTGCTTTGCGCGGCCACCTACAAACTCAGCGTTGCTTGTTTTGCTCATTTCTCGCGTTAGCCGATCATACTTTTCGTCCGGTTGCCACGGATCATCAAGCTTCAACCCAAACTTTGGCATTCCATCGTCAAATCGAACCGCTAGGCCAAACCAACTATCCGCCTTCAATATGTATTTTCTTAGTCGGCAATGCCCTCTCAGTCGGTCTGCTGCTTCAGCGTTAGGCAACTTACTGCAATGCACAGTTATGCCAGTCTTCCCATCGTTGAACCCCATAGAAATATCATGGAGTTTACTGTCCATTCTGGCCGTCTTTGCTATTTGATCGATACCGTTGGTGAGATCTTTTAAGGTATCTTCCCCTAAAGTAAGCAGGGCGAAGCCCAAATCGACCAGCGCCGGTTGTGGTGCCGACTCAATAGATCTGATAATGCGGCCAATAGTCAAATTTTGGAATTTAGTTAAAATTCCGGGCGGTGTTGCGACCCCTTCGATTCCTTCACGGCGGACCATCATCGCAACATCTATATCAACACCGAAATCATCGGTAATCATGACCATATTCATATCGTCATCAAACCACAGATTCTTTTTGGGGTGGTATCCTAGTATCGTTATCTCATTAACGGATGAAACCTTTTCTAGGTAGTTTGCTCGCTGGTCGATGTAGCTTAGAAACCGCAGCGGTGTAGATAACATTTCTGTAGCTACATCGATAAAAAACACATCGCATACTAATGGTGGCTGAATAACATCGGATTGTTCAAATTTTAAAAACTGGCGACTTTGGAAAGACAGTGCTGGATAATGCTCAGACAACACCGTGCAAATGTAAATTTTCTTAAATTTTCCAAACTTTACATTTTGATGATCACCTATTTCAAAAACCGATTGGCTGTCGTCCAACCCCTTAGCGCATTTCAGGCCCTGATCATAAGCATCTTGTACAGCTTTTTTAAAATCGGACTGTAACAGGATGTCGTTTCCTCGCCGACTTTCTAAATTAAGCTTTTTCGATTTACACTGAAATATAATTGCGCGATCTGCAAATGTAACCAAAACGTCAATTTCACTTACACGGTCCTTGCCCTGTAGAATATTCACATTAGTGAATACGGACTCAGCTCCGAACACCTTTCTCAGCCTCTCGGCAACCATTTCCTCTGCGAAAAGACCTCTGTGATCTGAAGCGATTGATCTATATTTGGTATCTGCAATCAGCCAGTAAAATGGCGACTCGTATAGCGACTCAACCAAAGCGTAGTGATTGAGTGACATGAAAGAATCGTGTGGTTGAGGTATTAAAGGAAAGGCATTTATAAGATTGAAGTCACCCACACTTGTATAGGCGATGTTAGTTGGGACAGCGTCTAGACTAAAAGCGGAAAGAACAGATCGGACTATATCTTCCGAAATTTCCAATTCACTGACAATCTCACTTACACAAAATGTTAATCCAGGTAAAAATGTCCAAGTATCAATCGCCGATCGCCGAAAACCCTTGAAGTTTTCTTGCATCTTTCGATCTTGGAGGCTGTTAACGGCCTGAATCACTGCTTGCGCCTGCTGGATGCTGAAGCCTCGGTTTTTCGTCAGCCAATCGTTATCTTTTGAGTAACGCGGCCCGGAAAAGTCCCTATACTGGAAGCTATAAGCAGACTCGCCTCCGTAAAATATTGGTTCTCTGAGAACATCGGCGTTGGTGAAAGGACTATTTCCTGCTTCGATATTTTCTAGCGTCATTCGCGCCATGAACGACTTTGAAAAAGCATCATGCAATTCTTGCAGAAGTCGTTCAGTATCGTTTATGAAACCCTGCATTATGTCGGGCGTCGGTAACTTTGTGTCGATCGGACATTTAACCATAAGCCCAATCAACAGCGCGATCTCTGTTCTTAACAATCTGCTCGGCTTGTATGACTTTATCATATCATCGGACGTCATTCCGTCCGGATCATAACTTATGAAATTGTCACGCCAACTGAAGTAAGCAAGAGCATGAACATAACCATCTGAGCGACAAAGCTGTTCTAAATCACTAAAGATTTCGTTCTCTGATCGTGCTTCAATCGACATTTCTGGCATACAATCCCCCAATTACTGCGTGATTGCATGTTTGTCGCGCATTGGACAGCGAGTACTTTGCTCGGTGTGACGCCCCCTACTCCGCCGCCACCTTCTCCTCGCGCCCGATCCCCAGCAGCGGTGCCAGATAATGACCGGTATAACTCCGCGGCTCCTTGGCGACCTTCTCCGGCGTGCCGACGGCGACGATCTCGCCGCCCTTGGTGCCGCCCTCTGGACCGAGGTCGATGACCCAGTCGGCGGTCTTTATGACTTCCAGATTATGTTCGATGACGACGACGGTGTTGCCCTGTTCGACGAGCGCGTGGAGGACTTCCAATAGCTTGCGGACGTCTTCGAAATGCAGGCCGGTGGTCGGTTCGTCGAGGATGTAGAGCGTGCTGCCGGTGGCGCGGCGGCTGAGTTCCTTGGCGAGTTTGACGCGCTGGGCTTCGCCGCCGCTGAGGGTGGTGGCCTGCTGTCCGACCTTCACATAGCCGAGGCCGACTTCGAGCAGCATCGCCATCTTGTCGCGGATGCCGGGGACCGCCTTGAAGAATTCGACCGCGTCCTCGACCGTCATGTCGAGGATGTCGGCGATGCTCTTGCCCTTGAACTTCACCTCGAGCGTTTCGCGATTGTAGCGCGCGCCGTGGCACACGTCGCACGTCACATAGACGTCGGGGAGGAAGTGCATCTCTATCTTTATGAGGCCGTCGCCGGTGCAGGCTTCGCAGCGGCCACCCTTTACGTTGAAGCTGAAACGGCCGGGTTTGTAGCCGCGCGCGAGGCTTTCGGGGAGTTGGGCGAACCAGTCGCGGATCTGGGTGAAGCTGCCGGTATAGGTCGCCGGGTTGCTGCGCGGGGTGCGGCCGATGGGCGACTGGTCGATGTCGATGACCTTGTCGAGATATTGGAGGCCGTCGATCTTTTCATGGTGGCCGGCGAGCATCCGTGCGCCGTTGAGCGCGCGGGCCGACGCGGCGTAGAGCGTGTCGATGGTGAAGCTGGACTTGCCCGAGCCGCTGACCCCGGTGATGCAGGTGAAAGTGCCGAGCGGGATGGACGCGGTGACGTCCTTCAGATTGTTCGCGCGGGCGCCGGTGACGGTGAGCTTCTTGCCGTTGCCCTTGCGCCGTTTTTCGGGGACGGGGACCGAGCGGCGGCCCGAGAGATAGTCGCCGGTCAGGCTGTCGGGGTTGTCGAGGATGTCCTGCAACGTGCCCTGTGCGACGATATGGCCGCCGTGGACGCCCGCGCCCGGACCCATGTCGACGACATGATCGGCGGTGCGGATCGCGTCCTCGTCATGTTCGACAACGATGACGGTATTGCCGAGATCGCGCAGGCGGCGGAGCGTGATGAGGAGGCGGTCATTGTCCTTTTGATGGAGGCCGATCGACGGTTCATCGAGGACGTAGAGGACGCCCGACAGGCCGGAGCCAATCTGGCTGGCGAGACGGATACGCTGAGACTCGCCGCCGCTGAGCGTGCCCGACGTGCGGTCGAGGTTGAGATAGTCGAGGCCGACATTGTCGAGGAAGCCGAGGCGTTCGACAATTTCCTTCAGGATGCGTTCGGCAATGGTGTTTTGCTGGGGTGTCAGATGGTCGGGCATCGCCTTGAAGAAAGCGAGCGCGGGGCCGACGGGGCGACGGGTGGACATGGAGATGTCCTCTCCGGCGATCTTTACCGCGAGAGCTTCGGGGCGGAGGCGGGCACCCTTGCAGACTTCGCAGGGCTGGGCGTTCTGGTACTTGTTCAGCTCCTCTCGCATCCAGGCGGATTCGGTGGAGAGCAGGCGGCGGTCGAGGTTGCCGATGACGCCCTCGAACGGTTTCTTGACCTCATAGGATTTGCGGCCGTCGATGAACTTCAGGACGACGGGTTCGCCGTTGGTTCCGTAGAGGATGGCGGTGACGGCGGCTTCGGGGAGCTGGTTCCAGGGGGTGTCGAGCGCGAAGTCGTAGTGGCGCGCGAGCGAGCCGAGGACCTGCATGTAATAGGGGCTAGGCGGGTTGGATTTCGCCCAAGGCACGACCGCGCCCTGTTTGATGCTGAGGTTTTCGTTGGGGACGACGAGCTGTGGGTCGAAGTGGAGCTTTTCACCAAGGCCGTCGCAGGCGGGACAGGCTCCCTGTGGCGCGTTGAACGAGAACAGGCGGGGCTCGATCTCGGCAATGGTGAAGCCGGAGACGGGGCAGGCGAACTTCTGGCTGAAGGTGATGCGGCCATCGGGTGCGTGTTCGCCGGCGACGAGTTTCTTTTTCTTGTCGGCGTCGGTGGCGGGAGCAGTTTCGGTCGCGGCGTCGGCGGGATCGACATAGGCGAGGCCGTCGGCGAGTTTCAGCGCGGTTTCGAAGCTGTCGGCGAGGCGTGATTCGATGCCTTCGCGGACGACGATGCGATCCACCACGACTTCGATGTCATGTTTGTATTTCTTGTCGAGGACGGGGGCTTCGTCGATCTCGTAATATTGGCCGTCGATGCGGACGCGGGTGAAGCCGACGCGCTGCCATTCGGTGAGTTCCTTGCGATACTCACCCTTGCGACCGCGGACGACGGGGGCGAGCAGGAACAGGCGCGTACCCTCTGGCAGGGCCATGACGCGGTCGACCATCTGGCTGACCTGTTGCGCGCTGATCGGCAGGCCGGTGGCGGGCGAATAGGGGATGCCAACGCGCGCCCACAACAGGCGCATATAGTCGTAGATTTCGGTGACGGTGGCGACGGTCGAGCGCGGGTTGCGGCTGGTCGTCTTCTGTTCGATGCTGATCGCGGGGGACAGGCCCTCTATGTGATCGACATCGGGTTTTTGCATGAGTTCGAGGAACTGGCGTGCGTAGGCGGACAAGCTCTCGACATAGCGGCGCTGACCCTCTGCATAGATGGTGTCGAAGGCGAGGGAGGACTTGCCGCTGCCCGAGAGGCCGGTGATGACGGTCAGGGTCTCGCGCGGGATGTCGAGCGAGATGTCCTTGAGGTTATGCTCGCGCGCGCCGCGAACGCTGATGTGGGTAAGCATGGGGCTGTTTGTTCCAGATTTGTTCGCGTGACGCAAGTCGCACAACGGCAAACGGCCACCATTGCTGGCGGCCGTCGGACGTTTTCCCGATCAGGCCAAGTTCCGGCCCGATATGGGGATGAAAAATAAGGATTAAAGCCCGGATGCAGACTTAACCGTCGTAGTCGGCACCCAGATTCTGGTTGCGCGGTGGTGCGGCGGCGGTGAGGCGAAGGGCCTCTGCCGACTGAGCCAGCGAGCCCATTTCATCAACGGCATCGTCGTCGTCGATCCGAACACGCTGCATGTTGCTGATCGTCGATTCGCGGAGTTCCTCTGGCTGGACCAGCTCATCGGCGATCTCTCGCAAAGCAACGACCGGATTTTTATCACGGTCGCGATCGACAAGCAGTTCGGCACCGCCCGAGATCTGACGTGCGCGCTGTGCAGCGAGCAGAACCAGATCGAACCGGTTGGGAATCTTGTCGACGCAATCTTCAACTGTCACGCGCGCCATGAACGCTTCCTCTTCGAACCATCGGTAAGTGCAAGCGGGCCGCGTAGCAGGCGGGGGGCGGGATTGCAACATTCACGTATTCCGGCCAACGCCTTTGCATGGAGCGGAAACGCAACGTCGCGGGGAACCGGCTGACGGTGATCGAGAGTGGGGCCGAACGGCTGGATGCGCTGATCGGCCTGATCGATGGTGCTACGGTCAGCCTGCGTGTGCTTTATTATATTTATGCAGACGATCGGGCGGGCAAGCGGGTGCATCATGCGCTGCTGTCGGCGGCGGCGCGGGGGGTTCAGACGTCGTTGATCGTCGATGGCTTTGGCAGCGATTCGACCCGGCATGAGGATTTCTTTCAGCCGTTGCGCGATGCGGGCATTTCGGTTTGCGCTTTTTCTCCGCGCTGGGGGCGGCGTTATCTGTTGCGTAATCATCAAAAGCTGGTGCTGGCCGACGAGGCGCGGGCGATCATCGGTGGGTTCAATGTGTCCGATGACTATTTCTCCGACACGGGGGAGACTGCGTGGCGCGACCTTGGCCTGATGGTGGAGGGAGAGGCGGCAAAGCGGCTGAGCGGGTATTATGATGTGCTTCAGAGATGGACGAAAGCGCCGACGTCGAAAATGAAGACGCTGCGGCGGGCGTTGCGGACGTGGAGCAACCCGGATGGGCAAGTGCGCTGGCTGTTGGGTGGGCCGGCGCGGCGTATGTCGCCCTGGGCGAAGGCGGTGCGGACCGACATGCGGGCGGCTGGGCGGGTCGATATGATCGCGGCCTATTTTGCACCGAGTCCGGCGATGCTGAGGCGGATCGACCAGCTTGGTCTGGGGGGGAGGCGCGGATCGTGACCGCGTCGAAAACCGACAATCCAGCAACCATCGGTGCGGCGCGGTTTACCTATGCGGGGCTGCTGCGAAAGGGGGTGCGGATTTTCGAATACACGCCGTCGCGGCTGCACACGAAACTCTATGTGATCGACGATGCGGTCTATATCGGCAGCGCGAATTTCGACGTGCGCAGTCTGTTCCTGAATCTGGAAATCATGCTGCGGATAGAGGACGCCGCGTTCGCCGACGCCATGCGGGCGTACATCGACGGCGAAGTGGGACAGTCAGTCGAACAGAAACTGACCGACTATTCCGGGTGGCGTACGGTCGGCGCACGAATGCGCTATGCCCTGTGTTATTTCGTGGTGGCCGTCGCGGATTATGGCGTGTCGCGAAGGCTCAACTTTGGCGTCGAGTAATTACTCTTTCCACGCCCACCAAAGCTGAGCGGGCGGGACGTTCCAGAATTCCATTGCGTGATCGATATGATCGAACTGACGCGCGATGAAGTTACGGACGGTCGGGTTATACTGATAAACCAGAAACGCCCCACCGACGCGCAGGATGCGCTTGGTTGCAGCGGCAATCGCATCGCCAACGCCGGGAGGCAAAGTCGAAAACGGCAGGCCCGAGGCAATGTAATCGGCGTGTTCGAACCCGGCATCGGTCACATAGCGTTCGACATCGGTCGCCGATCCGCAAATCGCGCGGAAGCGCGGGTCGTGGATGGTTTCCTTCAGATAAGCGACGAAATCGGGATTGGTGTCGATGACAAGCAACATCCCGTCAGGTGCCAGTTTATCCAGAATCGGCTGGCAAAAGGTGCCAACGCCGGGACCATATTCGACAAACAGCTTGGTATTGGCCCAATCGACGCGGCTCAGCATCTTGCGAATGAGCCGATCCGACGACGGGATGATCGACCCCACCATCACCGGATTTTTCAGGAATCCTGAGAGGAACATTCCCTTTGGCGTGCGTGGCAAGCGGAAACCGCGCGATCGTTTCATCACCTTGGCGGACGAGAGCGGCATGAGTTTCCTTTGAGCAGCACCGACATCAAGAGGCCCCGTTCGCAAATACGGGTTCCGAGTGCAAGTGATTGGTATAGGTTACAGTGCGACCGTCCCGCGATGAACACGTCTGGTCAACGCCTTATGCGGGCGGCCATTGCGATAAAGCGTTCGGCCTCGTCCAGATGAAGCAGTTCCGCCATCTTGCCTTCGACCCGGATCGCGCCCTTGCCCGCATTTTCGGGAAGCGCGAACGCGGCGATCACGGCATGTGCCCACGACAGTTCGTCGGTGCCGGGCGAAAAAACCTCGTTACAGGGTGCGATCTGGTCGGGATGGATCAACGTCTTGCCATCGAAGCCGAACAGCCGACCCTGCTCCGCCTCGGTACGAAAGACGCCGAGATCGCGAAATTCGTTGCAGACCCCGTCGAGAATCACGACCCCGTTGGCGCGAGCGGCGCAGATTGCCAACGTCAGAACAGGCAGGAATGGCGTGCGTTCGGGCGTCAGCCGGGCGCGCATTTCCTTGGCAAGATCATTCACGCCCATGATGAACAGCGAAAGCCGCGTGGTTTCGGCGCGTGCGGCGATGGCGTCGAGTTGAGACACGCAGGCGCAGGTTTCGATCATCGCCCATAGCGCGGTGGATGGTGGGGCATCCTTTAGTGCGGCATCGTAGCGGTCGATGTCGGATGGTGTGGAGACTTTCGGTACCAAGACGGCATCGACCCCCGAATGTGCGACTGCCGCCAGATCGTCCGCGCCCCAGGCGGTATCCACGCCATTGACCCGGATTGCGACTTCGCGGTCGCCGAAGCCGCCCTCTCGAACGGCAGCAATCGCTGCGTCCCGAGCTGAGGCCTTTGCATCGGGGGCAACAGCATCCTCAAGGTCGAGGATGATGATATCGGCGGGAAGAGTGCGCGCCTTTGCAATCGCCTTCGGATTGGAGGCGGGCAGATAGAGGGCGCTGCGGCGAGGTTGATCGGGGGTTTTCATGTGATTCCGAAAGCGTGCGATGTTTGAGTGCCCATCTTAGGCGATCTTAGGCAGCGTATTGAGCGCGAATGTGCGAATTGAAATACGCACCAGAGGAATTCGCTGCGAGTAGGCCCCGGTATTCTGATTTCGGGACATTGTAATAGGCATACGGTCCGCCGCTTTCGGTAAACCAAACAGTCAAGGTGAGCATCGCTTCATTGTAATCGACCGCGCGAATGGCGGATGAGGTCAGATATTGCATCTATCAACTCCCATAACTTCAATGAGGCGAAGAATCACCTATTCCGCCGCCACACTCTGCCCGAACATATCCATCACCTTCGCGCCGACATCTTCGTTTGCCGCTGCTTCGCTTGCCGCTTCGCCTGCGGCCTGTGCGCCCTTGCGGCGGTCGAAGCTGTCCCAGACTTCACCCCAGTTACCGCGTGTTGCGCCCTTTGAATATTCGGTCGCGCGGGTTTCGAAGAAGTTGGCGTGTTCGACACCGTTGAGCAGTGGGGCGAGCCACGGCAGGGGGTGTTCCTCGATCATGTAGATCGGTTTGAATCCGAGCTGCCCCAGTCGCCAGTCGGCGATGAAGCGGATGTATTTCTTGATTTCCTTCGGGCTCATGCCGGGGACCGGACCCTGTTCGAAGGCGAGGTCGATGAACGCGTCTTCGAGGCGGACGGTCTTTTGGCAGGCGTCCATGATATCGTCGCGGACCGATTTGGTCAGGCAACCGCGTTCGGCACAAAACGCGTGGAACAACTGAATGATGCCCTCGCAATGGAGGCTTTCGTCGCGGATGCTCCAGCTTACGATCTGACCCATGCCCTTCATCTTGTTGAAGCGCGGGAAGTTCATCAGCATCGCGAAGGATGCGAACAGTTGCAGCCCCTCTGTAAAGCCACCGAACATGGCAAGCGTGCGGGCGATATCCTCGTCCGTATCGACACCGAAGGTCGCCAGATAGTCGTGCTTGTCCTTCATTTCCTTATATTGAAGGAACATGCCGTACTCGCTCTCAGGCATCCCGATGGTGTCGAGGAGATGTGAGTAAGCGGCGATGTGGACCGTTTCCATGTTCGAAAATGCGGCGAGCATCATCTTGATCTCGACCGGTTTGAACACGCGGCTGTATTTCTCGTGGTAGCAATCCTGCACCTCGATATCGGCCTGCGTGAAAAAGCGGAAAATCTGGGTCAGAAGATTGCGCTCATGGTCGGTCAGTTTCTGCGCCCAGTCGCGGCAGTCCTCTCCGAGTGGCACTTCCTCTGGCATCCAGTGGATCTGCTGCTGGCGTTTCCAGAACTCATAGGCCCAGGGGTATTCGAAGGGCTTATACTGATTGCGGACTTCGGTGAGGGACATGATCTATGCCTTCTGCAAGATAAAAAATTGGGCGGGGGTCAGGCGTCGAGGGACCGAATGACCAGTCAGGCGTTGTGATGTCGAAACCAACCAAAGGAAAAAACGATGGCCGATCTTTCGCAGGTTAAAGAACACGCCGAAGTCATTGGTGCCGATGGCGTTCATGTCGGCACGGTGGATCACGTTCAGGGCGACCGTATAAAGCTGACCAAGAAGGACAGCGGACAGGGCGGCCATGAAGGTCATCATCATTATATCTCCGGCGGACTGGTCGCTGGCGTCGAAGGCGGCAAGGTGCGGTTGAGCGCAAATGCCGACGTCGCCGTGACGTTCGAAGAAGAAGCGTAAGCCAGACCGATGGCCTCGCGTGTTACGGCCTCTCGGGTCACTGACACGCGAGACATTCGTCGTAATCCTTCTCCGCCAGTTGGATGATCGGCGCGAGTGCGGTGTTGTCCGCCTCTACGCCGCCAGCAAAACCGGCGCGCTGGATCGATTTCGAGCGCAAGTAATAGAGTGACTTCACGCCCAGTTCCCACGCGCGGAAGTGGAGCATGAGCAGATCCCATTTTTCCACATCGGCGGGGATGAACAGGTTCAGCGACTGAGCCTGATCGATATAGGGCGTGCGATCGGCGGCGAGTTCGAGCAGCCAGCGCTGGTCGATTTCAAAGCTGGTCTTGTAGGTGTCCTTCTCGTCCTGGCTCAGGAAATCGAGATGCTGGACCGAACCGCCCTGTTCGAGGATCGAGTTCCACACCGCGTCGCTGTTCTTCGATTTTTCCGACAGTAGCTTTTCCAGATACGGATTGCGGATCGAGAAGCTGCCCGACAGCGTCTTGTGCGTATAGATGTTGGCCGGGATCGGTTCGATGCACGCGCTGGTGCCGCCGCAGATGATGCTGATCGACGCGGTCGGCGCGATTGCCATTTTGCAACTGAACCGTTCCATCACGCCGCGATCGGCGGCATCGGGGCAGGGGCCACGCTCTGTCGCGAGCAGCATCGACGCCTCGTTGGCGGCGGTGCTGATGTGGCGGAAGATTTTGAGGTTCCACGACTTCGCCATCGCGCCTTCGAAAGCGAGGTTGCGCGCCTGTAGAAAGCTGTGGAAGCCCATCACGCCCAAACCGACCGAACGCTCACGCCCGGCGGAGTATTTGGCGCGGGCCATTTCAGGCGGCGCGCGGTCGATATAGTCGGTAAGGACGTTGTCGAGGAAACGCATGACGTCCTCGATGAAAACGCGATCGTCCTTCCACTCATCCCAGGTTTCGAGATTGAGCGAAGACAGGCAACACACCGCCGTGCGATCATTACCCAGATGGTCGCGACCCGTGGGCAAAGTAATTTCGGAGCAAAGGTTCGACGTGCTGACCTTCAGGCCAAGTTCACGATGGTGGCGCGGCATGGCGCGATTCACTGTGTCGGCGAACACGATATAGGGTTCACCAGTGGCAAGACGGGTTTCGACGAGCTTTTGGAACAGGCTGCGCGCATCGACGGTCGCGCGAACGCTGCCGTCCTTGGGCGAAAGCAGGTTCCATTCCGAACCGCTGCGGACTGCTTCCATAAAGGCATCGGTCAGCAACACGCCGTGATGCAGATTCAGCGCCTTGCGGTTGAAATCGCCCGATGCTTTGCGGATTTCGAGGAACTCCTCGATCTCTGGATGTGAAACGTCGAGATAGCAGGCGGCCGAACCGCGACGCAGCGATCCCTGTGAGATTGCGAGGGTCAGCGAATCCATGACGCGGACGAACGGGATGATGCCGCTGGTCTTGCCGTTGAGGCCAACGGGTTCGCCGATGCCACGGACGTTGCCCCAGTAAGTGCCGATGCCGCCGCCGCGCGATGCGAGCCAGACGTTTTCGTTCCAGGTTTCGACGATCCCTTCGAGGCTGTCGGGAACCGAGTTCAGATAGCAGGAGATCGGCAGGCCGCGCCCGGTGCCGCCGTTCGACAGCACTGGCGTCGAAGGCATGAACCACAATTTCGAGATATAGTCGTAGAGGCGCTGGGCATGGGCGGCATCGTCGGCATAGGCAGAGGCCACGCGCACGAACAGATCCTGATAGGATTCACCCGGCAGCAGATAGCGATCGGTCAGCGTTTCCTTGCCGAAGTCGGTCAGCAGGGCATCGCGCGAATGATCGACATCGACCGGATAAGCCTGAGGCATGATCGTATGCGAATCGGTCTCGGGCCGCGGCTTCGAGGCAGCGACAACCGCTTCCATCAGATCGGCATTCATATCCCGCATCGCTCCATCACCATCTCGAAAATCCATCGCACACCCCCAAATTGTTCCGTTTTCGTTCGACTCGGAGGCGAACCTCCTCCTCTATCACAACACCGGGTCAAACGGGCAGATTTATCAACCTATCAGCACGTTTTTTCGACAGACACAGAACATCGGTCGCCGAAACGACGCGATACGCCTGATACTATCTATGGTGTCACACACGACCGAAGCCGCTCTATATAGTGCCTCATCTGGGAATATACGCAAGTCTGTAATTTCGATTTTTGCCACTCGGTTCGTCGCAATTTCGATTTAGCCTGATGGCGTGGACGTCAGGCGTCGGGGCCGCTATTCGGGCGAAAAGGGCGCAAACCCGACGTATTTCGCCAAAGGGCTTTCAGATGATCACAATTCGCGAATCCGACTTGATCGAAAGCGTCGCCGACGCGCTGCAATATATCAGTTATTTTCACCCGATGGATTATATCCGGGCGCTCGGTGTCGCTTACGAAGCGGAGCAGGGTCCGGCGGCAAAGGACGCCATCGCCCAGATCCTGACGAACAGCCGGATGTGTGCAGAGGGGCATCGGCCCATCTGTCAGGATACCGGCATCGTCACGGTCTTCATCAAATGGGGGCAGGAGTGCCGGCTGGAATCGACGCGGTCGTTGCAAGAGGTCGTCGATGAAGGCGTGCGGCGCGCTTATCTGTACCCGGAGAACAAGCTGCGCGCGTCGATCGTCGCCGATCCTGCGTTCACTCGCGCGAATACCAAGGACAACACGCCGTCGGTCCTGAACGTCGAGATGGTCCCCGGCCACCATGTCGAAGTGACCGTCGCGGCCAAGGGCGGCGGCAGCGAAAACAAGAGCAAGTTCGCGATGCTGAACCCGAGCGATTCGATTGTCGACTGGGTGCTGGAGCAGATCCCGAAGATGGGCGCTGGCTGGTGCCCGCCGGGGATGCTCGGCATCGGGATCGGGGGAACTGCGGAAAAGGCGATGCTGTTGGCGAAAGAGTCGCTGATGGGCGATATCGACATGGCGCAGTTGAAACAGCGCGGACCGCAGAACGACACTGAAAAGATGCGGATCGAGATTTTCGACAAGGTGAATGCGCTGGGGATTGGGGCGCAGGGGCTTGGTGGCCTGGCGACGATCCTCGATGTAAAGATCGAAAGCTGGCCGACGCACGCCGCTTCGAAGCCGGTTGCGATGATCCCGAACTGTGCGGCCACGCGTCATGCGCATTTCCATCTGGACGGGTCGGGGCCGGCGTTTCTGGAGCCACCGAAGTTAAGCGAGTGGCCCGATGTGAACTGGACGCCGGACAAGGCGGCCAAGCGCGTCAATCTGGACACGCTGACCCGTGAGGAAGTCGCGAGCTGGTTGCCGGGTGATCGCCTGTTGCTGAACGGCAAAATGCTGACCGGGCGCGACGCAGCCCACAAACGCATTCAGGATATGCTGGCGAAGGGCGAGTCTTTGCCGGTCAGCTTTGCCGGGCGCGTGATCTATTATGTCGGGCCGGTCGATCCGATCGAGGGCGAAGTGGTTGGGCCTGCGGGGCCGACGACTGCCACGCGGATGGACAAGTTCACCGAGATGATGCTCGCCGAAACCGGACTAATCGCGATGGTCGGCAAAGCTGAGCGCGGCCCCACCGGCATTGCGGCGATCAAGAAGCATAAGGCCGCCTATCTGATGGCGGTCGGCGGTGCTGCATATCTGGTGGCGCGGGCGATCAAGGCGTCGACGGTTGTTGGATTCGCCGATCTGGGCATGGAGGCGATCTATGAGTTCACGGTTGAGGATATGCCGGTGACGGTCGCTGTCGATGCGACCGGGGAAAGCGTCCACCAGACCGCGCCGCTCGTTTGGCAAAAGAAGATCGCCGAGGAGCGATTGCTGCTGGAGAGCGTTTAACCCTAGCCGCTTCCCTTCGACAGGCCCAAGGGAAGCGATTGATATCATTTCGGCTGATGGTTGAGGGTGGAAACAGCATCCTCGCAACGGAAATCAGGGGTCAACCATGCAGCGCGCGATCAGGGTTTTCGGAAGCGTACTGTTGTGGGCAGTAGTCGCCCTGTGTTGCGCGATCATCGTTGTTCCGCGCTTCCTCGACCGGATCTATTATGAGGGGCCGGCATCGCCCCACTTCGACACGGCACGCTTTTTCAATCCCGATGGTGAGGACACGGCGGCACCGCCCACCGGGGGCAGCCGCACAAATTTCTTCGTGCGCTATTTCCTGCAAGATGACGGTCGGCCGCTCTGGCCGACCCATGTGGCGGTCACGCCAAGCAAGCCTGCCGCCCGCGTCGATGGACAGCGCATGGTCGTGACGTGGATCGGACACGCCACCGTGCTGATTCAGACGCAGGGGCTGAATATCCTGACCGACCCGATCTGGGCCAACACCTCTGGCCCCTATGGTTTCGGGCCAAGGCGTGTCACCGAACCGGGCGTGCGCTTTGTCGATCTGCCGAAAATCGACGTCGTGCTAATCAGTCACGACCATTATGATCATATGAGCCTGCCCATGCTCAGACAATTATGGGGTCGCGATAAGCCACTCATCATAACAAGCCTCGGTAACGACAAGGTGATGGCGGGCGTGAAGTCGGTCGCGCGCGACTGGGGCGGGCGCGTCAATGTGCGTCCGGGCATCGACGTTATCGTCACGCGAAATCACCATTGGGGCACGCGTTTCATGGCCGACCGCAACCGCGCGCTATGGTCCAGTTTTGTCGTGACATTGCCCGGCGGCAATCTGTTCTTTGCGGGCGACACAGGCTTTGGCGATGGAAAATGGCCTGCAGAGGCGCGCGCTTATGGCCCGATCCGGCTGGCGCTGCTGCCGATCGGCGCGTTCCGGTTCCTTCCCGGCCAGATGAGCATCGCCAGCCATATCGGACCGATCGATGCAGCCGAAGTGTTCCAGAGGCTTGGTGCATCGCGGGCGATTGCGATTCATTGGGGGACGTTCCGCCTGAGCTACGAAGCGCGTGATACGCCGCCGAAACTGCTTGATGCGGTGATGAAATGCCGTACCGATATTGGTGGGGGGCGAGCGTTTACCGCGGTCGCTCCCGGTGTTGCGACCGAAGTAGCGTCGATGTTGCCCGAACCGGCGATGGCCGCGCCGGTTACCCGCGATCAGGTCATTCACTGTCTGGACACGCCGCAAGTCCGTGCCTTGCGTTAACGGGCGGCCGTCCTTCGCGCGAACTGGATATCGACCGCGCGCCGGACGGCCAGCGCAATTGCTGCCTTTCCCTCTGGCGACACCAGCCGGGCAACGTCGACCGGATTGGTGACATAGCCGACCTCGAACAAAATGGCGGGCGTGTCGGGGGCTTTTAAAACCGCAAAACCAGCCATCCGGTGAAATTCACCCCGGAACGGCACTGACCCGGTCGCCTCTCGACGCAACACATCGGCAAATCGCGACGATGCGTTCATCGTTTCTCGCTGGGCGAGGTCGATGAGGATCGACGACACGTCCGAACCCTGACCCGATAAATTAACGCCGTTGATGATGTCGGCCTTATTCTCGCGCGCTGCCAGACGCCCTGCGGTCGCGTCAGACGCCACTTCGGACAGCGTATAGATCGTCGCCCCCGTTGCCCCGGTCATCGGTGCACTATCGGCGTGAACTGAAATGAACAGGTCGGCCTTTAGCTCGCGCGCAATCTGGGCGCGTTCCTGCAACACCAGAAAACGGTCGTCGTCGCGAGTCAGCGCGACCCGGACGCGCCCGCCGCGCACCAGCTCGTCCCGTATTGCGCGGGCAACAGATAGAGTGATGTCCTTCTCACGCGTACCATCGGTCGATGAAACCGCGCCCGGATCATGCCCGCCGTGCCCCGCGTCGATCACGACGAGTGGCCGATCGGCCCGGCCCGCCACGACCGGACGGGGCAGGCCCGGTTCCGGCGGATCGAGCAAAATGTTGAGGCTGTAGCGACTGTGGGGCGGTCGTGAGCTTCGCGCTGTCCCGGCAGCCAGAGTCGGACGTTCTACCTGTAAAGCATCGGTCAGCACCGCGTCACCGCCGTTCCCCGTAATTCCGGGTGGCGACAAAAGACCGAGCATGGCCGATATGATGATCGCCGTGGGCATTAACCATCCATGCCGTGTCTACCCCTGCCGGGTCCAGCGTTTCATGATTTTACCGTTGCGAGTCGGATATTTCAGGCGAACGGCCGCGACTTGCTCCCGTATGACATGACTGCTACCACTTGTGGCACAACGGTTCGGGGGAACCCGTCCGAACTGTTTTTACAGACCGCGCAGCCGATTCTCTCGGCCCGGTCACTCAGGTTGAAGCTCGCATGATGCATGGTTTTCCGCATGACCGCACGGCTTTCCAAAGCGCAGCGGCTTGCCGGATCGTGAACCCGGCGCACGTCGCCCGGCATGCAAAGCGAGCAGAGGCAATTTCCATTCCATCCAGCCGGACGGGCGAGGTGCGCGGGTTCGCATCTTCGTTACCGTCCCGGAGACACTTAAATGACAATGCGTATGCTAATCGATGCGCGCCACCGGGAAGAAACCCGTGTCGCGGTCGTCAAAGGTAACAACCGGATCGAAGAGTTCGATTTCGAATCCGCCGAACACAAGCAGCTCAAGGGCAATATCTACCTCGCCAAGGTAACCCGCGTCGAACCATCGCTGCAGGCGGCCTTCATTGAATATGGCGGCAATCGCCACGGTTTCATGGCGTTCAGCGAAATCCATCCGGACTATTACCAGATCCCGAAGGAAGACCGCGAAGCTCTGCTCGCCGAAGAAGCCGAACACGCCGCCGAAGAAGAGCGCCTGCGTGGCGGTCATGATGACGACGATGATTATGCCGATGGCGAGCATGGTGAGCATGACGATGGCGATCATGGGCATCATGACGATGAGCATCACGATGACGAGGACGGCGAAGTTGCCCCGCGCCCTGCATCGCAGAGCGGTCGTGGCGTCGACGAAAACGCAGCGGAGAATCTTCGCCAGAAGCGCATGAATTTGCGTCGTCGCTACAAGATTCAGGACGTGATCCGGCGCCGCCAGGTGCTGTTGGTTCAGGTCGTGAAGGAAGAGCGCGGTAACAAGGGCGCGGCGCTGACGACATATCTGTCGCTTGCCGGTCGTTATTGCGTGCTGATGCCCAACACGTCGCATGGCGGCGGGATCAGCCGGAAAATTTCGAACGTCGCCGATCGCAAGCGACTGAAGACGATCATGAGCGAACTCGATTTGCCAAAGTCGATGGGCTGCATCGTTCGCACAGCAGGCCTTCAGCGCACCAAGATCGAGATTCGTCGCGATTTCGATTATCTCGCCCGCTTGTGGGACGGTATTCGCGAAGAGACTTTGAAATCGGCAGCGCCCGCGCTCGTCTATCAGGACAGCGACCTTATCAAGCGCGCGATCCGCGATATCTATAACAAGGATATCGAGGAAGTGATCGTCGAGGGTGAGGAGGGATTCCGTCACGCCCGCGATTTCATGAAGCTGTTGATGCCGACTCATGCGCGGCGGGTGAAGCCCTATGCCGACGCGGTGCCGCTGTTCCAGCGCAACCATGTCGAGGAACAGCTTTCGGCAATGTATCAGCCGGTCGTCCAGTTGAAATCGGGTGGCTATCTGGTCATCAACCCGACGGAAGCTCTGGTTTCGATCGACATTAACTCTGGTCGTTCGACGCGCGAACATGGGATTGAGGCGACTGCGGTCGGCACCAACCTTGAAGCCGCGCACGAGATCGCCCGTCAGTTGCGCCTGCGCGACATGGCCGGGCTGGTCGTGATCGATTTCATTGACATGGAGAACAACTCCAACGTCCGTAAGGTCGAAAAAGCCATGAAGATGGCGCTGTCCGATGACCGCGCCCGTATTCAGGTTGGGCGGATTTCTTCCTTCGGCCTGATGGAGATGAGCCGCCAGCGTTTGCGCACTGGCGTTCTCGAAGCATCGACGCGCCAGTGCCCGCATTGCGAAGGCACCGGGTTGGTCCGCACCGCGTCGTCGGCGGGTCTGTCGGCACTTCGGATGCTTGAGGAAGAAGCAGGCAAGGGTCGTGCAACGATCTTTACCCTGCGCGCCAGCACAGAGGCCGCGTTCTACGTCCTTAACCGCAAGCGTTTCGAAATCAGCGAAATCGAAGAACGCTTTGGCGTGCACATCGAAGTCCTGCCCGACGGCGAAGTCGAAGGCGCACGGATGACGGTGGAAGCAAGTGGTCCGCCGCCTGCACATCCGCCGCATTTCGAAATGCCGGTTTACGAGGAAGACCCCGAACTCGACCTGCTCGAGGAAGAGGAAGAAGAGGAAGAAGTCGAGGAAGCGCCCCGTGGAGATCGCGGCGAGCGTTCGGAACGTCCGCGCAATGCCGAGGGTGAAGGTGATGGCGAACCCCGTCGTCGTCGTCGTCGTCGTGGACGGCGCACGCGCCGCGATGGCGAAGAGGGCACGACTGGCGAACAGTCAGAGCCGGAACTCGACGAAAATGGCGAACCGATCGAACGCGAAGCTGTTGCGCCCCGCGACGCTGGTTCCAATGGCGAAGAAGGCGATGATGTCGCGGTCGCCGGTGAAACCACGGCCGAGGGTGAAGAGCGTCGTAGCCGTCGTGGACGTCGTGGCGGCCGTCGTCGCGGTCGCGGTCGTGGCGGTGAAAATGGTCAGGCTGAAGGTTCGGAAGCTGTCGAGGGTGCAGAAGCCACTGACGGTGGCGTTGCTTACGCATCGAACGCCGAGCCGGTTGTCGAGCCGATCCTTGCGGAAGCGGAAGCGACGATCGAGCCCGTTGCAGAAGCCAAGCCGAAGCGTGCGCGCAAGCGTCCGTCGAAGCGTGATGCAGAGCCAGTGTTGGCCGAGCCGGTGGTTGAGACTGTTCCTGAAGTGATCGAAGCCGCTCCGGTCGAAGCTGTTGCAGAAAAGCCGAAGCGCACCCGTCGTGCAAAGGCAGCACCTGTCGAAGCCGCGCCTGTCGAAACAGCAGCGCCGGTCGAAGACGTTGCCCCTGTGGCGGCTCCAGAGCCCGAAGCAGTCGCTCCTGTAGCCAAGCCGAAGCGCGCGAGCCGTGCCAAGGCTAAGGTGGCTCCGGCCGCGGAAACAGAAACACCGGCTCCTGTCGCTGTTGCTGAAACGGTATCTGAAGCGTCGGTTGCCGGCGTTGCTCAGGCAGCGGCACCATCGCCGCGCACGAGCGCTCCTGCGGTTGAGCCAACTGCCGAAGATGGCGAAGCCGAGCGGCCAAAGCGTGGCTGGTGGCAGAGCACGTTCGGCGCGAATAAGTAGGAACGGCTATCCCCGCCGCCTCTCGAACGGGGGCGGCGGGGATGCTGATCGCTGGATGACGCCCCCATCTTCACCCATCGTTCAGCGCGACCGGACGAAAGGGAGCGTCATGATTGAACGGTTTCTTCGCCGCGCGTTTGCCGTTGCGCTGGTCGTCACGTTGACGGTTCAGCCGGCCTTTGCCCAATCGATTCTGCGCGATGCCGAAACCGAGGCGCTTTTGCATGAAATGGCGGCGCCCCTGATCGAAGCTGCCGGGCTGCCTGCGAAAAACGTCGACATCATCCTCATCGGCGATCCAGAGATCAACGCGTTCGTCGCGGGGGGGCAGGTTGTCTATATCAATTCAGGCCTGCTGGCGGCGGCGGACAACGCCAATGAAGTTCAGGGCGTCATATCCCACGAACTCGGCCACCTTGCCGCGGGCGATGTCCTGCGCGGGGCCGATGGAGCAAGGATAGCAACCGGCATCTCAATCCTGTCGCTGATCCTTGGCGCGGCAGCGATCGCGGCGGGGGCAGGCGAAGCGGGCGCGGGTATTTTTGCAGCCGGACAGCAAGCCGCAATTGGCAAATATCTGGCTTTCTCAAGGACGCAGGAGTCCGCCGCCGATCAGTCGGGTCGCCGCTATCTCAGTAGTGCCGGAATCAGCGGTAAGGGCATGATCAGCTTTTTCAAAAAGCTGCAGGGGCAGGAATATCGTCTCGCGGTTCAGCAGGACAGTGCTTATGATCGCACCCACCCACTGACCGGCGACCGCATCCAGGTGCTTCAGGAAGCGCTTGAGGCCGATAAGGCGTGGAACAAGCCGACCGACCCGGCCATTGAGGCGCGGTTCCAGCGAGTGAAGGCCAAGCTGTTCGGCTTCATCAACGAGCCACGATATACGCTCAATCGCTATCCCGAAACCGACCAGTCGATCCCCGGCCATTATGCGCGTGCCTACGCCTATCATAAGTCTGCCTATCCCGACCGCGCGGTTGGAGAGGCCGACAAGTTGCTGGCCGCGATCCCTCATGATCCATATTTTGAGGAGTTGAAGGGCCAGATCCTCCTCGAATCAGGTCGCCCGAACGAGGCGCTTTCGGTGCTGCGCGATGCCGTACAGCGAACGAACTATTCGCCGTTGATCGCGGCATTGTTCGGTCACGCGCTGATCGCCACGGAAAACCCGCGCAACTATGCTGAGGCAAAATCGATCCTGAAATCGGCGATCGCGCGCGACAATCAAAACCCCTTTGCCTGGTATCAACTGGGCGTGATTTACAGTCACGAAGGGGACAACGCACGCGCCGCACTGGCGACCGCCGAACGCTTTAACCTGGAGGGTAACAGGGTTGCCGCACTCGCCAACGCAAAGATGGCGATGGTCGGCATACCGACCGGTTCCCCTGACTGGATTCGCGCGCAGGACATCGCGATGGTCTCTGAAAGCGGCGGCAAGAAGCGTAAATGATGAAATGGAGTAGTCAAATAGTGATCGGATTCGCAGCTTTGCTGGCAGGAGCCGCCGCGACGGTGGCCGTGACGACGCACGCACCGGTTTCGACCACCGACAAGGCGGCGATCGAGCGTATCGTGCACGATTACATCATGGAACACCCCGAAATCCTGCCCGAAGCGATGGAGCATTTGCGCGATCGGGAGATTGCCAAGGCGGTTGTCGCCAATCGTTCGATGATCGAAACGCCATTTGCCGGCGCGTGGGAAGGGTCGGCGTCCCCCGACGTCACGCTCGTCGAGTTCTTTGATTATGCCTGTGGATATTGCCGCGCGAGCATTCCGGTTATCGACCGATTGCTGAAGGAAGACCCGAAACTGCGCATCGTCTATCGCGAATTCCCCGTGCTGGGGCCGGACAGCGAAGCCGCAGCCAAGGTCAGTCTTGCGGCAGCAAAGGCGGGCAAATACGGCGCATTCCACCGCGCGCTGTTCGCAGAGGGCAGGCCTGAACCGCACGCCGTTTCACGCGTCGCCCAAAAGCTGGGGATCGATGCCAGTTTCGGCAACAGCCCGGAGGCCACGCGAGAGGTTGCCAATAATATGGAACTGCAACGCGCGCTGAACCTGACGGGCACGCCCAGTTGGGTGATTGGCGACAAGGTGCTGTCGGGGGCGGTCGGCTATGATGCGTTGAAAGCCGCTATCGCCGAAGCGCGCGCCGGGAAAGGCCGGGGCTAAACCCGGTCGTCCAGGGATATAGTCGTTTGGGTGTGGAGCGGGTGAAGGGAATCGAACCCTCGTCGTAAGCTTGGAAGGCTTCTGCTCTACCATTGAGCTACACCCGCAAGGTGCATCGCAAGATTGCGCGGGAGCCGATTGCCATGATCGCGACCCCGCCGTCAACCGAAACGCGGTTTTATTGCTCAGTCGGCCTTTCGAACAGCAAATGTTGCTCGCCGGACGGAGCGCGACACACCTGTCCTTTGGGCTATGCGGGTCAAACGGAATCCATGTAAGCTGCGGCGGCGACAGTGTGTCGTCGTCGGTCGCGGAAACTTTTTTGCCGCCCTGATGCCACTGCGTCGCGAGTCACTATGCAATTCAATAATTTCGATATCGACATTTTCCTGCGCGATTACTGGCAAAAGAAGCCGCTGCTGATCAGGAATCCCTGGAAATCCTGGGCCAATCCGCTCGACCCCGATGAGTTCGCGGGATTAGCCTGTGAGGATGAAGTCGAATCGCGTCTGATCATCCAAACTCGCAAGACGATGAAAGTCGAACACGGCCCATTCGCGGAAAAGCGGTTCAGCAAGCTCGGCAAAAAGCCGTGGACGATGTTGGTTCAGGCCGTCGACCATTTCGTGCCGGAGGTTGCCACGCTTATCGAGCCGTTTCGTTTCATTCCGAACTGGCGCATCGACGATGTGATGGTGAGCTATGCCTCGGACGGCGGGGGCGTAGGTCCGCATTTCGATCAATATGACGTGTTTCTGGTTCAGGGTTTGGGCAAGCGCCGCTGGCAAGTCGGCGCGCTCTGCGATCAGGCAACCGCGTTGTTGCCGAACGACGATCTGCGCCTGCTTGCCGAGTTTGAGGCAACTGACGAGTGGATATTGGAGCCGGGCGATATTCTGTATGTGCCGCCGCGCATTGCCCACAATGGAGTTGCGGTGGGTGACGACTGCATGACCTATTCGGTCGGTTTTCGCGCGCCTGCTCGCAGCGAACTCATCGCGCACTGGTGCGACCAACTGCTTGCGAATTTGCCGGACGATGACCGGTACGAAGACCCGAATTTACAGCCTCAGAAAAACCCCGGCGAAATAACCGCGAACACCGTCGCGGAACTGCACGCGATGATTACCGCCAAAATGGCCGATCGCGATGCGTTCGCGCGCTGGTTCGGGCAGTATAACAGCACCCGCAAAAACCCCGACCTGAGTTGGCAACCGGAAGAGGCCGTCCGCGCCGAGCGATTGCGCGAATTTATCATCGACGGGATGCCGCTGCGCCGCGACCCGGCCTCGCGTTTCTCGTTTGTGCGGCGACCGGCAAAATCGGTTTGGTTGTTCGTGGACGGTCAAAGTTTCGAATGCACCAGGGAAACCGCCGCGTTTGCCGAAAAACTCTGTGCGCAGGACCATTTCACCGTCGATCCGAAACTGACCAAATTGGACGCAGCGATGACTTTGATCGTGCAATTGGTGAGCCAGGGCAGCGTGACGTTCGACCAAGAGGATTAAATGTGATCCTGTTTAACAAGCCGTATGGAGTCCTGTCGCAATTCACCGATCGCAGTACGGGATCGGCGCGCCAGACGCTGTCGGATTACATCGATTTGCCGGGCGTTTATCCTGCCGGACGGCTCGATCTGGACAGCGAGGGTCTGTTGCTGCTGACCGACGATGGCAGGATGCAGGCGCGGATTGCCGATCCGAAGTTCAAGATGCCGAAGGCTTATCTGGTGCAAGTCGAAGGCGAACCGGACGAGGCCAGCCTCGCTTCTCTAAGGCAGGGTGTGAAGCTGAAAGACGGTACGACCCGCCCGGCGGAGGTCGAACGCATCGAGGATCCTGCGCTTTGGCCGCGCGACCCGCCGGTTCGGTTTCGCAAAAGCGTGCCGGACTGCTGGATCAAGCTGGTGATTCGTGAAGGGCGAAACCGGCAAGTACGCCGGATGACGGCGGCAGTCGGCTATCCGACACTCCGGCTGGTACGGTGGAGCATCGGCGACTGGACGATCGACGGAATCCCCCCGGTACATGGCAACAAACACTCCGCAACTCATAGTTGCGGCTGCTTCTACAACGCGACAGGAAGCGCCGGACCGTTCATGCTCAAAGCCACCGCCTCTGCGACCTTTATGCCATCCACTGCTGCGGAAAGGATGCCGCCCGCATAGCCCGCGCCTTCTCCTGCCGGGAAAAGGCCCGCTGTGTTCAGGCTCTGAAAAGTCTCGCCGCGCGTAAAGCGAACCGGCGAGGATGTGCGGGTCTCGACACCCGTCAGCAGAACATCGGGGTGATCGTATCCCGGAATCTGACGACCGAATACCGGCAGAGCCTCCCGCATCGCCGTCACCGCGAAATCGGGAAGGCATTGCGACAGATCGGTCAGGTGGACGCCGGGCCGATACGATGGAGTCACCTCGCCCAGCGCTTGGGAAGATCGTCCGGCAAGAAAGTCTCCCAGCTTTTGCGCAGGAGCCTTGTAGGTCGAGCCGCCGGCAACATAGGCCAGCGACTCCCAGTGACGCTGCAATGCGATACCCGCCAGTGGATCGCCGGGATAATCGCGCGCCGGGTCGATCGCGACGACCAACCCGGAATTGGCGTTACGTTCGTTGCGTGAATATTGGCTCATGCCATTGGTCGCGACCCGGCCGACCTCCGATGTCGCCGCGACCACCGTGCCGCCCGGACACATGCAAAAGCTGTAAACCGTGCGGCCGTTCGAACAGTGGTGCGACAAACTATAGTCCGCCGCACCAAGGATCGAATTGCCCGCGTCGGCACCGAATCTCGCGGTGTCGATCCACGATTGCGGATGTTCGATACGGACGCCGATGGAGAAAGGCTTGGCCTCGACATACACGCCCGCCGCGTGAAGCATCTCGAACGTGTCGCGCGCGCTATGGCCGATCGCCAACACGACATGATCTGCCTCGATCGTCTCGCCCGTGTGCAGGTGGAGGCCGCGTATCCGGCGCTCGCCTGTTGAATCGACTGCGATGTCGAGACCATCGACCCGGCTGGAGAATCGATATTCACCGCCAAGCGACTCGATCGTTTCGCGCATACTTTCGACCATCGTCACCAGACGGAAGGTGCCGATATGCGGATGCGCCTCGGTGAGTATTTCAGAAGGCGCACCGGCTTTGACGAACTCGGTCAGCACCTTGCGGTCAAGGTTCCGCTGATCCTTGATCCGACTGTAAAGTTTGCCGTCTGAAAATGTACCGGCACCACCTTCGCCGAACTGCACGTTCGATTCGGGGTTCAGCACACCGCGCCGCCAAAGGCCCCAGGTGTCCTTTGTGCGTTCCCGCACGACCTTGCCCCGGTCGAGGATAATCGGACGATACCCCATCTGGGCGAGGATCAGCCCTGCAAACAGGCCACAGGGGCCTGCGCCGATCACCACCGGCCGTTTCGACGCCGTACCCTCTGGAGCCTGCGCGACGAAGCGATAGCGCGTGTCGGGCGTCCGCTGGACATTCCGGTCCTTGGCAAAGCGCGCGAGAGTTGCCGCCTCATCCTTCACATTCACATCGACCGAATAGACCAGCAGGATGTTCGCCTTGTCCCGCGCATCATGAGCGCGGCGCGCAACGACATGACGGACCAGTTCACGCGGCGTAATCCGCAGTCGTTTGCAGATAGCGGCGGGCAGCGCTTCATCCGCATGATGGAGCGGCAGCGTCAATTCTGTAAGGCGCAACATGGCGGCGGCCATAGCGGGTGCGAAAGCGGCGCGCCATCGTGGCGGCGCCGAAATCGTTTAATGGTGGACAGGGCTGGATTCGAACCAGCGTACCCTTGCGAGAGCAGATTTACAGTCTGCCGCCTTTAACCACTCGGCCACCTGTCCACACGCTTTGTAACAAGCGAGCGGGTGCCATTGGCGAAAGCGGGCTTGCCTGTCAACGCGACACCGGCGAAAGAGCCGGAATGAGACGTGGACATAGACCATCACAGGCTGCCGGGGGGCGTATTCGCTTCTGGGGCCGCCATGCCGTTATCGCGGCCCTTGCCAACCCAGAGCGTGAAGTTCGCAAGCTGTGGGGCACCCGTGAGGCCGTAGGGGCGCTTGAGGTGCCCTTGCCATCGCTTCTGCCTGTTACGTTTGCTGACGTGGCCGATCTGGGCCGGATGGTGCCCAGTGACGCACCGCACCAGGGCCTGGTGATCGAGGTCGATCCTCTGGAAGATATCTGGATAGGCGATCTGATCGAACTGGGTCGCGACGACCGGCGGCCATTGGTCGTGCTGGATCAGGTGACCGATCCGCATAACGTCGGCGCGGTGTTGCGCTCGGCGGCGGCGTTCAACGCGCTGGGGATTGTGACGCAGGACCGGCACGCGCCGCCCGAATCGGGTGCGCTGGCACGTGCAGCATCAGGAGCGCTGGAACTGGTGCCGTGGGTCCGCGTGGTCAATCTGGCACGCGCACTGGAAGAGATGGCCGAAGCGACCTTCTGGCGAGTCGGGCTGGCCGGTGACGGTCCGGTGGTGATCGGCGAAGCATTCAACGAGGCTAAAGTCGCGCTGGTGCTGGGAGCAGAGGGCGAGGGGATGCGGCAGAACGTGAAATCGCATTGCGATCTGATCGCGCGCTTGCCGATCAGTCCAAAAGTCGAAAGCCTGAACGTATCGAACGCAGCGGCAATCGCGCTGTATGCAGAAGCTAACCGGGGGAAATAATGGCGAATCGGGATATGGGAGGTTTCGCGCGAATTGCGGCTATTTTGGTCGCGCCGCTATTGCTGTTTGGATGCCTGCTGACGCCCGGCAAGTTCGTGTCGACCATGACGATCAATGCCGACCGCACTTTCGCGTTCACCTATAAGGGAGAGGTGATCGCGCTCGACCCGAGTTCGGCGATGAAGGGATTCGGCGACAAGCCCGGAACTGACGACGATGCAACGCCTCCTGCCAAGGGGACGTCGTCCGACGGCGACGATCAGCCTGCGCTGCGTCCGATCGCGGCCACGACGACCAAGGATGCTCCCGAAGAGGACGCCGAGACCAAGAACCGCGCCATCGCAGCCTCGCTGTCAAAGGAATATGGCTATCGGTCGGTCGTCTATCAGGGGAAAGGCAAGTTCCTGATCGATTATGCGATCACCGGCACGCTGACCCACAATTTCACGTATCCGTTCAATTCCGACGCAGAGGCGATCTTTCCGTTTGTTGTCATCGAATTGCGGCAGGGCGGCCTCGTCCGCGTGAAGGCGCCGGGCTTTGCAAGCAACGCGAACAGCAATGGCGCAGGCGGCATGGGCGCGATGAGCGGCAGCGATCAGGCGTCGAAGTCACTCGACGGCGTATTTACGCTTGATACCAATGCCGAGATCGTGAGCCAGAACAACGAGGAAGGCGCGAAGATAATTGCAGGGCGCAAGACTATCGTGTGGAAGGCCACCCCGCTGACCAAGGATGCCCCGAGCGCGGTTCTGAAACTGGCGCGGTAAGTTTCCGCTATTCAACAGGCCGTCCTGCTGGATTTATTTCAGCGTGACGGTCTGTGGGATTAGAGCGTTTTCGAACCGGATGGAATCATCCGGTGACTCGGAAAACGCGTAAAATCAAAAGACTAGAGCAGCCGAACCGATGCAATCGGATCGGATACTGCTCTAGTTCAGAGCCTTCAAAAATCGACTTTGTCATAGTCGTCGGGCGGCGCGATTACACCCATCCGTTCGGCGAGCATCGGTCGAAAGCTGGGGCGTGATTTCAGCCCCGAATACCAGTTGCGCGTTTGTTCGTGGGCGCGCCAGTCAATGCCGCCGAGATAGTCCGCCACCGAAATATGCGCCGCCGCCGTCAGATCGGCGAGGCTGAGCGTCGCGCCAGCCAGCCAGTTGCGGTGGTCGAGCAGATAGTCCGCATAGTCGAGCATCCCGTTCGCGGCCTTCATCGCTTCGCGCAAGGCACCGGTATCGGGTGATGCACGGTGGACGAGGCGCTTCAGCATCCGCTCGTTCATCAACGGGTCGACGACCGCGCCATAGAATTGCTGGTCGAACCATGCGGTCAGCCGACGAATCTCGGCGCGGTTGATCGCGGTTCCCGAAATCATCGGGGCCTGTTCGACCGTTTCCTCGAAATACTCGCAGATCGCGACCGAATCGATCAGTGTGATGTTCTTCTCGCTCTCAACCATGACCGGCGTGCGGCCGGCGGGGTTCAGATCGACAAACTCATCCCTCCGCTCCCACGGATGCTCGCGAACGAGTTCATAGCCTACGCCTTTCTCGCCCAGCAGCAGCCGGACTTTGCGGGAAAAAGGACAGAGCGGGAATTGGTGGATGAGCCACATGGGCGGCCAGCTTTAACGCGACCGCCGCGAAATGCTACTCCGCGGCAACCGCAATTTCCGTATCATCGAGTGGGGAAGCCAGTCGCGTCAGCATTTCCTTCGGACAGACCTGCCAGAACGACCCGCGCCACCGCTCCCAATCGTCCAGAATCGCATTCGACCATTTGCTGTCGGTTGCGATTGCATGTTCGGCGATCAGGCCGCGTACCTTGGTTTCCCAATAGGTCGATGACAGCCGTTGCCAGACGATGCTGTCGCCATTGGCACGGCGCGTGAACGATCCGTCCTGGTCCAGCACGAATGCCATGCCGCCTGACATCCCCGCGCCGAAGTTCTCTCCGACGGTGCCGAGGATGACCGCAGCGCCGCCGGTCATATATTCGCAGCCATTGGCTCCACAGCCTTCGACTACGACATCGGCACCCGAGTTGCGGACGGCGAATCGTTCGCCCGCGCGACCTGCGGCAAACAATTTACCCGACGTCGCGCCGTACAGAACGGTGTTGCCGATGATCGTGTTGTGCTGGCTTTCGAGTGGGCTGGAAACCATCGGGCGCACCGTGATGATGCCGCCTGAAAGCCCCTTGCCGACGTAATCGTTCGCGTCGCCGAACACCTGAAGCGTGATGCCTTTGCACAGGAACGCGCCAAGCGACTGGCCTGCGCTGCCCCGCAAACGGACTTCGACATGGCCGTCGTTCAGCGCACTCATGCCATAAAGTGCCGTGATTTCGGCGGACAGCCGCGTGCCGACCGCGCGGTGCGTGTTGCGGACGGTATAGGTGAGCTGCATCTTTTCACGCCGCTCGAACACGGGCTTCGCATCGCGGAGGATTTGCGCGTCGAGGCTGTCGGGAACCTCGTTGCGATTGCCTTCGACATTATAGCGCCGCTGATCGTCTTCGGCATCGACCTTCGCAAGGATCGGGTTGAGATCGAGATCGTCGAGATGTTCGGCACCACGGCTGACCTGACGCAGCAATTCAGTGCGGCCGATCACTTCGTCGAGCGACTTCACGCCCAGTCGCGCAAGAATTTCGCGCACTTCCTCGGCGATGAAGGTCATCAGGTTGATGACTTTCTCGGGCGTACCGGTGAATTTCTTGCGAAGGCGCTCATCCTGAACGCAAATACCGACCGGACAAGTGTTCGAATGGCACTGACGCACCATGATGCACCCCATTGCAACGAGGCTGAGCGTGCCGATTCCGAACTCCTCGGCACCCAAAATCGCAGCAATAACAATGTCTCGCCCGGTTTTCAGGCCACCGTCAGTGCGCAACTTCACCCGGTGACGAAGACCGTTGAGGGTCAGCACTTGATTAACCTCGGACAGACCCATTTCCCACGGCGTACCTGCATATTTGATACTGGTTTGCGGTGAAGCGCCGGTGCCGCCGACATGGCCCGCGATCAAGATGACGTCGGCATGAGCCTTTGCCACACCAGCCGCGACGGTCCCGATGCCCGCCGAACTGACGAGCTTTACACAAACCCGTGCGCGGCGGTTGATCTGTTTCAGATCGTAGATGAGCTGCGCCAGATCCTCGATCGAATAAATGTCGTGATGCGGCGGCGGGGAGATCAACGAGACGCCGGGTGTAGCGTGGCGCAGCTTGGCGATGAACTCGGTGACCTTGAAACCCGGAAGCTGGCCGCCCTCGCCGGGCTTTGCGCCCTGTGCGACCTTGATCTCGATTTCCTCGCAAGCACCCAGATATTCGGCGGTGACGCCGAAACGTCCGCTGGCGATCTGCTTGATCGACGAGTTGGCATTGTCGCCATTGGGATAGGGTTTGAAGCGTTCGGACGATTCGCCGCCTTCGCCTGACACGGCTTTCGCGCCGATCCGGTTCATCGCGATGGCGAGCGTTTCATGTGCCTCGGGACTGAGTGCGCCGAGCGACATTCCCGGAGTTACGAAGCGTTTGCGGATTTCGGTAATCGCCTCGACATTGTCGATCGCGACCGCTTCCTTGGCATAATTGAATTCGAGCAGATCGCGCAGATAGACCGGCGGCAAATCGCGGACACCGCGCGCGAATTGCAAATAGGTCGAGTAACTGTCGGTGCCGACTGCGGTTTGCAGCAGGTGCATCAGTTGCGCGGAATAGGCATGAGCCTCTCCGCCCGCACGCTGGCGATAGAAGCCACCGATCGGAAGGGTCGCAACTGCGGCGTCGAACGCTTCTTCATGCCGTTCCGCCGCGTTGACATAGAGCGAAGCATAGCCTTCACCGGAAATCTTTGCAGGCATTCCGGGGAACAAATCGTTGACCAGCGCCCGGCTCAATCCAACGGCTTCAAAGTTGTAGCCGCCGCGATAGGAGGAGATCACAGCGATCCCCATTTTCGACATGATCTTTAACAAGCCATCGCCGATTGCGGTCTGGTGACGCTTCAACAATGTTTCGAGCGTCGTGTCGCCGAACAGACCACGCGCATGGCGATCCGCAATGGCGGCTTCAGACAAATAAGCGTTTACCGTGGTCGCGCCCACACCGATCAGCACGGCAAAATAGTGCGTGTCCAGGCATTCGGCCGAACGCACGTTTACGCTCGCATACGACCGCAATCCCTTGCGAACGAGGTGGGTGTGTACGGCAGCGGTGGCGATGACCATCTGGATTGCCAGCCGGTCTTCGGAAACATGCTCGTCGGTCAGGAAGATTTCGCTCTTCCCTTCACGAACCGCCTGTTCGGCGTCGGCCCGGACGCGGGCTATGGCGGCGCGCAGACCCTCTTGCCCCGAACCGAATTCATAGGTGCAGTCGATTTCGGCAACGGCTGGACCGAAATGTTCTTTCAGACGCAGCCATTCGCCACTGGTCAGCACTGGCGTATCCAGCACCAGCACCTGATCGCGCCCCGAATCCTGATCGAGAATGTTGGCGAGGTTTCCGAACCGCGTCTTCAGACTCATTACCTGCCGCTCACGTAGCGAATCGATCGGCGGATTGGTGACCTGGCTGAAATTCTGGCGGAAGAACTGGCTGATCAGGCGTGGCTTGTCGGAGATCACGGCGAGCGGCGTATCGTCGCCCATCGACCCGATGGCTTCCTTGCCGTCCTCTGCCATTGGCGACAGGATAAGCTCCATGTCCTCCATCGTTTGTCCGGCGGCAACCTGACGACGGATCAGCGCGGCGCGCGGATAATAGGCGACCTGTTCCTCAGCTTCGGGCAAGTCCGCAAACGTCAGAAAGTCACCGACCATGTCGGCATAAGGAGCCTCGGCAGCAAGCCGGTCCTTGATCGCGCGATCATCGTAGAGTTTGCCCTCTTCCAGATCGACGGCAATCATCTGGCCGGGGCCGAGCGCTCCCTTTGAAATCACAGTCGCTTCGGGAACGACGACCATCCCGGCCTCGGACCCGACGATCAGCAGATCATCGTTGGTGATCGTGAAACGCAGCGGCCGCAAAGCATTGCGGTCCAGCCCAGCCACTGCCCAGCGACCATCGGTCATGGCGAGAGCGGCGGGACCGTCCCACGGTTCCATCACGCTCGCAAGATATTCGTACATGCTGGCATGTTCGGGCGGCATGTCATGCTTGTCCTGCCACGCTTCGGGCACGAGCATGGTCTTGGCAGTCGGCGCATCGCGGCCCGAACGGGCGATCGTCTCGAACACAGCGTCCAGCGCAGCGGTGTCTGAGGCACCCGCTGGAATCACTGGCTTTATATCTTCGGAATGTTCGCCGAACGCGAGACTCGCCATGCGAATCTCATGGCTTTTCATCCAGTTCTTGTTGCCTCGGATCGTGTTGATTTCGCCGTTATGGGCCAGACAACGAAACGGCTGCGCCAACCACCACTGCGGAAACGTGTTGGTCGAATAACGCTGATGAAAAATTGCAACGCGCGACGTGAAGCGTTCATCGCAAAGATCGGGATAGAATACCGACAGGCTCTCAGCGAGGAAAAGCCCTTTATAAACAATCGACCGGCACGACAGAGAGCAGATGTAGAAGCCCGCAATCTGGGCCTCGATCACCTTCTTTTCGATGCGGCGACGAACGAGATACAGCGTTTTTTCGAACTCAACGATATCGGTGGTCGATGCGTTCGGCCCCGCGATCATGATCTGCTCGATTTCCGGCCGCGTCGCCTGTGCCTTTTGGCCGATAACCGACACATCGACAGGAACCTGACGCCAGCCATAGATCGCAAACCCGGCGTCGATGATTTCGCTCTCTACGATCGTGCGGCAGTTTTCCTGCGCACTAAGGTCAGTGCGCGGCAGAAAAACCATGCCAACGCCGAGCCAGCTATTGTCGATGGGTTTGTGGCCCGACGCGACAATGGCATCGGCAAAAAACGGCATCGGCAGATCGACGTGGATGCCCGCGCCATCACCCGTTTTGCCATCGGCATCGACGGCTCCGCGATGCCAGACTGCCTTCAGCGCATCGATCGCGGACGCCACGACGCGGCGGCTTGCGCGGCCATCGGTTGCTGCGACCAGTCCGACGCCACAGGCATCGGATTCAAAATCGGGGCGATACATTCCGACACGTGCAATGCGTTCGCGCTCGGATTCGGTGTGGGCGACATCGGCGGCTGCGGATTCAATGCTCATTTGTTCATCTTTCCGGGGTCAATCCCGAGCAGCTTGGCAAGCTGATTTCGTTCATTGGGGGTCAACTGGTCATACGTCTTCGGTTTCGGCAGACCCTCGGTCGCCTTTACGGCTCTGCTGAGGATATCTGGCATGGCGCGCATCATCTCGGGCATCATCGCCTGAATTTTCGTCATGACAGCGGGGTCGGTCATTAAGAACATCTGCTGAGACGCATAATCTTTACCAGTCGGAGTGCCGAAAAAAGCGGTGATTTCGTGAAGCTGGATTGGCGTGAAATGACCTGTGTAAGCCTCGGCAAGTCCCTGACGGATCGCAGGTTCCTGTTTTTCCATAACGTTCGTCAGTTCGGCGAACATTCCGTTCATCATGAGACGCATACGATCCCGATAAGCAGGATCGAGTATCTCCATGATCTCGCCCATCGTCGTCTTGTCGATACGGGCCAAGGTCGTTTGATCGACGCCCGCAACCTTTGCAAATTCGCGAATTGGCATGGTGCCAATTTGATCGGACATGCCGCTCATGATTTGCTGCAATGACCCAGTCATCAGCTTTCGATAAGAGCCGACGGGAAAAACCTTAGCCACGATCTCAAGCGCTTCGGGGGACGCCGTAATTTTAGGATTTACCTGAGCGGTGACGGGGGCAGCAGTAACGACCGAAGGCAGAGCGTAAGCCAGAATCGATAGAAATTTCAGGGTGGTTTTCACGCCGCCTTCCTCGTTGCCGCCGCCTTTTGCTTCAAATACCGGTGCATATGATCGCTGACGTCGCGGCCATCGCGGATCGCCCATACGACGAGGCTCGCCCCGCGCACGATGTCGCCGGCTGCAAACACGCCATCAAGGCTGGTCTGCATGGTCTTGTGATCGACGCGCAATGTGCCCCAGCGGGTTACGCCGAGGTCGGCCGAGCCGAACATCTTGGGCAAATCTTCTGCGTCGAAACCAAGCGCCTTGATTACAAGATCTGCTTCGAGGCGGAACTCGCTTCCCGGATCGGCCTCTGGCGCGCGGCGACCGGTTGCATCGGGTGTGCCGAGGCGCATTTTGGCAACGCGGACACCCGCAACCTGCTCGGTTCCGTCGAATGCCTCGGGTGCGGAGAGCCAGACGAATTCGACGCCTTCTTCTTCTGCGTTGGCCACTTCTCGCTGCGATCCCGGCATATTGGCGCGGTCGCGACGGTACAGGCATTTTACCGATTTCGCGCCTTGGCGAACGGCAGTTCGGACGCAATCCATCGCGGTGTCGCCACCACCGATAACGACGACATTCTTGCCCGCCGCGTTTAATCCACCGTCGTCGAATTCGGGCACAGCGTCGCCAAAGCCCTTGCGGTTCGATGCGATCAGAAAATCAAGCGATTCCACGACACCGGGAGCGCCGACACCGGGAGCCTTGATCCCCCGCGCCTTGTAAACACCGGTTGCTATTAAGATGGCATCATGTTTCGCGCGCAACTCATCGAGTTTCGCATCGCGGCCGACCTCGAAGTTTTCATGGATTACGATGCCGCCTGCCTTCAGTCGGTCGACCCGCCGCATGACGACGTGCTTTTCCAGTTTGAAGCCGGGAATGCCATAGGTGAGCAGGCCACCCGCCCGGTCGTGCCGGTCGTAAACATGCACGTCATAGCCTGCGACCCGCATATATTCGGCGGTCGCGAGGCCGGCTGGCCCTGCGCCGATAATACCGATCGACTGGCCCCGTGACGGGCCGGGAACGATAGGCTCAACCCAACCCTCTTCCCAAGCGGTGTCGGTGATGAACTTTTCGACCGAGCCGATGGTGACCGCGCCGTGACCTGAAAACTCGATGACACAATTGCCTTCGCAAAGGCGATCCTGCGGACAGATTCGCCCGCATATTTCGGGCATCGTCGAGGTGCTGTTCGACAGTTCATAGGCTTCGCGCAGCCGTCCTTCGGCCGTCAGTCGCAGCCAGTCCGGAATATGATTGTGGAGCGGGCAATGCACCGAGCAATAGGGAACGCCGCACTGTGAACAGCGCGCGGATTGCTCCTCGGCATTCGGCACCGCATATTTTTCGGCGATTTCACGGAAGTCTTCCGCACGCAAAGGGGCGCTGCGTTTTTCAGGGTAAACCTGCGCTGCATCTACAAACTTCAACATCGGGTTATCGGCCATGTGCCCTCCACACCGCCAATTGACTCATTTTGACACTGGAGTCACGCAAAATCCCGCAAATAGTTCAGCTATGCTGACCTAATAACTCGCCAAATCACGCTTGATCGTTCATTTCATCCAGTTAAGCGCCCGAGATTATACCGATACGGACCTACTTTTGCAGCAGCCAGATCAAGGCGATCGTTCCAACCACGATTCGATACCATGCAAATGGTGCAAATCCGTGCCGGGTTACGATCGTCAGAAAGGCTCGAATGACGACAATCGCTACAATGAACGAAACTACAAACCCAATGCCGATCGCCGTCCAGTCGTTGCTGCTGGCGACGTGCCGGGACTCCCACAGTTCTTTCGCGCTCGCGGCGATCATGACCGGGACGGCTAGAAAGAAGCTATATTCAGCGGCAGTCTTGCGATCGACGCCAAGCGACAGTCCGCCCATGATCGTGGCTCCTGAGCGACTGACGCCCGGAATCATCGATAAACACTGAGCGAAGCCAACGCCGAGCGCAGTCTTCCACGGCATCGTCTCGACGCTGGTGACAGTGACACGCTTGGCCATTCGCTCGATGATGAGGATAGCGATCCCCCAACGATCAGCGCAACGGCTACGATTACGGGCTTTTCGAGCATGGCCTTGATCGCTTTGTAGGCGAGGGCACCAATCACCAACGCCGGCAGAAAACCAAGAAAGATATTACGCGTGAAGGCAATTGCGCCTTGATCGCGCCGCATCAGACCGCCAGCTACTGCCGTAAATCGCCCGAAATAGAGCACGACCACCGCCAGAATCGCCCCCAGCTGGATAACGATATCGAATGTTCCCGACTGGCTTCCCCGAAAACCGAGCAACTCACCTGCAAGGATCAGATGGCCGGTCGATGAGACGGGCAGGAATTCGGTAAGCCCTTCGACAATGCCGAGAATAATAATCGTTAACAGCGACATCAGGCGGTTTTTCCAGCAAAGCGACCATGACGGCGATACTGGACGAGCCAACCATCCGCTACCGCTTCGAGCGGCGTCGGGGGAATGCCCATCGCTTGCAATCCATTGGTTCCGGTCACAACATTATCCGACTGCAGCATCAGCCACTGATCCTTCGTCATTGGGGCGCCCGGCAGCCAACCGATCGTGCGCACCATCAGATGTGAAATCGCATCGGGCATTTCTATCAATGGCGCTCCCCGCCCGATCGCAGACCCTATCCAGCGATTGAGTTCGGTCATCGACAAAATCTCTGGGCCACCGATGTCATAGGTTTTGCCCGAATACAGCGTGGGATCGGCAAGCGCCGCAACCACTGCTTTGGCGACGTCCCCGACGTAAATGGGCTGAAATTTCACGGCACCCCGAATAACCGGCACCACTGGAAGCGCCCGAATCAGGTCGGCAAAGCGATTGACGAACTGATCTTCGCGTCCAAACACAATCGACGGGCGCAAGATCGTTGCGGCCGGGAAAGCGGCGCAAACCGCATCCTCTCCCTCGCCTTTCGACCGCCCATAGGCCGACTGACTCTTCGGGTCGGCACCGATAGCCGATATGTGGACAAGCGATTTCACGCCAGCGCCAGCCGCAGCAGTCGCGACATTGCGAGCGCCATCCACGTGGAAACCCTGGAAGTCGCCTTTCAATATGCCGACGAGATTAACGACGGCGTCGGTTCCCGCGACGGCGCGGGTAATGGTGTCGGCTTTGCGAACATCCCCGGACGCAAACTGAATCTGGCCAAGGCCGCTCTGTGTTTTAAGGAACCAGCCGTCGCGGCCGTCGCGGGCCACGACGCGAACGCGCGCGCCTTCTTGCAGTAGAGCCTGAACGACATAGCGGCCCAGAAAGCCGCTGCCGCCGATCACGCAAACCAAACGGTCTTTCATCGTCAATGCCTCTTCAAATGTTCCGATCGCCCTACTCGCGACGCCCGCGCATTGACAAGGCCTCGAACCCACCGCTAAGCGCGCCGCCTACCTTGTTGTATTCGATCTCTGTGCCCAGATGGCGGAATTGGTAGACGCACCAGCTTCAGGTGCTGGCGATCGCAAGGTCGTGGAGGTTCGAGTCCTCTTCTGGGCACCAAGAGACACCTAAGCACTTGAAACTGCTTAGAAACGGCTGATAACCGTCCTTCTAGTTTGCTCCGACGATACAAAGTGCCGCTACAAACGGCCCGTTGGAGAATGACAATGAGAGCAGCGGCTGTGAAGTATCTCCAACGCCACCCGTAGCGGGTAGACTTATTTTCAGGCGAGCATTTCCAGATAGATTGCGCCCGTTCATCCCCGGCAACCCCCGCGAGCTAGTCCGTACTCTTGACGCAAAGCTCATAGGCGAGCCGGGAGCGTTGGACCGCTACACGGCTGCAATGGATGAATACGCACGGCTGGCAACACTCGCCGCCAAGGCTTTCGTCGATCTCTTCGACCCTCTCGACAACCCGACGATAGCCTATCTCGCTGAGACATTCCGAGCCGAAAGCCTAGCTGGCGACGAAGCGGGACGTTGGGATACAGATGAGCGCGAGCTACACGCCACCCTCGCCAAGACACCGGGCATTACCTCTCGGTTCAAAGGCGAGGAACGCCAGCGTTGGTCCATCAAGCGACGGGAGACGCTAGAGGCATCGGAAGCCCACAACGCCTCCCTAATCGCTACAGGGGATATGGAAGGCATACGGGAGCTATGGGCTTGGGAAGCTAACGAGTTCGCTACAGCGCGAGGTTATCGCTTCGACACAAGCGCCCCCGCCTTCGACACCCTATGCCGCGCGATTGCTGAGGCATCCCTTTCCGCCAGCCGTGACGCCTTCGCTCGCCTCGACGGCCAAACAGTCCCCACGCCTCAAGAGTCTGAGAAGCCCACACGGCTGGCAAGTCCCCCGCCCGTCGCCAGCAGCAACGCCTCCTTTGAACAGATTGTAGAAGAGGTAATCACCAACACCCGCATAGGGACCGGCAACGCTACAATGGAGACCACCCGCACGGCCCTACGCTACTTCCGTGAGGCATACGGGAAGGACATTGCACCACCAGCGATCACACGCAGCCATGTCTCCGATTGGTTAGACTTGCTCGCTCAACGACCCTCAAGGCTTCCCAAGAGCGACCTTCGTTTGACCCTCGCTGCATTGGCTGAGAAATACGCAGACCAGCCGCAAGTCCCCCGGCTCAAGGGCAAGACCATCAATCAGAGCCTCAATGCCCTCTCAGCCGTATGGCGCAAGGGACAAGCAATAGGGAAAATCAGAGACGGCGATAACAACCCCTTCGCCCGTCATATCGTTAAGGTCGCCCCCGCTCCCGAAAGCCCCAAAGAGTTCAGCATTGCCGAGCTACAGACAATCTTTGCGCTTCCCATATTCACGGCTGGAGAACGACCCCAAGGCGGCAAGGGGGGCGCTTCCTACTGGATACCCTGCTACTGCTATGGACCGGCGCACGTCCTGAGGAAATCGCCCAACTTACCGTATCCGATGTACGCCACAACCCCGCTACAGACCGTTGGCTGCTACGGATCACAGACGAGGGACCCCACGCTCATAAAGGCGCTAGGAGCCTCAAGACCTCACGTTCCGGTACTGGACGCCGTGAGTTCCCCATACCGCCGCACCTGCTTGCGATGGGCCTCCTAGCGTATATCGACGCCCTGAAGGCATCAGGTGAAACAGCCATGTTCCCGGACCTCCGCGTCAAAGGAGCGCGTGGCACATTGTTCCCTGGGTATGGAGAATGGTGGGGACGTTACCTAAAGGCTCACAACGCTTTCCCCCAAGGTGAAGGACGCAAACAGTCGCGTGAGTTCCGCCATCATTGGACAACGGCTGGACGCCGCTCTGGACTGAGCGAGAGCGCCCTTGAATATATCCAAGGCCACAGCACGGCAAACAAATCAGCAAACGCAGGGTACGGCCAACGCGCCCCGTTAGGTTACGAGATAGACAAGCTGGAGTTTGCAGGACTGGACCTGAGTGACGTGAGGCCGTGGTGTTGATCCCGAGTGTTTGAACGCTGAGTCCATTCGTGCGATGGGATTACCCCTGTATGTCAACTTTTACAGTTCGTTTCACTAAGCCATTGATTAAGTTCAATGCAATCAATCCTAAAGGTTTCCCTAGTTGCCCGACGCCAGCGCCACATACCAATGGACAACGACACCGCTCAGCATCGCGACCATAAGAGTTGAGAGAGAACTACAGGGCCGCGTAAAGACAGATGAAGTCACCGTGCGTCGCTATGCCGACGATATGGCGAAGGGCGACACTTTCCCCTCGATCCAAGTCGCGAAAGTCAAGCGCAGCTATTACGTGGTTGACGGTTTCCACCGACTAGAGGCCGCTCGCTCCCTAGGCCATCAAACGATTGTGGCTGACGTTTCAACAATGACGCAGACCGAAGCGACAATGTTTGCGATCAACAGCAATCGAACGCACGGCCTCACCCCCAAGCCAGCTGACAAGCGCCGCTCTTTCAGCCTCTACGTTGCGACTGGACTACACCTGTTACCCAATGGCCGCCTTAAGTCGTCCCGCATGATAGCAGATGAACTGAGCAATCTCGTCTCACACACCTCAGTCCGAAAGTACCTCAAGGCCGAAGGTGTTCACGTCGCCGACCTTCACGACGATGATACCGAATACAAGGCTTGGGATCACGGTCAGGACGACATGAGCGACGAAGAGAAGGAGGACGAGGCTCTGGGGCTGATACGCCACCTTTGGACCCTCTTCGAGACGACAGAGGACCGAAAGCACCAAGAGGTTATCCGAAATGCCCTAGGCCCGTTGTATGAGCGCATGGGGCAAGAGTTGGAAGGAACAGATTACGCTCCGATACTCAACGCCACCTTCAGCCGTGCAGACACTCTAGAAATCTGACAGAGGAGTTCCTGCCTACTCAGGACCCCCGTAGCGGAGGGTAGCAACCCAAAGGCCAAGGCCCTCCGCCGTAACGTCCTAAGCCGCTAGCGGGACTTTCGTAAGCGCCAAATCTCCCCCACATATCGGCGATCCGTGATCTGAGTATGCTTAGCCTCCTCATGTGAGGGGAAGCTTGGTGTCAGGTATCGAAACAACATTCGAAACGACTTTCGAAAGCAAGGGTGGCCGCCGTCCTCAACGGATGGACGTGATCCCGGCGGGTGCGGCACGCCGGATGTGGGCACCCGACGCCAAGGCGCGGATCGTCGAGGAGAGTTTTGTCGCTGGTGCCAATATCGCGGCGATCGCGCGCGCCAACGACCTTTTACCCCAGCAGCTTTATGCGTGGCGGCACACAGTGTTGAAGGCGCGTGAGATGGCGTTTGTGCCGGTGGTTGTTGACGAGCCCGGCCCGCCGCTGTCGTCCGTATCAACCGTCGCAGAGGTTATCATCCATGCGGGGACGATGACGATCCACGTTCCTGATAATGTCACGGTCGCGCATATCGAGCGCGTTCTTACTGCGATGAGGCAGATGACGTGATCCTCCCACCGGGACCACTCAAGGTGATGGTTGCGACCAAGCCGGTCGACTTCAGGAAGGGAGCCGTCAGCCTTGCAGCGCTCGTCGAGAATGAGCTTGGCCTCAAGCCGTTCTCGGGCGTGGCATATATCTTCCGGTCGAAGCGCGCGAACCGGATCAAGCTGCTGGTCTGGGACGGCACGGGCCTGGTGCTGGTGAGCAAGGTTCTCCAGACCGGCGGCTTCTGCTGGCCGCGAGCTGGCGACGGCGTGATGCGGCTGACGCCAAGCCAGGCATCGGCGTTGTTCGAGGGTCTGCAATGGACCCGAATGCATGAGGTCCGGGTGCAGAAACCGCAGGTTGCGCAGTAGGTCGCACGCCTGAATCTGCTCGTCGAAATGACGGTTGCGACGCCGGAAAAACATGCCAGAAATAGTCCATGTCTGCGAGCGAAGCCGACCTTCCCGACGATGTCGTGGTCCTCAAGGCGATGGTGATCGCGGGGCTCGAACGCGAGGCGCGGATGCAGCATCTGCTCGATCAGCTGAAGCGGGCAACGTTCGGCAAACGCTCTGAAAAGCTCAGCGCCGATCAACTGGCACTGGCGCTCGAGGACATCGAAGTTGCGCAGGCCGAGTTGCTGGCGCTCGCCGAGCAGTCGCCGGTCGGGCCGAAGGCCGAGAAGAAGCGCAAGGAAACGACCGAACGTGCTTCGCTGCCAGCACATCTGCCCCGGATCCGCGAAGTAATCATGCCGGTTGAAACCGAATGTCCGTGCTGCGGCGGTGCGCTGCACTGTATTGATGAGGATGTCGCCAGTCGGCTCGATGTCATCCCCGTCCGGTATCGGGTGATCGTAACGGTGCGTCCGAAGATGGCGTGCCGCACATGCAGCGACGGCGTGTTCCAGGCCCCTGCACCAAAGCATGTCGTGCCGGGCGGCCTTCCAACCGAGGCGCTGCTCGCCGACGTGATCGTCAGGAAATACGCCGACCATGGTCCGTTTTACCGGCAGGCACAGGCACTGCGTCGCCAGGGCATCCAGATCGATCGCGGTACGATGTGCAACTGGTCGGGGCGTAGTGCCGCGTGGCTCGGGCGGATCACCCGGCGCATGAAGGCTGAACTGCTGTCGGGCGACCGGCTCTTTGTCGATGAGACCACTGCGCGGGTGCTGGCACCGGGCACGGGCAAGACAAAGACCGGCTATTTATGGGCGATCGCCCGCGACGACCGTGCTCATGGCGGGACCGATCCGCCGGCCGTGGTCTACAGCTACATGCCGGGGCGCGGCAAAGTCTGGGCCGCGCAGTTGCTCGGCAGCTATCACGGCATCGTCCAGTGCGACGGTTATGGGGCTTATAAGCATATCGAGGCCTCCGATCGTGCCGGTGGCGCGGGAAAGCTCGCCTTTTGTTGGGCGCACGTGCGGCGCGGCTTCTTCGACGCGACAAAAGGCGGCAACGCACCGGTGGCCGATGAGGCGCTGCGCCAGATCGCCCGTCTGTACGCCATCGAGGCCAAAATCCGGGGATCAGACCACGAGCATCGCCGCGCAATCCGTCGGGCTGAATCCGCACCTCTGGTCACGGCGATGAAGCTCTGGATGAAAGACATGCTGCCCAGGCTACCAAGAGGCTCCGGAACGGCAGGCGCAATCGGCTATGCGCTCAATCACTGGAATGGCCTCAATCGCTTCCTCGACGACGGTCGCATCGAGCTCGACAACAATACCGTCGAGCGTTCGATGCGACCGATAGCTCTGCAGAGAAAAAATGCGCTTTTTGCTGGGCACGACCTCGGTGCCGAAAACTGGGCCATCATCGCCAGCCTCGTGGAAACCTGCAAGCTCAACGCCATCGATCCGCAAGCCTATCTGACTGACGTTCTTGGCCGCATCATCCACCGCAGCGACGGCGACCCCATCGATGATCTGCTGCCGTATAACTGGACCGACAGCCGCACCGCGAACCTGCCTAACGTCACCGCGCAAGCCGCATAACCAAACCCCGTGGGGATGATTTAGCGCTTACGGACTTTCAGGGCCACCATACGGTTATACGCCTCCGTCAACTGTAGGTCGCTGACGACCACACGGTGCAGCTTGGGAACCTCAAGCCCTTAAGTTTCCAACTGAGAAAATACATGAACTCCTACGTCCATAGTATCCAAGGTCACGGCCTCAATACCATCGACACGCGAGTCAATATCATAAGACATACATAGCTCGCTCCTATTGGCGTAAGCGCCGTCGCCATTAGGTCATAGCAACCTCAGTGGATCAAGAAGATTAAACTCCATAATAGACGATGGTCATCAATCGGAAACAGTCTAATATCATGTAGGATACTACAGACTATTTATCGTTACAGACAATAGTCCAACCACAGACTGGCCGAAATTATATCGGACATATCGTCCAACACTATCTGATGCATGCGAAATAATATTGCGCGAGATAACATAAGTTGTTCGGCCTTAGATTAAGCCAAGACTCTCGCCACCTGAGTTGCCGTCCACTCCCCGCCCCTCCGTGTCTGCACGCCACGTTCATTCAACCTACGCGCAATGCCACCAAGGCTCACGATACCTTCCGCCTTCACGTCCTCTACAGCCACCCGGACACGATCATTAAATTGTCCCGCAGCCCTTTGACGCGCCTCCAGCCCCAAAGACGGATCGACCTTAACGCCGTTCGCCCTCCAGCCCCCAAGGATCACGCCACGCGCCTTCGCAGCAGCCAACGCCGCCTTCGTCCGGTCAGAGATACGCTTGCGCTCGTTTTCATCAACGGCAGCGATAATGTGTATCGTCATGCGTGAGGCGTCAGGCATATCACAGGCGGTAAACTCGACACCTGCGTCCATAAGCTGAGATACAAAGGCGACATTGCGAGCAAGCCGGTCCAGCTTCGCCACAAGCAGCTTAGCCCCCGTCAGCCGTGCATGGGCCAACGCCTTCGCCAACTCAGGGCGATCATTGCGCTTCCCACTCTCCATCTCACGGTAAAGAGGAACTAGCAGCCGGTCCCCCGCGCCCATGAAGCGCCGTATAGCTTCCTCTTGTGCCTCCAGCCCCAAGCCCGAACGCCCCTGCTCCGCAGTCGATACCCGGATATAGCCAACATAATCAGTCATCGCGCATATCTCTTACGTTTCAAGCATCGGTCATTGACTGAAATGTAACAGGCTAGGCAAGCCAATGCTACCGCCAATTCGCCTCCCCATTCAGCACCCCTAATGGCGCACAGATATCAGAGTAAATTAGAAACACAGACTGACGCCGCATCCTTAGTCCTTGGCTCTTTCGTCGACCAAGATAAGCGATAGGAGTAATGAACGGGTCCCCTATCATTTGGGGCGTAATAGTTTCTTTTGGCTCTCAGGGCTGCTTCAAAATCACCGCTTAAACCAACGCCCACAGTTGTTAAGCGTAGCGCCCGTCTCTCAGCAGCATTGAGCGGTCCCCGAGTTAATCAGGTATCGCCCGACCAATAATGATAACTGCCACCATAAAAATAATAAACCAAACAGGTATGAACATTTCAGCGCCCCCCGATTATCCTGTGCTCTAACTCTAAGGGCAACATGGAAGGAAACAATGACAATGACTTTATTGGCAGGGAGCCAGCACACGACCAGCACAGAGCTATGGTTCGAGTCCTAAACGCGGACTCACATGCTTGCAGACGATACAAAGCACCGCTACAGAACACCCACCGAGCAAGCTAGAATATGACGCAAATCTGCCGTTTATTCGTCCACATGGCCCCGTCCTCTTCTGGGCACCAGAGAAACTTTTCAAAACATCCCAAAACTATCGACAAAACGGCAGAAATCTGCCATTTTATCCTTGTTCTTGTCCAAGGTTGTTTCAACAGATTTCAGCAAATCCCGCAAAAAACGGGCCATAAATTGGGCCACAAAACGGGCCATCTTGGCCTTATCGTTTTTCGATGGCCCGTTTTACGGGAATCGAAGCTGCTGAGTTCATCGAATCCGCCCCGCTCAAGAATGTTTTGGATGGGAGAAAAGGTCATGCCTTTGACTGATTCACAGATTCGTAGGCTCAAACCACGGGACCGAACTTATAAATGCACTGATGGGTATGGCCTTTATCTGGAGGTCAGTCCGAGTGGATCAAAACTCTGACGTTTTAAGTACACTCACCTCGGTAAAGAAAAGCGCATCGCCCTGGGGCGGTATCCTGAAATCGGACTGGCGGCGGCTCGACGAAAACGATATGAGGCTAAACTTAAATTAGCGGATGGCAATGATCCACTTGCTGAGCGCAAGCAGGAAAAGCTGTTAGCGTTGTACAAGGCTGCCAACAGCTTTGGGGACGTCGCGCGCGAATATATCAAAAAAATGAGCGCTGAAGGTAAGGCTGAGGCGGCGACGACCAAGGCCAACTGGCTTCTCGAGCAGTTGAATCCGATGGCGAACCGGGCAATCGCAGATCTCAAGCCGGTGGAAGTGCTGGCCACCCTCAAACGCATTGAAGCTAAGGGCAAATATGAAACGGCACGCCGCGCACGCTCGTTCGCGAGCCGCGTTTTTCGCTACGGGGTAGCGACCGGTCGAGCCGAAAATGACCCTACGGCGATATTACGTGGAGCATTAATCACGCCCAAGGTCAAACACCACGGTGCTCTTCTTGATCCGACGGCGGTGGGCGATCTTCTCAGGGCGATTGACGGCTATTCGGGCCATTTGGTCACGCGAATAGCACTGAGGGTGTCGCCTCACCTCATGGCCCGGCCGGGTGAACTCCGACAGGCTAAGTGGAATGAATTCGATCTGGCTAACGCGGTCTGGAAAATTCCTGCCGAGCGCATGAAGATGCGTAAGCCGCATACGGTGCCGCTCTCGCGACAGGTCAAGACGGATCTTGAAGAATTATTCGCTCTCACCGGACCAACGGGATTCGTATTCCCGGCTTTTCACACCTCGCTCCGCCCGCTTAGCGAAAACACGATCAACCAGTGCTTTCGACGCATGGGTTACGGCGTGGGCGAGATTACGGCTCACGGTTTGCGAAGCACAGCGTCAACATTGCTTAACGAAAGCGGGAAATGGAGCGCCGATGCCATCGAGCGATCACTCGCACACGCCGACCACGATGCCGTCCGAGGCATCTACAATCGTGGTCATTATTGGGAGGAACGCGTCGCCATGCATCAATGGTGGAGCGATTATTTGAGCGACCTTAGAGACAACGCGAAACGCGACCAACATCTGGATTCCTAAATGGCTACTAGACCCCGTCCTTGCAAAGCCAATTCTTGCGACCTGCCCTCTACGATTGACATGAACCCCGTTGATCAGCCGCGCAGCTGGTGAAGGCATACGTCAAGCGCGGCAAAAACGACGCAGCGCCGAGGCCCTGTGTGAGGCGATGAGTCGCCCCACCATGCGGTTCGTGCCGGTGAAGACGGCCGATCAGTACGCCGTGCTAATGCTGATGGGTGTGCGTGACCGGTTGATCCGCAACCAGACGCAGCTCTCGAACGCAATCCGTGGCTTTGCTGCAGAGTTCGGCGTAACGGCCGCCAGGGGTATCGATCATCTGAGTCGATTGCTCGATCGGCTACAAGCCGACAACGGTCTTCCTTTATTGGCCCGCGAATTGTTCGCGACGCACGCAACGGAATATAATCAGCTCCAGACAAAGATCGCTGAGGTCGATGCCAAGCAGGCGGCCTGGCAGAAGACCGAGCCACGCTGCCATCGCCTGGCGAAGATCCCGGCATAGCCGCAATCGGCGCCGCCTTGCTCGTGATGAAGACCCCCGCACCGGAGAGGTTCGCCTCGGGGCGCCAGTTCGCTGCCTGGATCGGGCTGACGCCTAAAGATCACTCCACTGCGGGCAAGGTCAGGCATGGCGGCATTACCCGCGCAGGCGACGAGAGTTTGCGCAGCGTCCTCGTGACGGGCGCCACAGCCGTCGTCAGGCACGTCGCAGCGGGCACCAGCAAGAACGCTTTCGCGCCTTGGGTTGAACAGTTGCTCAGGCGCAAGGCGCCCAAGCTCGTCGCCGTTGCCCTTGCCAACAAGATGGCTCGCATAGCTTGGAAGCTGATGGTCAGCGGCCAAAGCTACGCTGGCAAGGCTACACCGGTCGAGATGGCCGTCGCCGCATAGAGATCAGCCAGCGTGGGGAGCAAAGAGATGCAACCGCGCTGAGCCGATGCCAGAACTTGCAAGGGAAAAGCAGATGGTGTGATCGATCGATCCCGACGTAGGAAAATCCGGTAGCCCCAATGGCCTTCGAGGTCGCACACTTGGCTGGAACCGACGTCGCGGAAACCATCTTCCAGCGTTCATTCGAGCGCGAAAAAAGGCCGGACATATGGAAGCAAGCGATCTGATCAAATCAATGCCCAGACCTTGTAAGTGGGGGTCGTCCACATATGGGGATCGGCACTGACCCCCCACCCCCCACGTGCACATGATCGTGCCGGGCGGTGGCATTGCTCCGGATGGCACGCGCTGGATATCCTCGCGTCCCGCCTTCCTCCTGCCGGTGCGCGTGCTGGGCAAGCTGTTCCGCCGTCTGTTCCTTACCCGATTGCTGGCGCTCTACGGCGCGGACAAGTTACGTTTTTACGGCAGCATGGCGCATTGGTCCGATCGTCGCGCCTTCTTGCGTCACATTGCGCCGGTCAGAAAAAAGCCATGGGTTGTCTATGCCAAGCCGCCCTTCGCTGGCCCCAAAGCGGTGCTGGCGTACCTGTCGCGCTATACCCACCGGGTCGCCATCTCGAGCCGACGCCTGATCGCCTTCGACGAGGCCGGCGTCACCTTTCGCTTCAAGGATTACCGCCGCGACGGGCCTGAATGTCAAAGGGCTTTGTTGCGCAATTGGGTTTGGTGGATTCCCCGACGAATCGAGAGCTTTAGGGGGCGACTATGCCCATGGGCGAGCCCAAAGGGCCTCAGGCCGGCGGTGGGACTTTCCACCTCGAACGTTGGCACAAGCGCACGCAGCGGATGCAGGCGTGGAACGCCGATGTCATCTCGCTAACGGTACAAGGCTTCATGTTCGGTCGCACACGGCGAGCAGGTCTCCTTCAGCGCCTTCGCCTCTGATCACGCGATTGGGCGAACGAAAATCGCTGATGCAGCAGATAGCTTGTTACGACGGGGCTTATCACGCCGATCGCATGGCCCACGGTTTCGTCGTGCCAAACAAAGCCGGCGGCCGGGAAGACGCACCGCACGAGGCCGACGCTGACTATCCAGACCTGGCCGAAGGAGATCGCATTCACCATCGTGAAACGCAAAAACTGCGTCGATACCGACCGCTCCGAAAGGTCGAAAACGAGAAACCGCATGAGGACGAAAGCCATGGTCATTCCGACCAAATAGGACAGGGCAACCGCTGCCTCGAAGGTCATGGCAAAACTCAACAGCCAGCGTGCGCCGATGTTGGCGCCGGCCGCGATCCCCCCCACGGCTATAAAGCGCGCGAAGCGCCGGGGCTCAAAGCGGACATGCGGGCTCATGCGCAGTTCGACCCGAACGGGATTTAAAAGGACGTGCGGTGGAATACCCAACGGGGTAATCCGCGCACCGCCACCATGATGGGCTGCCAGAACCAAGGCGTGTAAAGCACCGGGCGACCTGAAGCGATCGCCTCGAAAATATCCTTGGCGACCCGATCCGGGGTCGCCCAAAGCACGCCCCTCCGGTCCAAATGTGCGGTCAGTTTCGTCACGACGAAGCCGGGCCGGATATCCACGACGCTTACACCGGCAGCATGCAAACTGTGGCGCAGCCCTTCCAGAAAACGGTGCAGCCCACCTTTCGCGGCACCATAGATGTAGTTGCTTTTGCGCCCGCGATCGCCTGCGACCGACGTAATTGCCGCAATCGTCCCGCTTCCTTGCGCTTTGCAGCGGCGAGCGATTTCACCCAGCAGAAGGGCCGGGCTGACGAAGTTCACGATCAGGGCGGCTTCGGCCGCAGCCGGATTCTGCTCGGCCGCCGGCTGATCCGGCTGTATCGCGTAGGCGATAAGGGCAACGTCGATCCCGTCAAATCGCTCCCATGCCGCCTGCACGACGCCGGGCAGGGCCGCCACCTGGCCAAAATCCGCCTTTTGCACGGCAATCCGTGCGGCGCCGCGCTCAGCCAAGTCCGCCGCCAGCGCCGACAGAGCTGCGTCGTCACGTCCGACGAGCACCAACAGGTCGCCGGCTTGGGCGCAAAGCCTGGCGACGGCCATCGCGATATCGGAGGCAGCGCCGAAGATCGCGACGGTTCGACCGGAGGAGGGAGAGGAGACCATGGCGGCAGCTTCCTATCTTGTTGCTGATGTCAAAGCGAGCCGCTGAGCCAACGCCGATGAAAAACCGGGATCGATGTGCTCGATGAACGTGCCGACCTGAGGATAGCCCTGACGCAATGATGCCGCCGACATCGCTGCATCCTTAGCCGGGTATATTCGGCCGCCGGCCTGCATCACGACATGTTCCAATTGTGCCAAGAACCGGCGTGTCGGGGGGCCGCGATTGGGAATATCGAGCGCGAGGGAGGTCCCCCTCATCGGAAAGGACATCAGGCCGGGAGATGGAACGTCGCCAAATGTCTTGAGCCCGGTGATAAATGAGCCCTGGACCGAACGAGCGGTCAAGCGGAGTAGATCGGCGACAGCGTCACGCGCGGCAGGGGGCGGGACCACACACTGGAACTGAAAGAAGCCCTTTGGCCCATACACCCGGTTCCAGTCGGCAATGGCATCGAGCGGGAAGAACACGTTTTCATAGCTGCCGGTGTTGCTGGACCGGCTTCGAAAACTGGACTTGCGCCAATAAGCGGCGTTGAACGCCCACACGGTGAACGGACGGATCAGCGAAATCGGTGGCATCGGTGGAAGGGCGATGCGCGGCTGAAGCGCAGGTGGCCACGCCGCGCAGCCTGGAATGCGACGGGCACGAGAGAAGATGCCCCGGCCAAGGCTGCGCCCTTTCGCGAAGCTGTCGATCCAGGCGGCAGTGTAATCCCAATACGCGTCCGACTCGGCAGCGAGGGAAAAAAACTCGTCGAGATTGTTGAAGCGGATATCCTCCGCTTCGACAGCCAAGCCCTGAACCCGCTGCAGCTGGATCGTCGCGTTCAGGATAAACCCAGTCAGGCCGATGCCCCCGATCGTGGCCGCGAAGAGGTCGGCATTTTCGTTCTGGGAGCAGATCCAACGTGTCCCGTCGCTGCGCGCCAGTTCAAGCGCCGACACATGGCGGCCGAATGTGCCGAGCCGGTGTTGATTCTTGCCATGCACATCGTTGGCGATTGCGCCGCCGACAGTTGCGAAACGCGTCCCGGGTACTACCGGCAGAAACCAGCCGCCGTTGTCGGCTTCCGGCTGGCAGAGGATTGCCAGGATATCGGCGAGCCGCACCCCCGCCTCGCACGTCAGAACGCCCGTCTGCCCGTCGAAGCTAATAATACGGTCTAGCCCCCGGCAATCGATCAGCCTGCCGCCCGGATTTAGCGGCGCATCGCCGTAGGATCGCCCGCACCCGTAAGCCAGAACCGACGGCGAGCGTGCTACAATCTCAGCCGCGAGCGCCTGCGACGTCGGATTGGAGACCAGATGGCGCGCTCGCACTGTCCTTCCCCAAGAAAGATAGTCGTCCCTCCAAAGTTCGCTCACAAAGAATCCATCTTGAGTAGAAAAAGCAAAATTTGCTGAAAATTCTCGGAGCTTCATGCCCGGATACTTTGGACGCATCCCAGTCTAAAGAACTCTTCGGATGATTCAATCTGCAATAATTTGTCCAGCCACGCTCGAACGTCGGTTTTTCGTAGCCAGGCGAATATGCGAGCCGTAGGGCTGCCAGCGGACATTCCTAGGAGGACCGGTTTTCACAATCGAAGATCAAGGACGCCGGTCCCGATAGAGCACAGAAATCGCGCCGAATGTCGCTAATAAATGGAAATTATGGCGAATATAATCGTCCAACAGCACGACGCCGCTGCTTTGTGCGCTGGCATTCGGCTCGCTGATATTGTCCCACTGCGATTCCAGCACGACATAATTTGGATGGTTGCGTTTGAGTTCGTCAATCATCTCTCGCTGTATTTCCACAGAATTTTGTAAACCCGGATCAAATTGATGCCACTTCGTCGCAGATCGGAGGTCCGCGAGGAAGTATAGCGCGATGTCATTGATGAGGATCTTGTCGTGCCGGCCAAGGCCCACATAAAGATACTCTCCGGGCACGGTGTGTGCCTGCAGAAATTCAAGCGTGCGCAGATGGTCTTGGTCTATCGAAAAGCATCCGAAGCGCTGGACTCCGGTTAAGGAGCTGCATGATATCCGGAGGGATTGTGACGGCAAGCCAGGAATTGACCGCGCTGCGTCCACTACGATGGTGCGGAACCTATGGCTTGCTTCCACTACGTTGCTCGCGAATAAACTTAGCGTGATACATATGGTCAAAACGAGGGCTGCGAGCGATCCTGCGCGAAGAATCCCCCGCTGCGCCTCCAGTCTAGCGGAAGCGACGCCCGTGAGCACAAGAGCGGTGATGATCGCCATCGACATTTGAATGGCGCCGACACGGACGAAACCCTTCGCGAAATAAAGTAGGGTTAAGGCGATGAGTACGATCTGCACCCCTAGGCCCGCACCTGCCGCCGATCCTTCATCGTGGTTCTGCCGATTGCGATGGCCGAATGCCAGCGTGGCAGAGGCGGTCGTAGCAAGAAGCAGGGGGAGGTAAACAACGCCGGCAAAGGGATCGTGGGCGACCTGTCGCAATCCAGGGAAGGGCAACGATCGCGTGGTGTAATAATATTTCGATGGATAGGTGACGATATCTAACACCAGATCGCCCATGGCTCCGTGAAGGATGAATGCAACGATCAGCGGCACGGCGACGGATGCGAACCCCGCTGAGAACAGCCCGACGCAACGTACGATGTTGCGCACCCGTTGGCGGGCTGACGCCGGCTGAATAGCGGCATGCAAGCCCAGTAAGGCGGCCATGACCGCTGCGGTGAAGATGCCGATGTCGTATCGGAATAAAAAGCCCACGCCGATACAGGCACCAGCGGCAAGCAAAGACCACACCGGTCGTCGGGCGTTCAATACTGGTAGCAGGCATAGCAGACCAGTGAGAACTGCGGCGAGGGCGGGAAAGACAGGGTAGCCGTAGAATCCAAAGAATTCAAACCAGACCATGCAGGCGGCGGCGGTCCAGAGGCCCGACCGTATCGATCGAGTGGACCGTGCGACGATAAGGAAGATGATCGCGACCGACAGGGATCTTGTGAAGCCATCCCAGAGCCGTTCGACCAGGACCGATGGGGAGAACAGCTTGAAAAGCGCGGCAAGAGTATAAAACTGGCCGGGTCCGTAATTCGAATAGAAATCGCGGTGTATGAGGTCTCCATCCATGACCCGGCGCGCGCCGAAGAGGATATTGCCCTCGTCATACAGGCCGATTGCCGCGCTCATAGAAATTTCTTGATAGGTAAGGCTTGCCAAAAAACATCCAGAAAATAAGATGATTTGTACGCACAGGCGTTGGCCCGCAGATTTTGTCATGCTCTTCCTTCAATAACGCCTGGTGCATCTGTGCGAAGTGGTCGTCCCTTGGTGCCCGCCCGTAATCATGCTATCTTCCGATAGAACTTTTTCAAGCATGAGGCGGATCGAGGCGAGAAGACGAAATCCTAGCAGTTAGACGTTGTCAGCGGTAGAGTCCGGAGCGGCTTTGTTGCACAACTTTGAATGGGCGTGATGCAGCCTTTATTTCAGATTACTACGCGATCCGAACGGTATTGGGCGTGCCGCTTTGCGAGAAGCGGTTGAGGATTGCAGCACGGACTTTGAGCTCGGTTATCTGACGATCGAAGGTTCGTGCCATGACGCGCTGACCAAGCAGCTTGAAGCAGGGCATTTTCGTTCGACAAGACTGCGTCGATGATAACCGCTCCATTCCTTTCAGATGGTGCGTCCCTACCTTTTGATCGCACGCAGCGTTTCATTACGGGCAGCCGCGCGGGGTCCATCCTCCTTCCATGGTCGTCCGTTGCGGCGGACCAGAATGACCGCATGAGCACCGCGCGCAGCTATTGCGGCATGGCACTTTTGGGTGTCGTACGCGCCGTCCCCACCGACACGGCTGATTTGTTTATCGTCCGCAATCTGCGCCAACAGATCAGGGAGGACAGGCGCATCGCCAATCGCGTTGCTGGTGACTTCAATGGCCCGGATATCAAGCGTCTCTGCGTCGATCCCGATGTGCACCTTGCGCCACTGGCGACGATAAGAGGCGCCATGCTTGCGTGTCTTCCATTCCCCTTCACCCATCATCTTGATGCCGGTGCTGTCGACCAGAAGATGTAGACCGCCCGAACTGGGGCGACCGCCAAGCGCCGCCGGCAGCGTCGTCTGACGCCGACACAACGTTGTATAATCCGGCACTTGGCCAGTCCAAATCAGCCAGCTTGAGCAAACTCACTACCAATCCCGTCGCCTGCCGCAGCGGCAGGTTGAACAGCGCCTTCAGCGTCAGGCAGCGCTCGATCGCGCTGCCCGAGAAACGAACAGGGCGTCCCGGACGACCCATGGCGCAGATAACCACAGCATATCCGGATCAAACCAAACATCCAGAGAACCACGCTGCTTCAGTGCCACGTTATACGCAGCCCAGTTCGTCGTGCGATACTTCGGTAAGGCGGGCTTGGGCATAGCCGCCCCCTAAAGCTCTCAATTCGCCAGGGGAATCCCCAAACCCAATTGCGCAACAAAGCCTACGGTTTGGCCGACAGCCAGTCGGCTTTCGGTCAGTCATATCTGTTCCGAGCCGTCATTTTCGAACAACTAGAATGACCGGTGTTTGATTGGAAGCCGCCATTCGAGGGCGCATAGCGGGTGACCGAAATGTCCCCAACCTCGGCCTTTTACTGGCCTGCCGGTAGGCCAGTAAAAGGCATAAGGACACATCTGGGGGCACTGAAGGGGGCATCGGTCGATTTAATGCGAAATTAGATTAAGTTTTTCAATTAACTAATCCTTTAATAGGATAGCAGCCCTGTCCACCATTAAACGATTTCGGGACGTCCCAAAACGTCCTGAAACCCTTGATTTTCTGCCGCTTTTCGGCAATAAATGATCTCACGAATTTCCTTGAAACGCCACCCAATACCCCCACTCTGGGGTATTGGGTGGGGGTATCGGGCCAGAATTTGGGGGTATCGGTGCTTACTGATGCAATCGTCCGAAATGCCAAGCGTCGCGACAAGCCGTACAAGCTGTTCGATGGGGGTGGGCTTCATCTTCTGGTGGCGCCCTCGGGTCATCGTTCATGGCGCCTGAAATATCGAATGGCCGGCAGGGAGCATGTCCTTGTCTTTGGGGCCTATCCCGACATTACCCTCGCCACGGCGCGGACATTGCGCGAAAATGCACGTGAGCAGCTTCGCAATCATCAGCATCCTGGCGTCGAAGCCAAAAAGCAGAAGGCTCGCGCCATGGCGTCCTACGATGCCACCTTCGAGCGCTGTGCGCGCAGTTGGTTTGCGCTCCAAATCGGTCGCTGGACAGGACAGCACGCAAGAAACGTCATCGAGAGTTTGGAGACCGACATCTTCCCGATGCTCGGCAAGATACCGATTACCGAAATCGATGAACCAATGGTTCTTGAAGCACTTCGCGCCATCGAACGGCGTGGCGCCATAGAAACTGCTCACCGGATTCGCCAGCGGATGTCCGCTGTGTTCGTGCACGGCATCGCCGAGGGCATCGGCACACGCGATCCCGCAGCTGTCATCACAAAGGCGTTGCGACGCGTGCCCAAGGCCAAACCCCGGCCAGCGTTGCTTACGATCGAGGCACTGCAGGATATGATGGCCAAGACGGAAGATCGCGCGGGTGCGCCACTGACGAAGCTCGCTTCACGGTTTACCGGGCTGACGGCGCAACGACCAAGTATGATCCGCGGGGCCGCTTGGTACGAAATAGAGGATGTCGATTGGGATGCGCCTGATGGCGCAGCCGCGCGCACGACCGCGACACCATCAACACCGCTGCAAGCAGCATGGGCGAGGCGGTCCGCCGCATCGATGCCATGATCGCGCGAAACCGGACAGTCGCCGAGCAGGAGAAGGAGCTGAATCACAATCGCGTTGCCTTTCTGGTCGCCGGGATGGTGTTCTTTGCGATCGTGCCAGGTGCAATCGCGCGCTCGCTCCCCGTGAGCTGGGCCGTTCCCGAGCGGATCGCTGCCCGTATGCTGGGGCTCACGATGTGGCATGCAGGTGAAGACATGATGGGCAAGTATGATCCTGACGCCTGGAATGCGATCGCGAAACGTGAACAGGAACGGGCGGCAACGCTCTCCGCGAACAAGCAAGCGGACAAACAGTAGGGCAGCTACGCGCCCCTTTGTCGTCGCTCAAGGTCGCCAGTGCCGTTTCCGGCACCTGCCATTTGAACAACTGATCGGACGGCTCGGGCTGGAACTAAGCGGACGCATCCGGCGGCGAGCTCGAGGGGCAGCTTGCGCCGTGAGCAGACATTGGTAGCGTCTAGCCTTGCCGAGGGCCTCGCCGCGTGCCGGATCGTCTATCGAGGGTCGCTCGCGACGGTGGATTCCGGCAGTGCCGCGAAATATCTGGCGAGCCGCATTGCGCGCCTGCGTAAAAAGAAAGAAGCAGGGCTGGTCTTTCTGCTAATGCGTAAAGATGACTGATGCCGAGACACTCACCAGCGCTTTCGCAGCACTGCTACGCGAGAGCCCTTTTCGGATTGCGCTTGAGCGGCAGGATGAACTTTCCAGGTTATGGATGGGGTCGCCTGGACTTTCGATACAGCACCGGGCCATGCCAATTTCACGGCTCGGGTCGGCGAAAAGAGTATCGGGGCGGCCCATTCCGCGCTCCTGAGCCTATGGGCGGTTGCCGCGTCCGTGCGCGTGCTGATGGTCCTCATGAACACAGCGGCGGATCTTGAGCTCGACGAAGTGACTATCAGTCCTGGCGGCGCGGGATCGGAGGTGGTCGAGTTCAAGCATGCCGCCATCGCGTTGATCCAGGATCCGCTCGCGAGCTGGCCTAGGGAACTGTCCGCGCCTGACCCGGACGCCGAAGCGAATAGCGAGGATGGTCTCGCGAACAATCTGTTCCTTGGCGCTGCTAGCTTTGTCATCCTCCACGAATGTGCGCACATCGCATTGAAGCACCGCCACGATTCAAATACGAGGCGTGACGACGAGCTTGAGGCCGACGATTGGGCGGTCCGCTGGATCCTTGATCGCGCTCAGGATCATCTGGAGCGTGAATTCCGGATCCTCGCGATCTGCATCGGATTTCTCTGGATCGGCTTGATCAACGAAGTCCGGGGCACAGGCTCAACCCACCCGCCGGCGGCACGCCGCCTTGAAAAAAGCTTTGAGAAGTTTGACGATGCCCCGGATGACAGCATCGCCTTGGAGGTGAGCTCCTATGCGCTGAAAGCTTTTTTCGATCCGTCCACGGCCTTGCCCCGACCCGCCCACGGGCGGGAGGCATTCATCGACCAGCTGATCGCCTATACACGTTTGACGTAGTGCGCAGCAGTCGATCCGCCTCGACACGATATTCATCAACGGGGGGTGGCAGCTTGGACACCGAGAACGACGGCGGCACGCTCCATCTTGTGCTCTAGGTCCTTCAGGAAATCGTATGAAAGAACTGCGCCGTCGGGCTGATCTCGCACGTGCCTCTCGCGCAGCAGGCAGTGCCAAACGGATTCCCGATCGGAAGACCGTGGACTGCAGGCGCGTGGAACGAAGGGGGGCATGAACACTGACGCGGGCGCTTGCGTCCGGCGGCTTCTGTCCGATTTAGACGTTCGCATACACCTGATGAACGGCAATAGCTGGGCGACTGCGGCCACGCGATCAAATCCCGATAAGGTCAGGTTACCGCTATATAGCACTGCAGACCCGATGTTCCGGCATCGACCAACTGCTGGTACAAAATCGGGGATGCCATAACCATCCAGAAGTGCATCCTGTACAAAAAACAATGAGGCTGTCAGTTGATTCGGCGGAGCCGTTTTGCTACTGTTTGGCACGTCTTGAAGGTGTTTTGGTACTCGAACCATACCCGGAAAAGTGCCGATGGGCCACAAAACGGGCCACGCCGAAAACCGCCGTAAGATGTTGTTTTAAATATCAAAATCTTGCTAAAAGTTATCGAGTCCTCTTCTGGGCACCAAGAGACCACAACTCCCTGAAATCACAGGTAAATCGTCCACTGGACGATCGCAAAAGCGTCTTTGTTACACAGACCTGCTACACAATCCGGCTCCATCATCACCGCTAATCTCCGGGAATGCCTCGGGAAACGGTTCGGTGGGCTGCTATGGGATTTGCCGAAAGGCATGCTTCTTCGAGGCCGCCAGTTCTATTACCGACATACGATTCCTATTGAGGTTCGACGACTGACAGCGCGTGCGGAGATCTGGCGGTCGCTGCGAACAGACAGTTTGAAATCGGCCCTTCGATGGCTTCCTATCGTCGCGTCGCGGATCGAAGCTGAAACCGAATCGGCTCGATCCGAAGCTGGCCTGACTGTCGATCATACGTTTTCCAACCGTCGCCTGACGATCTGCAAACTTGATGACACATTCGACGGTCTGTCGAGTATGCGGGCGAACGCCAATCGATTGCCGAAATCGCGCACCAGTTTGGATTTACAATCAGCGGGCAATTCTCACGCGCATTTCGCGCGCGCTTCGCTGTTGCACCGCGCGACGCTCGGTTTGAGTTCGATCGACAATCCGACCGGATGTTTGGCGACCATGGTTTGAGGGGACATTTTGCAGAGTTGGTGCCGCAGCCTGAGGTCTAATGCAGACGCAAAGGTTTGAATTGTTCGTCTGCTTCTGAAATTGATCGTCCTGACAAATGTACGATTGCTATGGGTGTAAAGCTGCCGGATGTTCGCGGCTCGAGCGTGGCTCATCGGGTCGCTAGCCTTGTCCTTCGCCTGTCCCAAAATTGCTTGACCGCCCCAGTCCCAAGTGGTGGAACGCGTGTTGTGAGCGAAGATCATTCCAGTCCCAACAGCACGGCACAGTCTACAGCTGATGGAAGGGTGGAAGAACGCGCTGCGGAATCAGCGGCAATTCGGCGGCGGTGGATCACCCTAGGAGAAGTGCTGGCAGTCATAGCCGTGGCCATTTCCGCGCTGACATTGTGGACCAACTGGAGCGAACGAAGCGACAGCAAAGCTGTACAGAACGCGGATGCGCAGCGCGCCTCGGCTCATGCCACCACGCTGGTGCTGATGGTAGCCAACACCGGGAAACAAACGCTCGCTTTGAAGCCGGCCTCGGCCGAACAAACGGTGCAAAGTCAAAAAATCCTTTTTCCATCCTCGCTTGGTACGGTGCCTGCGGAAACCGCAGGCGAGCCGCGGCTCGAGGCTGTATGGTTCGAGCACGCCCTCGAAAAAGCGCGCAAGGTGGCCCATCTCCCTGACAATAGTCGCGGCGATGAGCGGCTGCCGGTCGTCGTCGTTACTCGCTTTCTGGTGAATGGGGAGCCGCATGAAGATATCGCATTATACGACATCGGCTACACGATCTCGGGCCGGTTCCTCAGCGGTCACAGCGTGGCACTGCGCGGCCTCTCGCTAGTCTCTAAAGTAAAGAGCGGTGACGCCCAGGCAAAGCTTGATGCGCGCTGGCGGGAAATGTTTCCGTCGAAGTGATCTCAAACCATTCGTCCATTATTGATGGTATGGAACTTTCCCTCCTCGTGGGTGACGGAGTGGTGTAATCCGAGCATTCGGGCACGGGCTCATCTGGTCGGTATAAACCAGCATCAGGATCGAAACTGAACCGGCGGATGAAATTGCATTTTGCGTCGAGTTGCCTACGCAATTCCGGCCACCATTGCTCCATCGCTGCCGCCATTCAACGTGCAGCCGAATGGACGTCCGCTTTTGGGAGCCGCTCCGATCGCACAAAACGACTGCTTGTCGGCGCATTGTTGCGGAAGAGCGATGCCAGCAAACGACCGGTTCTAGGAACGATGCAATCGACTTCGAAGGTCTGCGAGTGATCGATATATGCCATTACAGTCCATCGGTCGCCGAACGGCCGGTCTTGAGCAGCATCAATAACGATCTGGATGACGTGGTGCGCGGTACTCCTGTTCAGATTCATCTCATAGTATTGATCTCGACGATTTGAGATTGTTGTTGTGACCGGTCAGTGGTGATTGCCTCCACGTCCATGACCACCACCGCCATGACCACCACCGCCATGACCACCACCGCCATGACCACCGCCGCCATGACCACCGCCGCCATGACCACCGCCGCCATGACCACCGCCTGCATGGCTGCCGCCTCTATAACCCCCGCCCGCATGGCCGCCACCACCACGATAGCCGCCACCATAACCATTCCGGCCATGACCGCCACGCGCCCAGCCATGCCAACCCTCCCGGCCGCCCCAGCCATAGCCGCGCCTGCCCGAGTAACCGCACCAATAGTAGCCCGGGCCGTTCCAGCCGAAGTCATACCAGCAATAGTTACGCTGGCCCCAGAAGAACTGCGCTTGTTGAAACAGCGGCTGACCATTCGGCGTGTATACGCCGGAACTGAGCTTGGCGGGTGCCAACCCGATGTCACCGGTTATCCATTCCTGTGCCGGACTGGCCGACGCACTGCTGGTAATGACGGAGAGGCTTGCAGCAGCCACCGCCGCGCCGATCACGAGGGAAAGAATACGCATGGCGTCGTTCCTAGGGCAGCGTAAATTCGCCGCTGACAATAGAACACAGGACAACTCGTTCCGTTCCCTGGTGGAGCAGGTGACGTTCGCCCGATCAAGCGGTGACGCCCGCAGTGGCTCCCTGTGCCGTGGAAGAACGCACGCGCCCGCGCAGTCCGATGAGTGGCCGAAGCCAGCCGATCTCGTCTCTGCCGGCGTGGCGTTATATCATCGATCCGATGGTGCTGACGCCGCGCGAAGTACTGAAGTAACTATGACTTAGTTTCAATAGTTTACTAGGATGACAGCCCTGTTTCCACCATTGTTTCAAGATCCGCGGAGCGACCGGCGGCGCAGTGCGGCGCGCGTGCAAAGGATGGATATCAGAGCAAAAGCCATCACGACGAAAATGATCGTTGCTGTAGAATGAGGAAGATAACGTTCGAGGGTGGTCCCGAACATATAACCGATGGTGACGAAGATCGGCCCCCAAATCGCCGACGCGACAATGGTTAACGGAACGAAGCGCCATGCGGATACCTGCGAGGATCCGATGGCTACGGGGGCGATGGCGCGCAGGCCGTAAGCAAAGCGGAACAACAGGATGAACATCGTGGGACGTCGCTCGATAAGGTCGATCGCGTCGGCAAAGGCAGGGCGTCGACTGAGGCGGGCCACCCATCGGTCGTCGCGAAAGTAGCGTGCCAGGAAAAACCAGAACTGATCGACTGTGCATGATCCCAGGCTGGCAGCGATCATGACCTGCCAAAGTGGAAGCGCCGCGCGATGAGCAAGAATGCCGCCTGCCAGGGCGAACGGTTCGCCCTCAATGCCCGATCCCGCAAAGACGGCGAACAGACCATAATGGGCGAGAAGATCGTTGACGGTCACTGATGGATCAACGCCGGTTTGCCGAAGTGGTGCCCTTGCTGCTGCTATTCCCCACCCTACATCCGGGGCTTACCATCAAGGAGGACTCTCGATGACAACCCGCACTGCCACCGCGCGCTACGAAGGTTTTGGCAAGACCGGCAAGGGACAGCTGGATTCGCAGTCGGGCGTGCTGGCCGCGACTCCCTATAGTTTCAACACGCGGTTCGGTGACGAAAAGGGTACCAATCCCGAGGAGTTGATCGCTGCGGCCCATGCTGGCTGTTTCACGATGGCGCTGTCGTTCGCGCTGGCAGGTGCCGGGTTTACGGAGGGAACGCTGGAGACGACGGCGTCGGTTAAGCTCGATCAGGACGGCGCGGGTTTCAAGATTTCGCGGTCCGACCTCGATCTGAAAGCCAATATCCCCGGTATCGATATCGAACAGTTCGCGGCACTCGCAGCGGATGCTAAGGCGAATTGTCCGGTTTCGAAACTGCTGAATGCTGAAGTCTCGCTGACGCATCATCTTGCCTGATTAGCACGTTGCTGGGTCAAACGGCCTCTGCCGCTGCCGCGGCGGAGGCCCATGCCCATTGAAAATTATACCCACCGAGCCAGCCTGTCACATCGACAGCTTCGCCGATAGCGAACAGGCGGGCAATAGATTTCGCCTCCATCGTGCGCTGTGACAATGTTGCGGTGTCGATGCCGCCGAGGGTGACTTCGGCCTTTGCATAACCCTCTGTTCCGTTAGGTTTAAAACACCAGTCGTTGAGTTGGTGGGCGGCCTCGATAAGGCGGCGATCGGCTTGGTCGGCCAATGTTCCTGTAACGCTCAGGCGTTCGGCCAGTTCGCCTGCCAGTCGCGCAGGGAGGTGGTCATTCAGGATGCTGCGGACGGTAGCTTTAGGACGTGCGCGCTTTGCTTCGATCATCGTCGTGCTTGCATCAATGCCGGGCAGGAAGTCGATGCCAATCGCCTCGCCATGTCGCCAATATGAGCTGATCTGGAGGATAGCCGGGCCGCTAAGCCCTCGGTGAGTGAACAGGCTGGCTTCTTCGAAGACCGTCTTTCCACAGCGCACCCGGGTCGGAGCGGCGACACCTGACAGTTCGCGAAACAACACGTCCTCGCCGCCAAGCGTCAGGGGAACGAGGGCCGGGCGAGGCTCTATGATTTTGAGGCCAAACTTGCGTGCCAGATCATAGGCAAAACTGGTTGCGCCCATTTTGGGGATGCTGGGTCCGCCGGTCGCGATGACCAGCGACGGGGCGTGGCGAACAACGCCGCCGACCGTGACCGCGAACTTTCCATCCGAATGCGAGACGTCCGTGATTGGTTCGCCGAGGTTCAGCGTCACTGAATCGGGCATTTCTTCCAGCAACATCGCGACGATTTGCCGGGCGGAACCGTCGCAGAACAATTGGCCCAGTGTCTTTTCGTGCCAGGTAATGCCATATCCATCGACCAATGCGATGAAATCCTGTGGCGAGTAGCGACCCAGCGCGGATTTCGCGAAATGGGGATTTGCGGAGAGAAAACGTTCGGGCACGGTACCCGAATTGGTGAAATTGCATCGTCCGCCGCCGGAGATCAGGATCTTTTTGCCCGGTTCGTCCGCATGGTCGATCAGCAGGATGCGCCGTTCGCGTTGCCCAGCCTTTGCCGCACACATCAGGCCTGCCGCGCCGGCACCAAGGATAATCGCATCATAATTCATTCCGCTCCATAGCGCGGGGTGAAAGTCAGGCAACCAACGATCGTTCTGTGTGTTATGATACCGTAACGATAAAGGAGGATCTGAAATGCGGACGATGTTATTGGGCGCGCTGGCTGCGGCAACGGCGCTGACCGGTTGCGCGGGCGACGGCTATGACCACCCCGGTTATGCTTCTGGTAACAATTATCGGCAGTATGATTACAACCGTCCCGACCCCCAATATAACGGATATTATGCCGATCGTTATTACCGCGACGGCCCGAACTATCGCGAACGCCGACTCGGCCGCAACGATCGCGTTTATCGCGGGCAGAACGGCCAATATTACTGTCGTCGCAACGATGGCACGACCGGTTTGATCGTCGGTGGCGTTGGCGGCGCGGTTCTGGGCGGCATCATCGCACCGGGCGGATCATCGACGCTGGGCGCTCTGTTGGGTGCGGCTGGCGGTGCGTTAGCCGGGCAGGCAATCGACAAAGACGGCGCACGCTGTAAATAACGCGTAGGCGTCCGGGTGCGATACTTTGCTATTTCGCACCCGAGCGCTTATATAGGCTGCGCTGACGTCGCTCGCGACGGATAACGACGGGTCTAACGGCCTCCTTTGTCCCTATCTTGCTTCACGACGCCGGGATGTGCCGCACTTGGTATATGCCCGTCATACAATGGGCCAAAGGATTACCCATATGATCACCGGAACAGTCAAATTTTTCAATGCCGACAAGGGTTATGGCTTTATCGCTCCTGAAGGCGGCGGCGGCGATGCATTCGTGCATATCTCGGCCGTAGAACGTGCCGGTCTCCGCACGCTCGATAAGGATCAGCGCGTTTCGTACGAGCTGGAAACGGACAAGCGTGGCAAGACCTCGGCTGTCAACATTCAGGCTGCCTAACAGCAGACTGCCGGTTTGCCTTTAAGGCGAATTGATACTGGCGGGCGTTCTATCCTGAACGTCCGCCATTATTTTAACTCAAGCCTGCGGAGAGTCTGATGTCGCCATTGCAGTTTTATCGCGATCAGGCTGTCCGCTCTCATGCTGAAGCTGATGCGGCGACGCTGGATAATGTCCGCGTCCGCTGCACACGTGCCGCCATTGCCTGGGAAGAAATGGCCGAGCGCATTTCCCGGACCGACGCGATGCGCGCCGAACGCGAAGCGGTGACTGCAGCGCGCACTGAACTTTAGACTGGTTTCGTCATTTCCGCAGATGCATCCAATTGGATGGTATCAGGGGCGATTCGGGCGGTTAAACCTTAGTTGCTGCCGCCGCCGCTTTCAGGGTTATCCTGGCTGGCAGCGCCTGGGGTTGATGATCCGACCGTGCCGATGTTTCCGAACACTTCAGAGAAGAAGCTGCGATGACGGCCAAGCGTCGGGGTCTTGTCCTTGATAGGACTGATCGACGCGATCTTTTCGACGCCGGTCTTGTCGATGGCGACGACATTACCCGCTGCGTCGAAACGGACGTGCAAAACCGTCTGCGAAACCGGCTTAGGTTGCGAAAACGCGAGCTGCTTGGTTTCGCGCGAAACATAATACCAGTCCCTGGCGTCGAACTGACCCCCGAACGTCGGGCGACCCAGCGTCTTTTCGACCGAACCACGATTATCGATGCCGGGCTGAATGCCGGAGACCAAAGTCTGGTCGACAATGTAACCCTGATGGCCGCGGACACGCGCACAACCGGTCGCGGCGAGCGCGGTTCCGATCAGGAGAAGGCTGGCGATACGCTTCATGGAATACTCTACCGACAAGAGGCTGTAAAAATATCGCGCGTTGCATGGCGCGCCTTGCCGTCCAATATGCGAGGGAGGGCGTCACGGCAAGCGGAGCAGTCATGAGTTTGATCGACAGAGTATTGGGAAGAACGCCCGCAACTGACATGGGACCGCTCTATACGGCGATCGTTTCAGAGGCGCGGTTGCCTACATGGTATCGGCACGGAGGCGTGCCGGACACGCTGGACGGGCGATTCGACATGATCTCGCTGGTCCTGTCGCTGGTCCTTCTGCGACTGGAGAGCGAGGACGTGCGTGGCCGTTTGCCATCGGCACGGCTGACCGAAAAGTTCGTCAGCGACATGGATGGTCAGCTTCGGGAAACCGGCTTTGGCGATCTGGTCGTCGGCAAACAGGTCGGATTTGCGATGGGTGCACTCGGGGGCCGGCTCGGCGCGTATCGAACTGGGGCGGACGATGCGGCACTGGTGCGAAATCTTTGGCGGGGCGAGGCTCCGTCGGATGCAGCCTTGGCCGTTACACGGGGGCTGGTCGATTCGCTGCAGGCCAGGCTTGCTGGCAAATCGTTCGAGGATTTGATGGCGGGAAATATCGCATGATCGAGCCGGTTCCCGAATTTTCGCGGCGGGTGCTGTTGGACCGCATCGGATCGTCGCCTTTTTCCGACAAGATTAAGGCGAATGCCGATGAACGTGCGGCATTGGCCAAGCGATTCGGATGGATCGAGCTCGATACGCTAACCGCCGATTTCGTTTTGACCGAGCGGGCTGGGGGTGTCGATGTCGAAGGGCAGTTTCGGGCCACGCTCAGTCAGCCTTGTGTCGTTACGGGCGATCCGGTGTCGGCGGATATCGATCAGAAATTCAAGGTTCGCTTCGTCGACCCTGCGATCTTGGCGAGTGGCGAGGAGGACGAGGTCGAGCTTTCGGAAAATGACCTCGACGTAATGGAGACCGATGACGGCGCGATCGATCTGGGTGAGGCTGTTGCCCAGACGCTGGCGCTGGCCGTTGACCCATTTCCCCGGTCGGAGGCTGCGAGTGCGCGGTTGAAAGAGGCTGGTATCGTGGCCGAGGGTGAAGAACACACCGGCCCATTCGCCGGACTGAAGGGACTATTTGGCGAGAAGAGCGCTACCGAGTAGCCGCAGCGTGTTGCCGCCCATCACCTTGGCGATTTCGACGTCGGTGAACCCGACGTTGACCATCGCCTGAGTTATCCCATCCAGTCGCGTCGTGTCGAAGCGGGTAGTTACCGCGCCATCGAAATCGCTGCCCAGCCTCACATGGTCGATGCCAACGAGATTGCGGACGTGGGTAATGGCCCGGACGATACCGGCGGCGGACGTGTCGCACACCGCCGCGTCCCAGTAACCGATGCCGACGATTCCGCCGGTGCGCGCGACGCCCTTGATCTCATTATCGGTCAGGTTGCGGTTGACCTTACACGTTGCCTGCACGCCGCCGTGGCTGGACACGACGGGGCGTTGGGCAAGGCGGAGGATGTCGCTGACCGTTGTGTGGCTGGCGTGGGCGATATCGACGATCATGCCCTTTGCCTCCATCGCGCGCATGACGTGTAGGCCGAAGGGGGTGATGCCGTATTTGTCGAGACCGTGCATCGATCCGGCGAGATCATTATCGAAGAAGTGAGTGAGGCTCGCCATGCGAAAACCGGCTGCATAAAGGCGATCGAGATTGCCGAAATTGCCCTCGAGATTGTGAAGCCCCTCGACCGAAAGCATTGCTCCGGTGACGTTTTTGCCCGCTGCACGATCGGTCAGCAGGCGCGAGATATCCGCACGCGACCGCACAATGCGAAGTTTGCCGTCCGATTCGGCTCTGCGCGTCGTAGCTTTTCAGCGTGCCACAGTGAGCGCTCGATCAGGGAGTTCCACGTTCGAATCGGCTGGCCCTGCGCCACGACGAGCGAAGTGATATTGTCGGTGCCGCTGCCGTTCGAATCATAGTTCTGATTTTTGGGTGTCTTTGTGACCGAAGACAGGATTTGCAGCGCGACATTGCCCTGTTCGAGGCGAGGGAGATCGACCTGACCCTGGTTCGCACGAACGTCAAAGTCGCGACTCCATAACAAAGTATCGGCGTGCATATCCGCAATCTGGAGCGATTTGTGGAGTGCGGCGACGCGTGGGCTGAATATGGACGGCGCTGGTCCTTCGACTTTGTTCATCGACCGTTCGATGATGCCCGGCACAAGGCTGAAGAACGCGATCGCAATGATGCCAAGCGCCAAAGCGAACCAGCCCTGAAAACGCTGCACGTCTTTCCCCTTCAGAGAGATTTCAGTCTTTTCGTTCCAGAGTCACAAAGTCGTGGGTATCGTGTGTCTCGCGTGCGGTTTCCTGCCATTCGGGACCGAAATCCTGCAGCATCGTATCGCCAGCGGGCGAAAGATGGACTTCGGTAAGTTCGATGCGGTCGGCGTTGGGGAGCAACAGGCGATAGATTTCCGCACCGCCAATTATGGCAACGTCATCGCCAGCAAGCGCGAGTGCTTCTGTAACGTCATGTACTGTTTCTGCTTCGAGCGCGGACCATTTTGTGTCGCGCGTCAAAACGATGTGGCGGCGGCCCGGCAACAGCCCCGGCAAGCTCTCGAACGTCTTGCGACCCATGATCATCGGTTTACCCATCGTCAGCGCCTTGAAGCGCTTAAGATCGGCGGGGATGTGCCAGGGCATTTTGCCATCCAGACCGATGACGCCGTTGTCCGCACGTGCGACGATGAGGGCGATCAAACCGCGACCTCTGCCTTGATGTGCGGATAGGCCTCATAACCTTCGATCGCAAAGTCTTCGTAATTATAGCTGTCGATGCTGTCGGCGCGACGGTTGATCACCAGCTTCGGCAGCGGCTTCGGTTCGCGGGTCAGTTGCAGGCGGGCCTGATCGAGATGGTTCGAATAGAGGTGTGTGTCGCCGCCGGTCCAGATGAATTCACCGACGTCCAGTCCGCACTGGTCGGCTAGCAAGTGCGTCAGCAGCGCGTAGCTGGCGATGTTGAATGGCACCCCCAGGAAGACATCCCCCGAACGCTGATACAGTTGCAGCGACAGTTTCCCGTTCGCGACCCATGTTTGAAATAAACAGTGGCACGGCGCGAGCGCCATCTTTCCAATCTCGCCGGGGTTCCATGCGGTAACTATCTGGCGACGCGAGGCCGGGTTGTTCTTGATCTGGTCGATCAGCCCCGCGATCTGGTCGATATGGCTGCCATCGGCCGTTTCCCAGTCCCGCCATTGCTTGCCGTAAACTGGGCCGAGGTCGCCGTTTTCGTCAGCCCACTCGTCCCAGATGCCAACACGGTTTTCGGTCAGCCATTTGGTATTCGTGTCGCCGCGCAAAAACCACAGAAGTTCGATGAAGATCGACCGAATGTGAACCTTCTTCGTCGTGATGAGCGGGAAGCCCTGCGCCAGATCGAAGCGCATCTGATAGCCGAACGTGCTGATCGTGCCGACACCGGTGCGATCGGCTTGCGGTACGCCGATGTCGAGGATGTGGCGGAGCAGGTCGAGATACTGGCGCACTTATTTTCCCAAGGCTTCGGCGATCAGTTTACGCGAAGGTTCGACCCCGTAAAGGGCAATGAAGCTGCCCATGCGCGGGCCTTGGCTGGAACCGAGCAGAGTCTCGTAAAGCGCCTTAAACCAATCGCGTAGGTTCTCGAATCCGCCTTCGTTGCCGATGGCGTAGACGATGTTCTGGATCGCGGTGGCGTCTGCATCGGCGGGGAGCAGGGCAAGCTCATGGTCAAGGCGGTCGAGGGCGGCGACCTCGACGCCTTCGGGCGCGCGGCGTTTCAGGGTCGGGGCGACGTAATCGCGGTTATAGGCGAGTGCGTGACCGATCAGCGCGTCCAGTTCGGGGGTGACACCGCCTTCAACATAATTGCGAAGATAAGAGTGTACCTGATCGGCGGTCGCCTGCGCGCCGAGGACGCCGACAAGGTTCAGCAACAGGCCGAACGTAACCGGGGGTACTGTTTCGGGCGTCTTACCATCGTGGATATGGTGGACTGGATTGCCAAGTTTCTGTTCAATGGGCTGGGCAGCGTAATTGCCGCGAAACTGGAAATACTCATCTACCGCCCGCGGTATGACGCCGATGTGAAGCTGCTTGGCCTTCTTCGGTTCGCGATAGGCGAAGAAAGACAGGCTTTCCTGCGTGCCATAATCGAGCCACTGGTCGAGGGTTAGGCCATTGCCCTTCGACTTCGAAATTTTCTCTCCCTTTTCGTCGAGGAAGAGTTCGTAGATCAGCGATTCGGGCGGCCGAGCACCGAGGACGCGGGCGATCTTACCGCTCTGGATGCCGCTATCGGTCAGATCCTTGCCGAACATTTCATAATCGACTCCAAGTGCAACCCAGCGCATCGCCCAGTCAACTTTCCATTGCAGCTTTGCCTTGCCGCCGAGGATGGATTGCGTGACGATATCGCCGCCGTCTTCGAAGCGGATCGTGCCGGCGTCTGCGTCTATGACTTCGACGGGGATTTGCAGAACGACACCGGTCTTTTCGCTGATCGGCAGGACGGGGGAATATGTGGCCGCACGTTCCTTGCGGAGAGTGGGGAGCATGACGGCCATGATAGCGTCATAATTGCGCAGGACGTTGCGCAGCGCATCGTCGAACGCGCCGGATTCATATTGCGAGGACGAGGACATGAATTCGTACTGGAAGCCGAAGCGGTCGAGGAAGTCGCGGAGCATCGCATTGTTGTGGCGCGCGAAACTTTCGAACTTTTCGAACGGATCGGGGATGCGTGACAGGGGCTTGCCGAGGTGTTCGGTGAGCATCGCCTGATTGGGCACATTGTCCGGCACTTTTCGCAGGCCGTCTAGGTCGTCTGAAAATGCGATGAGGCGCGTGGGCGCATCCGACAACGCGTGGAAGGCGTTGCGGATCATGGTTGTGCGCAGGACTTCGTTGAACGTGCCGATGTGGGGCAGGCCCGACGGGCCGTAGCCGGTTTCGAACAGGACAGGCGCGCCGTTTGGTTTTCCGTCGGGATAACGCTTCAGCAGCTTGCGAGCCTCTTCATAGGGCCATGCTTTGGAGGCAAGTGCGGAGGCGCGTAGGTCGGACAATTGTTGCTCTTTCGTTCTCAGGAAGTTAGAAAATACCGTTCGCCCTGAGCTTGTCGAAGGGTTGCCCTCCTCTTTCACGATTGCGCAACGAAGGACAATCCTTCGACAAGCTCAGGATGAACGGTATTTTGAATTTGCTGCCCTATCCAGCGCTCTACGCAAGTCACGGCGGCATCTGGATCGCAGACGAGCGCGGAACGCGCGGCGTCGGGCGGGGCGAGGCGATCTCGCGGGCAGGCGAAACGCCGATGATCCTGCTGAACGCGCCGTCGGTCGGACAGCGGCTGGGTTATCCTGAATTGTCGGGGCTGGACCTGCTGGAATTGTTCGCGTTCGTGCATCCGGCGAGGTTCATGGTGCCGACGGTCAAGGGGCTGGCGGACACTTTGGGGCTGGCGGTGCCCGTCGATGAGGGCGCTTCGGCAGAGCTGCTGCGGGAAGCGGCGGCGGCTTTGATGGCACGGATGGCCGGGGATTGGTCGGAGCGCGAAGGCGCGTGGACTTCCGCGCAGACTCTTTCCCGCCTTCGTTGGACGTGGGCGCCGATCGTGGTGAAGGCGATTCCGCAGCCGAAGAGTGCCGAACGGTGGCTGTTTTCGAAATTGCCGGAATGGGAGGAGAGGCCGCCGCGTAATCCGCCGAGGCCGGTGTCGATAACGCCGGAGGCTGCGCGCGAGCGACTGGACGGGCTGACAGGGGCAGGCCGGGAAACGCGCGCCGGTCAACGCGCCTATACCGAGGCGGCGGCGCTGGCTTTTGCGCCACGCACGCGGCGGGACGAGCCGAATATGTTGCTGGCCGAGGCGGGGACAGGGATCGGCAAGACGCTTGCGTATCTGTCTCCGGCTTCGCTGTGGGCGCGGCAGGCGGGTGGGGCGGTTTGGATTTCGACATTCACCAAAGCGTTGCAGCGACAGTTGGACTTCGAAACGCGGCGACTGTTTCCCGATGCTACCGAACGCGCCGAGCGGGTTGTCGTGCGCAAGGGGCGTGAGAATTACCTGTGCCTGCTGAACCTTGAGGATGCGCTGCAAGGCGGGTTTTCGGGACGAGCGGCGATACTGGCGCAACTGGTCGCGCGCTGGGCGGCGTTCAGCCGCGATGGCGATATGGTCGGCGGCGATCTGCCCGGCTGGCTGAGTATTTTGTTCAGGCGCAATGGGTCGACCGTGCTGACCGACCGGCGCGGCGAGTGTATTTATGCTGGTTGTCCGCATTATCGGCGCTGTTTCATAGAACGCGCGTCGCGGGCGAGCGCAGATGCTGACATCGTTATCGCCAACCATGCGTTGGTGATGATTAACGCAGCCCGAGGCCGCGAAATGGCGAACCGCCCGAGTCGCATCGTGTTCGATGAAGGCCATCACATTTTTGACGCCGCCGATTCGGTTTTTGCCGCCGCGCTGACGGGACAGGAGGCTATTGAGCTGCGGCGCTGGATCATCGGACCGGAGGGCACGTCGCGCGGGCGGCGGCGTGGACTGGCGGCACGGCTGGCCGATGTGGCCAGTTACGATGCAGAGGGTGGAGCGGCAATCGTGGCGGCGGGTCATGCGGCGCAGATGTTGCCCGGTGACGGCTGGTTGCAGCGGATTGGCGAAGGTGCGCCGTTCGGGGCGATCGAGGCGCTGCTCGGCGCGATTCGCGGGACAGTCTATGCGCGGTCGGAGACGGAAGACGCGGGTTACGGATTGGAAACCGAAGCGGCTGAACTGGACGGCCCTTTGGTCGAGGCTGCCGCTGCGGGTGCGGCTGCGCTGGATGCTTTGTTGCGGCCACTAATTTCGCTCGGACGGCGGCTGGAGGCGGTGCTGGAGGATGGGCCGGACTGGCTCGATGGCCCGGCGCGTGCGCGGATCGAGGGGGCGATTGCGAGCCTTGGCTGGCGGCGCGACACGGTTGCGGCGTGGCTGGCAATGCTGTCGCGCATGGGCGGACCTTCCGATCCTGATTTCGTGGATTGGCTGGCAGTCAACCGAATCGACGGGCGCGATTTCGATGTTGGACTGCACCGGCACTGGCTCGACCCGACCAAGCCGTTTGCCGAAGCGGCGCTGAAACCGGCGCATTCGGTGATCGTGACGTCTGCGACATTACGAGGTGGCGATGGCGCGCGAGGTGGCTGGCACAGTGCGGAGGCCCGGACAGGAGCAGCGCATCTGAGCGCCGGGGCGACCCATTTTTCTGCCGTCAGTCCGTTCGATTACGCCAAACAGGCTCAAGTGCTGGTCGTGACGGATGTGAAGCGCGGCGATGTCGGGCAACTCGCCAACGCTTACGCGCGGTTGATCGCGGCGTCCGGGGGCGGGACGTTGGGGCTGTTTACAGCGATTCGGCGGTTGCGGACGGTTCATGCGCGCATTGCCGACCGTTTGGCGCGTGATGGGCTGGCGCTTTATGCCCAGCACGTCGACTCGATCGACACGGGAACGCTGGTCGACATCTTCCGGGATGATCCGCGTGCGAGTTTGCTCGGCACCGACGCGTTGAGGGACGGGGTGGATGTTCCTGGCGATTCGCTGCGGACGGTGATTTTGGAGGGCGTGCCGTGGCCCCGTCCGACGGTGCTCCATGCGGCGCGGCGAGCGGCGGGTGGCGGGTCGGCATATGACGACGGCATCGTGCGGGCGCGACTGGCGCAGGCGTTCGGGCGGTTGATCCGGCGGGCCGATGATCGCGGCAGTTTCGTTATGTTGAGCGCGGCTATGCCCTCGCGGTTATTGTCAGCATTTCCTGATGGCACCCCGATTTCGCGGGTTACGCTGGATGAGGCGGTGGCCCGGGTGGCGGCTTCGGTTGCTGAGGTGCGGCTGGCAGATGGCATATCGCTTAGCCAGCGCGCAGAACTCCATGAATGAGTGGGGCTGGATATAGACAGGAAATTTATGCATCAGCCCAATTATATAGCCGCGCGAATACGGGCAATTTACCCAAGACTTGGGACAGTTCACACATGCTTCACCACATTTCTCTTGGCGTATCCGACATCGAACATTCGGCGGCATTTTACGATGCCGTGCTTGCGCCGCTCGGGTATGTCCGTGTCTGGGACGACATAGTCCCCGGAGGTGCTGACCAAGCGGTCGGGTACGGAATTGCAGGTGGCGGCGATAAGCTGTCTATCAAATCACGTCCTGAAGGCCAGCTACCGCCGGGGCCGGGCTTTCATCTCGCTTTTGCCGCTCCAAACCATCAAGGGGTCACTGAATTTTACAAGGCTGCGCTGGTCCAGGGAGGCCGCGATAATGGCGAACCTGGCTTACGGCCCGACTATGGTCCACATTATTACGCTGCTTTTGTCGTGGACCCGGACGGACACCATATCGAAGCCGTTTTCAATTCATCCGAATGATCCGGATGAGGTATCTTCCAACCGTAATGACTTTGCGGCACAACCGCCCAAGATGAAGACACTCACACTTTTGCGTCACGCCAAATCGGGCTGGGACGATCCCGTAGCGCGTGATTTCGACCGCGGCCTGAATGACCGAGGCAAACGCGGTGCCAAATTGGTGGGTGAACATATGCGCAAGCTGGGGCTGGTATTCGATGCCGTTGTGTCGTCCCCTGCGGTGCGCTGTGTCGATACACTGGATGGTATTTGGGAAGGTTATGGCACGGTTCTGCATCCGGTGTGGGACCGGCGCGTGTATCTGGCTTCGGGGGCGACTTTGCTCGATGTCGTTCATGAATTTCCCGATGTCGACCACGTACTGATGTGCGGACATAATCCGGGGCTGGAGGATCTGATCCTCATGTTGGTCCCCGATGGGCCTGACAATCCGTTTCGCGATGAGGTCGAGGAAAAGCTGCCGACTGCCAGTGTTGCCGAATTGCAGATCGACGTCACGCATTGGGCCGATGTCAAAGCCAATAGTGCAAAGTTTTCGCAGCTTGTCCGTCCGCGCGATCTGAGTATCGACCTTGGGCCGGCAAGCCGTTGAAACTGCGGACTGCGACGGTCGCCGACGCACGGGCGCTTGCACTGATTGGCCCCGCCACCTTCCTCGAAACATTTGCCAATGATCATCCCGGCGAAGCCTTGGTTGCTTTCACCGAAACGCATCATTCGGCGGCATATTACGAGGCATTGCTGACAGAGCCGACGACTTCAGCGTGGATTGTCGAACATGAGGCCGGTGCGCCTATCGGTTACGCGATTCTGGTCCCGGCGAGCCTACCCGGCAGCGATCCTGAAACTGATGCCGAGTTGAAACGCATCTATATGTTTTCGAAGTGGCAGGGCGCAGGGTTCGGGCGTGCGCTAATCGAGGCTGTCGAAGAAGAGGCCATCAAGCGCGGGGCAAAGCGCCTGGTGCTGAGCGTTTATACCAAAAACGAAAAGGCCATTCGGTTTTACGAAGCGCGTGGCTATGAAATGGTCGGACGCACGATGTTCCCGGGATTTCCCGAGACTTTTTCGGATTTCGTAATGGCAAAGACGCTCCGCTAAGCGGTCAGTGCCGCTGCAAGTTGATCGCGAATTTTCGTCAGGCTGGCCAGCACGTCGGGCGACATCGACGGTGTTTTCGCTTTCACCTCGGTCAGCTTTGCAGCAGGCACGACAGGGGCTCCACCACCCCCGGCGAGCAATTTCTGCACGCCCTTGATCGTGAAACCATCATTGGTCAGCGCCTGATGTATCCGGCGGGCGAGTGCAACGTCTTCGGGACGATAATACCGACGGTTGCCCGCGCGAGTCAGCGGACGAAGTTGGGGAAACCGCGTTTCCCAGTAACGCAGGATATGCTGCGGCACTCCAAGCTCAGCGGAAAGTTCGCCGATCGTCAGGAATGCGCCTTCGCTTTTACCGTCGGTCAAACTGCGTGGCGTCCTCTGCCTTTTACCTCAGCCCTTCTTGGCGATACGATCACGCATCATCTGACTGGCCCGAAAGGTCAAGACTCGGCGCGGCGCGATTGCCACTTCGACGCCTGTTTTGGGATTCCGGCCGATACGTTCGCCCTTGTCGCGCAGGACGAAGCTGCCGAAACCCGAAATCTTCACGTTGTTGCCCGCAGACAATGCCTCGCAAACATGGCGCAATATGCCTTCAACCATGTTTGAAGAATCAGCGCGGCTAAGGCCGACGTGCCGATGGAGCGATTCGGCGAGATCCGCCCGGGTTAAAGTTCCCGCGTCAGGCATGTATGATTCCTCGTAAATTGTCCCGAAAATCCGTAGGTTCGGGAATTTTGTATTTTATCGGACAAAGCTAAAACGTCAATCGGGACTAAGTTACCAGCGGAGTATCGCGGCACCCCATGTAAAACCGCCGCCCATCGCCTCTAGAACAACGATGTCTCCTGCCTTGATCCGTCCATCGCGGACTGCAACGTCGAGCGCAAGCGGCACGGATGCTGCAGAAGTGTTTGCATGTTCTGTTACGGTAACGACAACCTTGTCGGGTGAAAGCCCAAGTTTGCGCGCCGTCGCGTCGAGGATGCGGGCGTTCGCCTGATGCGGGACCAGCCAATCGATGTCGGCAGTCGTCAGGCCCGCAAGTTCAAGCACTTCGCCCATGACCGAGGCCAGATTGGTAACCGCGTGGCGAAACACTTCGCGCCCCTTCATGCGAAGTTTTCCAACTGTGCCGGTCGTCGAAGGACCGCCATCGACATAGAGAAGTTCGTTATGGCGACCGTCGGCGTGAAGTTTGGTTGCGAGAACGCCGCGCGCGTCTTTTGATTGACCGTCACTTGGGCCCTCTACGGAGCCAAGTACGACTGCGCCCGCGCCATCGCCAAACAGGACGCAGGTGCCGCGATCTTCCCAGTCGAGAATGCGGCTGAATGTTTCCGATCCGATAACCAGTGCGTTGTAGGCCGATCCTGCGCGAATCATGCTTTCGGCAACCGACATGGCGTAGAGAAAGCCGGAACAAACCGCCGCCACATCGAAGGCGACGCAATCGTTGATTCCCAGCATCGCCTGTACTTTGGTCGCGCTGGCAGGAAACGTCTGGTCGGGCGTTGCCGTCGCCAAAACGATCAAGTCGATTTCAGAAGCCGCGATGCCTGCGGCTTCGAGCGCGCGTCGGGCCGCGTCCGCAGCAAGCGTGGCGGTCGTTTCGCCTTCGCCTGCAATATAGCGCGACCGGATGCCGGTGCGCTCGATGATCCACTCGTCGGTCGTATCGACGGTTTCGGCGAGTTCGGTGTTGGTGACGCGCCGTACGGGCAGAGCCGATCCGGTGCCGAGTATTGCAGCGCGTTTCATTCGTTGGCTGCCTTTGGAGCGGCGGCATTAGCCGCCGTCAGCGCGCGATAGGCGGTAAAGTGGGCAAGATCGTCGGTGATGCGCCGCGTGATGTCGTTCGAAACCAGCTTTGCCGCGACACCGATCGCGTTCGCCACCCCCTTGTCCGACGCGCTGCCATGGCTCTTTACGACGACACCGTTCAGCCCAAGGAAAACCGCCCCGTTGTGATTGTTTGGATCGAGATGCGTGCGCAGCAACTCGGTCGCTGGGCGAGAGATGAGGAAACCCATCTTCGACCGGAACGAACTGCGGAAGCTGCGTTTCAGCAGATCGGTTACGAACCGCGCCGTACCTTCGATGGTCTTGAGCGCGATATTCCCTGAAAATCCATCGGTGACGACGACGTCGGTATCGCCGGTCGAAATCTTGTCACCCTCGACAAATCCTTCGAAGGCCATTTGCAGGTCGGTCGCTTGGCGCAGCAATGCGGCGGCGGCGCGAACTTCGTCGGTCCCTTTCAGGTCTTCGGTACCGATGTTCAACAGGCGGACGCGGGGGCGTTCCAGCCCCATTGCAATGCGCGCATAGGCCGCCCCCATGACCGCGAACTCAACCAGATTGCGTGTGTCGCATTCGGTGTTCGCACCCAGATCGAGCATGACATGGTCGTTGCTGCCAAGGCTGGGGAGTAATGCCGCAAGGGCAGGACGGTCGATGCCGGGCATGGTGCGCAACGACAACTTTGCCATCGCCATCAGCGCGCCGGTGTTGCCAGCCGAGACTGCAGCGCCCGCCTTGCCGGTTTTCACAGCATCGATCGCTATACCCATCGAGGTCGTTTTGGCACGGCGGATCGCTTGCGCGGGCTTGTCGCTGCCACCGATCACGTCGGGAGCATGAGCGATTTCGCTGACGGTGGCGAGATTGGGGTGTTTCAGCAACCCGGCGCGGATTGCTGTTTCGTCGCCGACCAACAGAAACGTCAGGCCCGGCCAGCGACTGCGCGCGAGTGCAGCACCGGCAAGCATGACTGCCAGCCCTTCGTCCCCGCCCATCGCATCGATGGCCAGTTTCGGGCTGATCGTGCCGATGGCGGGCCCTGGGCCTTCAGTCAAAGCAGCGCCCCCGCGTAAAAGTTCTTGGTTCAGCCTGCGACCGAAAGAATTTCGCGGCCATTATAGTGACCACACGAATCGCAGAGGTTATGCGGACGCTTCAGCTCGCCGCAATTCGGGCATTCCTGAAACGACGCGACGGTCAGCGAATCGTGGCTCCGGCGCATATTGCGCTTCGAAGGCGTTGTTTTTCTTTTTGGAACGGCCATGCGGCACCTGTCTCAACTGTAAAATTCAATAATAAAGGGGGATAAATCGTCCGGCCATTGCCCGGCAACCCGATAGACGGGCCGCGAATGATGGCGGCCAATCTCTCCCGCTTGCGAGCGATGGGCCTATAGCGATTCTTCGCTGTCTTGCAAGGCAAAGGCGGGCATGCGAGTGGACCGCAACGAAAAATGGGGGAGAATGTCATGATTTTACCGGTTACTTTGACAGCGGCGGGTGCGGCAGCGCTGATCAATCTGTGGTTGGCGATTCGTGTCGGACAGAAGCGTAAGTCGGAACAGGTCTCTGTCGGTGACGGTGGTAAGGAACCGCTGATCGCGCGGATGCGGGCACAGGCCAATTTCATCGAATATACGCCGATCGTGCTGATCCTGTTCGCCGTGATCGAGCTTGCATCGGGAACGTCGCTGACGCTCTGGATCACGATGGCGGTATTCCTGATGGGCCGCGTCGCTCACCCATTCGGCATGGATGGATGGATGCCTGGGCGCATGATCGGAACCCTGACGACTTTTGCCATAATGCTCGGGCTGGCAATCTATGCGATCGCCATTCCCTACATGGCCCCTGCTCATGTCGTACCGACGGAAATGCTGTTGCAGGGTTAACGCCTAACTAAGCGCGAGCACCTTGTCCGCGACATAGGGATTGCTCGCCCGCTCATGAGCGAAAGTGGACATCGCGCCGTGGCCCGGCACGAACGCAGTGTCCCCGCCGAGCGGCCAAAGGCGCGTGACGATGGCGTCGAGCAGGTCCTGGTGATTGCCCATCGGAAAATCCGTACGCCCGATCGAACCCTGGAACAGCACGTCACCCACCATTGCCACTTTTGATTCGGGGTGATGAAAAATGACATGGCCGGGCGTGTGACCGGGGCAGTGATAGACGTCGAGCGTCAGATTACCCACCGTGATCTGATCGCCATTGTCGAGCCAGCGGTCCGGTTCAAAAACGCGACCGGCAACGCCATATTGCTTGCCGTCATCGTCGAGCCGTGAAATCCAGAATCGGTCGGCCTCGTGCGGGCCTTCGATCTTTACACCGAGTTCTTTCGCCAGCGTCCCCGCTTCTCCGCAATGGTCGATATGGCCGTGTGTGATCAGGATCTTTTCGATCGTGACGCCGTGCTGTTCGGCTGCACGTTTCAGCTTTGGAAGGTCGCCGCCGGGATCCACGAATGCGCCGCGCATCGTTTGTGTGCACCAGAACAAGGTACAATTCTGCTGGAGCGGGGTCACAGGCACGATTGTCGCGCGGAGGGGGGCTTCTGTCATGGAAGCGGAAATGGCGTGGTGGCGGCCCCTATGCAAGCCCACACCCTTTCGTTTCGCTCCCACCACGCATTCGGCACGCTTTAACCATGAGGTGAACTGAAAGCCGGATGGGTCGCACTGCTGCGGGGTCGCGGAACGGGTGATGTTGAGGCTAGTTACAAGGCGTCGACAAATCTACTGTCGCAGTAACAACGGACTGATTTCATGACAAAAATATTCATCGCCTTGTTGGCTGCAGTTGCGCTGCCCGGTGCTGCTCTTGCTCAGGCAACGACGGGTTCAACCCCTTCAACCATGGGTGCGACGGGCGCGCCTAGCGGCACGACGACCGGCACCGCACCGACCGATACGACGTCACCAACGGAGACTTCGCCATCGGCTCCAACCGACAGCGCAACGACGTCAGCGCCGACGGATACAAAGTCGCCAACGGACTCTACTTCGACTGCGACGACTGGCAAGCACAAGCACAAGCCACACTGATCGGTTGATTCGGAACGGGGCTCCGCACTTTCGGGTGCAGAGCCCTTTTTGTGCCGGAAACCGAGCGATCAGTCGCTGAACGGATCGCGGACAAGAATGGTGTCCTCGCGTTCGGGTGACGTCGATACCAGCGCGACAGGGCACTCGATCAGCTCTTCGACACGTTTGATATATTTGATCGCTTGAGCGGGCAGTTCGGACCAGGTGCGCGCACCGGCAGTCGACTGCGACCAGCCCTCTATCTCTTCATAGATTGGTTCGACCGCTGCCTGATCGATGGCGTGAGGTGGCAAATAGTCGTAGGTTTTGCCGTTTAGTTTATAGCCAATGCAGATTTTCAGCATCTCGAAACCGTCGAGTACGTCGAGCTTGGTCAGCGCGATTCCGGTCGTGCCGCTGATAGAGGCGGACTGGCGAACCAGAACCGCGTCGAACCAGCCACACCGACGCTTGCGCCCGGTTATGGTGCCGAATTCATGGCCGCGTTCACCGAGCCGCTGTCCGGTTTCATCGTCGAGTTCGGTAGGGAAGGGGCCTGCGCCGACACGCGTGGTATAGGCTTTCACAATACCGAGCACGAACCCTGCGGCAGAGGGGCCGAGGCCCGAACCGCTGGCTGCTGTTCCCGACACGGTGTTAGACGAGGTAACGAAGGGGTAAGTGCCGTGATCGACGTCGAGCAGCATCCCCTGAGCGCCTTCGAACAGGATGCGTTTGCCTGCTTTCCGGGCTGCATTGAGTTCGACCCAGACGGGCTTTGCAAAAGGCAGGATGGCGGGGGCGATTTCTTCGAGAGCCTTCATCAGGCGGTCGCGATCGATCGAGGGCTCGCCGAAACCGGCACGCAGGGCGTCGTGGTGGGCGCAAAGCCGGTCGATCTGTGGGGCAAGCGCGTCGAGATGGGCGAGGTCGCAAACGCGAATCGCACGACGTCCGACCTTGTCTTCGTAAGCTGGGCCGATACCCCGCCGTGTGGTGCCGATCTTGAAGGCGCTCGCATCTTCGCGCAGGCCATCAAGGTCGCGGTGGAAGGGCAGGATCAGCGGACAGGTTTCGGCGATGTGCAGATTGTCCGGCGTGATGGTGACGCCCTGTGCTGCAAGTTTGGTGACTTCTTCACGGAAATGCCACGGGTCGAGAACGACGCCATTGCCGATAACCGACAGGGTGCCGCGCACGATGCCGGATGGCAGCAGACTCAGTTTATAGACTGCGCCGTCGACGACGAGCGTGTGTCCGGCATTGTGACCGCCTTGAAAGCGGACGACGACATCGGCGCGACTGGCGAGCCAGTCGACGATCTTGCCCTTGCCTTCATCGCCCCATTGCGCGCCGATTACGGTGACGTTGGCCACAGGCTCTCCGTGTTTTGCTAAAGTGAAACTCGCGTGCGTCCGTATTGATACGGGGGCGGCGCGTCCAATTTTTTTGCTCGATTAAAAGAAAACACGTTCATCGCGGGGCAAAACTTCTGCGACTAAGTGCAGTACTAACGGGGTTTTGCGGGTGAGCTTGGGGCGCTCGTGATCGAAGGAAACAGCAATGCGTAAGTTGATTTTTGTGATGGCGATGGCCGTCGGAACAGTGGCTCAGGCGCAGGATGCGCCGCGTCCGATGATGTCGCCTGCGTGCCGTACCGAAATACAGAACCTCTGTCCGCAGACCGGCGACCGCGATGCGCGGCGGTCATGCATGATGGCAAAGCATGATTCGTTGTCGCCTAAGTGCAAGGACGAAATGACGGCAATGATGAAGGCTCGTCAAGCGCGTGGCGGCGGACATGGAGGCGGTTGGGGTGGACCACAGGGCGGCGGTCAGGGCGGGGGCGGTCCAGATGGCGGACCCCCACATGGTGATATGGGCGGCATGAATGGTGGCGGTGATCAGGCTCCTGAAGGTCAGCCTCAGCCCCAGTAAACCTGCTACGGTAAACTAGAGCAGCACCGCCTTGCCATTGGTGAGGCGGTGGCTGCAGCCGAGCTTCGCTGCGTCGCAATCTGCGTCGAGGGCTGCGATGGTGCGATATCCTTCGTTGCGGAATTGCGCCGCGAGTACCGGCGGGATTCCCAATGGCACGAACAAAGTTGGAGCATTGGCCGGAATCGGCGATTCGAGTAACGCATCGGGATAGAGTGAAAAGCCGGTTGCCGGTTCCTCCGACCCATCGGGACCGACGATCACATAGCTGCCACCGCGTCCAATTTCGCCCGAGATATTTTCGGCGAACAGCGAAAATCCGAACCAGCTTTGATATTCGAAACCGTGGCGTTCGGTCGGGTCTATGGTGACGCGTGCGGCATCACCGATCGCTTCGGCAACGGCGGCGATACCGTCGATTCGTGAAGTGAGCAGACCGGCATGATTGAAGGCGCGGAGCTTCTCGATGGACTCGGTCACCGGGCCGGTAGTCGCCATCAGGGGTAGCCAGTCGGAGAATCCAGCGGCGATGAGTGCCCCTGCATCCTTCATGTCGAGAAGCGTTTTCAGCTTTGCGATGTCTTCGACGGCCAAGACGCGGCCTGCCAGGGTTTCGACCAGATCGGGTAAAGTGAGATCGACCGTAACCGATTCGACACCGGTTGCACGAAGAGCCTCGACCGCCACTTGCACGATTTCACAAGCTGCGGCGACCGAATCGCGGCCGATCAGTTCGGCACCGACCTGCATGATCTCACGCGCTGGGGCGAGTTGCGACGCGCGCAGCTTAAGGATGGGGCCGCCATATGCCAGACGAAGTGGACGCGGGGCGCTAGCGAGGCGCGTAGAAGCTATACGGCCTATCTGAATCGTGATGTCGGGGCGAAGCGCGAGCGTACGTTGAGAGACAGGGTCGACGAACCGCAGCGTATCCTTTGCCCGGCCTTCCATCAGCCGTCCGGTCAACCCTTCCTCGAATTCGACAAGGGGCGGCGACACCAGATCATAGCCATGCGTTGCGATGGTATCGAGCAAGGCCCGCGCGATGCGCGTTTGTGCCGCCGCCTCGGGCGGCAGACGGTCGCGCAATCCTTCGGGAAGGAGGCCGTGTGGAATGGTCATGCTCGTAATCTCCCAACCCCCCTCCCCGAAGCGAGGGGGGAGAGTCATATTCAGAACTTCAGTGCTTTGACCGTCTTTACGCCGGGCAGTTTGCACAGCGCCCATAGCACTGGTTCCGGGATAGGCGAATCAATGGACAGCAACAGCACAGCTTCGCTGCCGCTGCCGCGACGGCCAAGATGGAAGGTGCCGATGTTGATGCCGGCATCGCCAAGCGACGAACCGAGACGTCCGATGAAGCCCGGCGCGTCCTCGTTGACGATGTAGAGCATGTTGCCTGCGAGATCGGCTTCGACCTTGATGCCAAAGATTTCGACGAGGCGCGGTGCGGCGTTACCGAACAACGTGCCCGCGACCGACTTTTCACCTTCTTCGGTCTGGACCGAGACGCGGATCAGCGTGTGATAGTCACCTTCGCGGTCATGACGCACTTCGCGCACGTCGAGGCCGCGTTCTTTTGCAAGGAACGGCGCGTTGACCATGTTCACCGTGTCCGAATAACGGCTCATCAGACCGGCAAGAACCGCACCGGTGATGGGCTTTATATTCAGTTCGGCGGCAGCACCTTCGACTTCGATCGAAATCTTGGTGAGGTTGTCATGCGCCAACTGGCCGATCAGCGAACCGAGACGTTCGGCGAGCGCCATGTACGGTTTCAGCTTGGGCGCTTCTTCCGCGCTGAGGCTCGGCATGTTAAGCGCGTTGGTGACGCCGCCATCCAGCAGGAAGTCGGACAGCTGTTCGGCAACCTGGATCGCGACATTGACCTGAGCTTCCGAAGTGGATGCGCCAAGGTGTGGTGTCGAGATGAAGTTCGGGGTGTTGAACAGTGGCGAATTGGTCGCTGGTTCCTCGACGAACACGTCGAGGGCAGCGCCGCCGACCTGACCCGAATCGAGAGCCTCCTTAAGAGCAACTTCATCGACCAGACCACCGCGTGCGCAGTTGATGATGCGAACGCCCTTCTTGGTCTTGGCGATGTTCTCACGGCTCAGGATGTTGCGCGTCTGGTCCGTCAGTGGCGTGTGCAGCGTGATGAAGTCGGCGCGGGCGAGCAATTCGTCCAGCGTGACCTTCTCTACGCCCATGTCGATGGCGCGTTCAGGCGTCAGGAATGGATCGTATGCGACGACCTTCATCTTGATGCCGCGCGCGCGTTCGGCGACGATCGACCCGATGTTACCCGCACCGATCAGGCCGAGCGTCTTGGACGTCAGTTCGACACCCATGAAGCGGTTCTTTTCCCACTTGCCGGCTTGTGTCGAAGCATCGGCTTCGGGAAGCTGGCGGGCGAGTGCGAACATCAGTGCGATGGCATGTTCGGCGGTCGTGATCGAGTTGCCGAATGGCGTGTTCATCACGACGATACCGGCGGCCGAAGCGGACGGGATATCGACGTTATCAACGCCGATGCCCGCGCGACCCACAACTTTCAGGTTGGTCGCGGCGGCGATAATTTCCTTGGTGACTTTCGTTGCCGACCGGATAGCGAGGCCGTCATATTCACCAATGATTGCAATCAGTTCTTCTTTGGTCTTGCCGGTGATTTCATCGACCTGAATGCCGCGTGCACGAAAAATCTCGGCAGCTTTTGGATCCATTTTGTCGGAAATCAGAACTTTTACCATTTAAGTGATCCTTTTAAAATCCGATCAGGCTGAGCTTGTCGAAGCCTTGCCCTTTTTCTCGCGACGTGAGCGAGAAGGGCAGCCCTTCGACAAGCTCAGGGGAAGCGGGTTTATAGTCTCGAAAGCGGGTTTATGGTTTGACTTGGGTCCATGCCCAGTCGAGCCACGGTCCGAGTGCCACGACATCGGCGGTGTCGACAGTTGCGCCACACCAGATCCGCAGGCCCGGAGGGGCATCGCGATAACCGGCAATGTCATAGGCCGCGTGTTCTGCTTCGAGCAGCGCAGCGAACTTCTTGACGAGCGCTTCGTCGGCATTTTCGACTGTCAGGCACACGCTGGTGGTCGAACGCGCGGCCGGATCGACCGCGAGATGACCGAGCCACGGGCGGTCGGCAACGATCTTGTCGAGCGCCGCCGCATTGGCATTGCTGCGACCCATCAGACCGCTGAGGCCACCGAGATCCTTTGCCCATTCGAGTGCGAAGATCACGTCTTCGACGGCAAGCATCGATGGCGTGTTGATCGTCTCACCCTTGAACACGCCTTCGGTCAGCTTGCCCTTGGAAACCAGACGGAAGACCTTTGGCAGCGGCCAGGCTGGGGTATAGCTTTCGAGGCGTTCGACGGCGCGGGGGCCGAGGATGATGACGCCGTGCGCGCCTTCGCCGCCAAGGACTTTCTGCCACGAGAAGGTCGTGACATCGAGCTTGTCCCACGGCAGGTCGTAGGCGAAAACCGCGCTGGTTGCGTCGGCAAAGGTCAGTCCTTCGCGCGTGTCAGAAATCCAGTCACCATCGGGAACGCGAACGCCCGACGTCGTGCCGTTCCATGTGAACAGGACATCGTTGCTTTGGTCGATGGTCGAAAGGTCGGGCAGTTGGCCGTAATCGGCGCGAACGATGGTGGGATCGATTTTGAGCTGTTTGACGGCGTCGGTAACCCAGCCTTCGCCAAAGCTTTCCCACGCAACTGTGGTGACGGGCCGAGCGCCCAGCATCGTCCACATCGCCATTTCAAAGGCACCGGTGTCAGAACCGGGCACGATGCCGATGCGGTGAGTGGCGGGAACGCCAAGAATTTCGCGGGTCAAGTCGATGGCTAATTGAAGCCGTGCCTTGCCGATCTTGGACCGGTGCGAGCGACCGAGCGATTCGGTGGCAAGACGCGCTGCTTCCCAGCCGGGAGGCTTGGCGCAGGGACCGGAAGAAAAATGGGGGCGCGCAGGCAGAACCTGCGGTTTGGTAGGTACAGTCATGTATTCTCTCCTCACAGAGAGCACGCGCGGCGTTGGGACCGCGTGGCCCGTCGCCGCACCTAGTCGTCTGAAAGCTGCGGTCAAGTGGGCGTTTTGTTATTGCAAGGTTCAGTAAAGACCGGCGATGGGTGAGCCGGATGAACCGTGGCCTAATCTTTTCGCTCGCTATTCTGCTGACACTGGCGGGCTGTATCGGGCGTTCGAATCATCGTCCTAGCCCGCAGCGTCGACCGCCAAATCAGACAGTCGTCGTGCGTGGAAACGACCCTGTAGTTTTGAAGCAATGCCTTGGAAAGCTTGACCGATTGGTCGCGCGCTATGCGTTGCTGCCCGATCGGACTTTCGGCGGAAGTTGCGATGCTTTGGGCGCGGTGCAGTTGCGCGATATTGGAACGCCGACGACCAATCTGGGGGCGATGACCTGTGGATTGGCGAATGCTTTTGTGAACTGGGTGCAGAATGATTTGCAGGATCCGGCGCAGGAATATTTTCGTAGTCGCGTGGTGAAGATCGAGACGATGGGCACGTATTCCTGTCGTAACATCAATGGCGCGGCGACTGGAAGACTGTCCGAGCACGCGCACGCCAATGCGGTCGATGTCAGCGGCTTTGTGCTGGAGGACGGCCGACATGTTACTGTCGCCAACGACTGGACTGCGGGGGGCGATGGGGCGGCATTCCTACGCGCGGTTCATGCGTCGGCTTGCCGCCGATTCGTTACAATCCTCAGCCCGGATTATAACGCCCTGCACCACGACCATTTGCATTTCGACATGGGCGGTAAATCATTTTGCCGTTAGAAGCGCGCGGATGACAGAGACAAGAATCCCATCGCGCGTGTTTGAGCGCGCCGCCATCGAAGCCAAAAATACCAAACAATTCGAACCAACGCCACAAACCGAAAGCCCTGCCTATAAACTCGCGTTTCAGGACATGGATTTCCTGTTGCGCGAGGATCTGCGGCCGGTTCGCTTTCAGCTCGAATTGTTAAAACCCGAACTGATGCTTGAAGAGGCTGATATCGGGTCGATGATGGTGTTTTACGGATCGGCGCGTATCCCCGAACCGGGTGTGAAAGCGCAAAACAATGACCCTGCGGTTGCAGCCAGCCTCGAATCCAAATCGCATTATTATGAAGAAGCTCGCAAATTAGCGGCGCTTGCTAGCGCATCGCCGCGTGACCTGAACGGAAAACGGCACTTCGTCGTGTGTTCGGGTGGCGGCCCGTCGATCATGGAGGCCGCAAATCGCGGCGCTTCGGACGTGGGAGCCGAATCTGTCGGCCTGAACATTGTTCTGCCGCACGAGCAGGCTCCAAACAAATATGTGACGCCGTCGCTAAGTTTTCAGTTCCATTATTTTGCGCTTCGCAAGATGCACTTTCTGCTGCGTGCGCGGGCGGTGGCGGTGTTCCCCGGTGGCTTTGGTACGTTCGACGAGACGTTCGAACTGTTGACCTTGATCCAGACCGGCAAAATCAAACCGATGCCGGTGCTGATGTTCGGCAGGGAGTTTTGGACGCGGGTTATCGATTTCGATGCTCTGGCGGCTGAGGGCGTAATTTCGGCCAAGGACATCGACCTGATTCGTTTCGTCGATACAGCCGATGAAGCATGGGCCGTCGTTCAGGATTTTTATCGAGAAGGTTAGGAAACTATCGCCGTCATCCTGACATAAGTTCAGGGTGACGGCGTAAATTCAGAAATTAGGCTTTTGGCGCAGGCTTCGCAGTCGCGTTGCCGGATGCAGGAGCGTCAGCGCCTGTCGTTGCAGCTTTGCCTGCAGGTGCCGCTGCCGGAGTAGCAGCAGGACCGGCCGCGCCACCCGCAGGAGCCTTGGCAGGCTCTGCGCCCGGAGCAGGTGCGGCAGGAAGCGGCAGGTTCGAACCTTCGCTGTTCAGGTACACAATTACGTTGGCGCGATCTTCAGGTTTCGACAGTCCGGCAAATGTCATCTTGGTACCGGGCGCATAGCCGCGTGGCGATGTCAGCCACGCATTGAGCGCTTCGAAGTCCCACTTGCCCGCGCTCTTTGTTTTCAGCGCATCAGAGAATGCGAAACCGCCCTTACCTTGGGCTATCCCCTCTCCGACGGTTGCGTAAAGATTCGGTCCGATACCGTTCGCGCCGCCCGAATTGACCGTGTGGCAAGCCGCGCATTTTTTGAAAACGTCGGCACCCTTGGCAACGTCGGCGGTTGCAAGCAGTGTGGCGATCGGGACCACGACGGCAGCTTCTCCGCCGGCTTCGGCTTCGACGCCTTCAACGGTGTAACCCATCGTCTTGGGGCGTTCGGAATGGAAAAACTCTCCGCTCACGATTGTTGTACCGAGCGCGACAATGCCTGCGCCAAGTACCATCATGGCTATCACGTTGGTGCGATTATCCATTGTTCACGAAGTCCCAAGCGTGTTGAAGTCGCGGTCCCTTTAGGAAAGCCGGGACAGGACCGCAAGCGGGGACGCTTGCCTGATTTGCTGGCGGGCTTTAGGCGCTCATCCGCTCATGAACCGCTATCCAGCACCAGCCCGCCCGATCGTCGCCGCGATGATCGCCGCCGCAGCCGCCGAACCGGAGCGCACGGTTGCGTTTCAGGGGGCACCGGGGGCGAATTCGCACATCGCGGTAAATCAGGCTTTCCCCGATGGGCTGCCTCTGCCGTGCTTTGCGTTCGAGGATGCCATCGACGCGGTGAGAGAAGGTCGTGCCGATTGCGCGATGATTCCGATCGAAAATTCGTTGCATGGGCGCGTGGCCGACATTCATTTTCTGCTGCCCGAATCGGGGCTGGTCATAACCGGCGAACATTTCTTGCCGATTCGCTATTCCCTGATGGGGCTGGGTGAACTGGCCGATGTGCATGAGGCGGTCAGCCATCCGCAGGCTCTGGGACAATGCCGCCACTGGTTGCGGGCTCGGGGTATTCGACCGATCGCCTACGACGACACGGCGGGCGCAGCGGCTTTGGTGGTCGAGGGTGGTAATGCGAAAACTGCCGCCATCGCGCCTCCGCTGGCTGCCGAAATCTATGGCCTAAAGACGCTCGAACAGGGCATCGAGGATTCCGACGACAATATGACGCGCTTCGTTATTCTGGCGCTGAGGGAACCCGACCGCCGAATCGAGGGGCCGGTCATCACATCGCTGATCTTCCAGGTAAAGAACGTGCCAGCCGCGCTGTATAAGGCGATGGGCGGCTTTGCGACCAATGGCGTCAACATGACCAAGCTGGAAAGCTATCAGCGCGGCGCGAGCTTTGCCGCGACCGAGTTTTTTGCCGATATCGAGGGGCATCCAGAGGATCCCGCCGTTGCGCGCGCCCTGGAGGAACTGGCGTTCCATTCGAAATGGGTGCGACTGCTTGGTAGCTATCCCAAAGCGCGGGGGCGGGCGGCGTCCTGATCAATTAGCCAGCTTTGCAGCAGGCTGTTCGCAATCGCGAACGGGGGCGGAGCTTTGAAACGGGCATCTTCGTCACCCGATAAGGCAGCGCGAACATCCTCGCGCGTCACCCACATCGCGTCTTCGAGTTCTTTGGTGTCGAGCGTGATCTCGTTATCGAGTGCTTCGGCGACGCACGCGATCATCAGTTGCGATCCGCCGAACGGCCACGGTTGACTGGCGACATAACGGATGGTGCCGGTTGCCACGCCCGATTCCTCGAACAATTCGCGGCGCACTGCTTCTTCGATCGATTCGCCGGGTTCCAGGAAACCTGCCAGTGCCGAATAATTGCCGGGCGGAAAACGTGACTGGCGACCGACGAGAACCTTTCCCTCATATTCAGCGAGCATGATCACGACGGGGTCGGTGCGTGGGAAATGCTCTGTGCCGCAACTGTCGCATTTACGGCCCCAGCCTGCGCGGAATATTGTCGTGGTCGATCCACAACGAGCGCAGAAACGGTGTGTATTGTGCCAGGTGATGAGGCTGTGCGCGGTACCGTAAATTGCCGATTGTTCGGCCGGCAGTACGTTCAGCGCGCGCCACATGGACGGGGATCGCATAGCACTGCCGGAAACTTGCGCGGGCACGGAAATGAAGTGCGGCTTGTTGTCCAGAACGCCCAGAAGCACGACCTCAGCATCATCGGACAGTTCGGCAAGGCTCAGCCACACAAGTTCGCCCTCGTCCGAAAGCCGCGGATCGAGTCCGTCGAGCGCCAGCAACCGCCCCCGCCAGTCATAGCGGAGTGCCGCGTAACCTTCGCGATCGCTGCGGATATGATCGACGCGGTCGAGTGGCGACCCTGTGAAACCCGTCACAGGCTCCATCCCAATACCGTGTCGTTCATATTGTTACTTTCTCCATCATCACTGTCGCGACTTTTGCGAAGACGCTTGGCAACCCGGCTTCTTCAAGCAGGTCTATCGGCCACCATTCCCCGTCCGTTGATATGTTACAACCTGTTTCGGGAGTGCCGATCCGTATCGACAGCGTCAGGCGGAAGTGGGTGAAGACGTGGACGATTTCGCCGGCAGGCTCGCCCTGATGAAACGAGGCCTGATCCACCGATGCGGCTTTCGTCTCAAGCGTCGATGGAAAAGCGCGCATCCCGCCAAGCAAGCCCGATTGTGGGCGGCGGATAAGTAGCACCTGTCCGTCACGTTCGATCCAGAACGCGGTCGCGCTGCGTTCGGGCTTGGCGACCTTCGCGGCACGACGCGGATAGCTGGCGGGGTCATTCCGCGTGGCGAGGCAATCGGTTTGCAGTGGACATATCAGGCACGACGGGTGGCGCGGTGTGCAGATCGTGCTGCCGAGATCCATCATCGCCTGCGCGAAATCTCCGGCGCGGGTTTCCGGGGTAACGGTGTCTGTCAGACGCCATAGTTCCGGTTTCGATGAGGGCAGTGCCGTTTCCACCGCGAATAACCGCGATACCACGCGTTCGACGTTGCCATCAACTACAACCGCTCGCTGGTGAAACGCAATCGCTGCAATGGCGGCGGCGGTATAGGTACCCACCCCCGGAAGTGTCCGCAAATCACCCTCGTTCGCTGGAAACACTCCTCCGTGTCCCGCAACAATGGCTCGCGCGCAGGCAAGCAGATTGCGCGCCCGTGCATAATAACCAAGCCCCGCCCACGCAGCCATCACATCGGCATCGTCCGCAGCCGCCAGCCTATCCACGGTCGGCCAGCGCGCCGTGAACTTCGCAAAATAAGGCTTAACCGCTCCAACCGTCGTCTGCTGAAGCATGATTTCCGACAGCCACACGCGATACGGATCGGGCGGCGACGACCCCGGTGGACTGCGCCACGGCAGGTCGCGAGCATGGGCATCGTACCAGCGAAGTAGTTTTGCGGAAATTGGGATATCGACGGACACCGACCGCTTGTGGCAGAGGTGGGCCAATGCCGAAACGTGAAAAGCCAGTTCCCGCCAAATCCGCTGCTCCAGAGCGTGCGCGGGGCGGACGTGCGCGTAGCGTTTCAGAGATTGTGCCCGACATCGGACGCGCTGCATTCCGCCGATTCGGCTTTGTGCAATCCTCGATCGTGAGCCGGTGGGGCGAGATCGTCGGTGAACGCTATGCTAAGGTGACGGCCCCCGAATCGATCCGCTTTCCCAACGGCGCGCGGTCGAACGGCGTCCTGACCCTGACCGTCGCGGGCGCGCACGCTCCGATGATGCAGCACGTCACGCCTGTCATCATCGAACGGGTAAACCGTTTTTTCGGCTATGCGGCCGTCGTTCGCGTCGTCATGCGACAGGGCGACCTGCCCGCGCCCAAACTCCGCGCCGCGCCGCAACCCTTTGTGGTGGTCCCGGTCGAACTCGGCGAATCGCTGCGCACGATTGCCGACCCTGAGTTGAAGGCGGTTCTCGAATCGCTCGCTCAGGGTGTTGCCGCTGCAACGGCGCTTTCGGTTTCACTTGGAAAGATCAGCTGATGCGTTTCCTGCTTGCCCTGTTCGCTCTATTGGCTCCGTTCACCGTCGCTGCCGCTGCGCCCGATTGGACCCAAACCGTCACGCGCGCACCCAACGGTGCCTATGTCCTGGGCAATCCGAAGGCGAAGGTCCGGTTTGTCGAATATCTCAGCTATTCTTGCCCACATTGCGCCCATTTCACGGGCGAAGCTTCTGGCCCGATCAGGTCCGGCTTTGTCAGCAAGGGTACGGTTGCGGTCGAAATGCGCAATGCCGTGCGCGATCGTTATGATTTTACAGCCGCCGTGCTGGCCCGCTGTGGCGGCCCATCACGCTTTTTCGGCAATAGCGAGGCCCTGTTCGGCGCGCAGGAAGCATTAATAACAAAGGCCACCGCATTCGAGGCAAGCAATGTGCTGCCCGAAAGCGCGCCGGTCAATGATGCGCTGATCGCGGTGGCAAAGGGTGCCGGACTGACTGACTTCATGGTCGCGCGTGGCTATACGGTGGCTCAGGTCAACGCGTGCCTGATCGACAAGCCGACACAGGCGACCGTGATGGGGCTGACCAGGGAAGCTTGGGAAGTTCGCAAGATCCCCGGTACACCCGCGTTTCTTATCAATGGGCAATCCCTCCCACTTTCGACATGGGCGCAGGTCGAAGAGAAATTACGCTCCGCCGTTGCGCAGAAATAATAGGAAATGCCGATGAACCGTTTTGCCTTGCTCGCCCTTCCCGCATTTGCCCTGATCGCATCGTGCGGGAGCAAGGACGGGAATACATCGTCGTCGGCTCCGGTCGCGGCGGCAAAGGCACCGATCGGGACCGACTGGGCGACCACGGTTAGCGAAACGGCCGACGGTGGGTTTCGCATGGGAAATCCCGATGCAGCATTGAAACTGGTCGAATACGGATCACGGACCTGCCCGCATTGTGCAAAGTTTTCTGCCGACAGCAGCACTGGCCTCCCCAAATATATCGAGAGCGGTAAGGTTAGCTACGAATTCCGCGACTTCCCGATCCACGCGCCCGATCTTGCTGCAATAATGCTGGGCCGTTGCGGCGGTCCGGCCCCATTCTTCACGATCCTGGAACAGATGTTCGCGGCTCAACCAGAGATGCTGCCAAAGCTTGAAAAACTCCCCCTGAAACTCAGGGCAAGATTCAGGGGATGACCCCGATCCAGCAGGCAGCATTCTGGGCTGATACAATCGGTTATCGCGAATTCGTCGAACAGCGCGGCGTGACTGCGGCGCAGTCCAATGCTTGCCTTGCCGACAACACTGTCATCGACAAGATCAACAAGTCGCTGGCGACTGCCGACACGAAATACCACATCTCGGGAACGCCGACCTTCATCTTGAATGGCGATGTGATGGCTGACATCAACACTTGGGAAGGTGTGGAAAAGGCGCTTAAAGCCGCTGGCGCCTAACGCATAATGCAGTTTGCGCGGGTCAAACTGACCGGCTTCAAAAGCTTCATCGATCCCGTCGAGCTGCGCATATTGCCGGGCCTGACCGGCGTCGTCGGCCCCAACGGTTGCGGCAAATCCAATTTGCTGGAGGCGATCCGTTGGGCAATGGGTGAAGGGTCGGCAAAATCGTTGCGCGGCGCGGCGATGGACGACGTAATTTTCGCCGGTACCGCAACTCGCCCGCAACGTCAGTTTGCCGAAGTCTCGATATTGGCGACCCGCGATGACGACGATGATGTCGAAGTCGTCCGCCGTATCGAACGTGGCGCTGGTTCTGCTTATCGGATCAATGGCCGTGACGCGCGCGCGCGCGATGCCCAGTTGATCTTTGCCGATGCCGCGACCGGCGCGCATTCGCCCGCACTGGTCAGTCAGGGGCGCATCGGAGCCGTGATCGCGGCAAAGCCCGCAGAGCGTCGCGCCATGCTTGAGGAAGCGGCGGGCATTGCCGGACTCCATGTTCGGCGGCGCGAGGCGGAAATCAGGCTGAAGGCGACTGAAACCAATCTTGCCCGCGTATCCGAACTGCTTGCCGACATGGATAATCGCATTGCCCAGTTACGGCGACAGGCACGGTCGGCGGAGAAATACCGCAGGCTTAGCGACGAGATTCGACAAGCCGAGGCGCGGTTGATCTATGCGCGGTGGCGCGATGCCGCCGCCGCTGCGGATACGGCCCGTGCCGAAGCAAAGGCCGCCGACGATGCCGTTCGGACAGCGAACGACGCGCAGGTCGGAGTGGCGGCGTGGGTCCGCGAAGGGACGACGCGATTGGCCGATCTCCGGGTCGTGGCGCAGGTCGCTCGCGATGCGGTATCGGATTCACGGCACAGGCTGGCGACGGCAGAGGCGGAACGCACGGCGCTCGAGACACGGATTGCGACGCTGGTCGAACAGCGCGACCGTCTGGAAGGGGACCGTGCGCGAGAAGGGGAGTTGGCGCGCGATGCTGGCGATGCCCTGACGCGCCTTTCCGAAGAAATTGGGCGACTGGAGATACGGATCGCGACTGCGGCGGCGGAGCGGCCCGGTCAGGCGTCGAAACTGGATGCGGTCGAGCGAGAGGGGCACGCGGCAGAGGTCGCGCTGGCGCAGGCCATGGCGGCGCAGGCACGACGCGATGCCGAGTTGCGGGTGGCAACGGCCGCGATGAACGCCGCCGGTGCTGTGGTGGCGCGCGCCCTGTCGGATCGTGAACGGTTGATTGGTGAGCGTGCGCGATTGTTGCCGGTCGACGGGGTACGGGCGGCAAGTACAGCCGCGAGCGACGCCAGAGCGGTGGCCGAAGCAAAAATCGCCGGTGCAGTCGCCGCGCTTGTTCAGGCCGAAGCCGATCGCGTGACAGCTTCGGAAAATGTCAGTTCTGCCGAAAGTAACCACGCCGCCACGCGCGCCGCGCTGGCATCGCTTGAAAGTGAAGCACGGTCGCTGGCAACTGAAAGCGTCACAAACGGCGGTGCGCTCGATCGAATTACTGCCTCTCCCGGTTACGAAGCCGCGCTTGCTGCTGCACTTGCCGATGATCTTGGGGCCGAAATTGGCGCCGCATCGACGGCCACGCGCAAATGGGTGGGAACAGCCGTGCTTCCCGGCGACCCTGTGCTTTCGGGGCAGCCGCTATCGGCTTATGTGTCTGCGCCATCCGAACTTGGTCGCAGGCTTGCGCAGGTCGTTGTGGTGGATGATGACACCGGCCAAACCCTTTTGGTGGGGCAGCGTTTGGTCACGCGTGACGGACGTATGCGCCGTTGGGATGGTTTCGTTGCAGAGGGTGTGGGCGGTGCCGCTGCTGAGCGGCTCAAGCGTCGTAATCGCCTGATCGCTCTCGAAGCGCAGCTTCCGCAAGCGAGGGTCGATGCGGAAACCAGTGTCGCTTTTCTAAACCGGACGCGTGAGGGCGTGGCGCTTGCCGCATCCGTGCTTGCCGACACGCGGCGTGCGCGGGATGCTGCGGATACTGCGCTTCGTGCTGCTCTGCGCGCCGAAGATGCTGCGAATGCAGAGGTCGATCGCGTCACCGCGCGATACGTCGATCTGGATGAACGGATCGCCCGTGCCGACAATGATGTGCGGACCGCGCGGGATGCCGAGGGGCAGGCGACAGATGCTCTTGGATTATTGCCCTCTCCGCAGGCTGATGACGAATATCCGAAACTCGAACGTGCAAATGTCGAACTGCGGACATCGATAGCGGCTCAGCGGGCAGTGCTGGCGGCACTTGAAAACGCATTGGCGGTCGATAACGCGCGTTTGGTTGCGGCTCGAGAGGAAGCGGACGGCTGGCGCGCGCGTAGTGGCAAGGCGGGCAAGCGTGTCGAAGAGATGACGCGCCGCGCGGCGGCCCTCGATGAAGAGGCTGCACGCCTGTCCGATGCGCCGGATCGTGCGACCGCAAATCTGGATGGGCTGGACGCCGAAACACGGACGCTTGCGATTGCGAGCGAAGCTGCCGTTGTCGCCGAACGCGATGCCGAAGCGGCGCTACGGATGCGCGAAGGCGATGCCGCTCGCGCCGCTGAAACCCTCGCTGCCGCTCGAGAGGCGCGTGCGGGCGCACAGGCACGCGCCGAAAATCAGGAATTGCGGCGCGTCGAGATGAGCCGCGTTTCGGGCGAGCGTTTCGAATGCCCGCCGCCGGTGTTGCCGGAAAAACAGGGGTTTTCGGCGCATTCGGTCGGGACCGTCGCGGATGAATCGACCCGGCTCGATCGCCTGACGCTGGATCGTGAGCGGCTGGGTCCAGTCAATCTCGTCGCGGAAACCGAACTGGTCGAAATCGAGGCGGCGCGCGATCAATCATTTGCCGAACACGCCGAACTGACCGAGGCGACACATCGGCTTCGGGGGTCGATCGGCAGTCTCAATCGCGAAGGGCGCGAACGGCTGCGCGTGGCATTCGATGCGGTCGACGGACATTTTCGCAAACTGTTCGCAACTCTGTTTAATGGCGGCGAAGCACATCTGGAGATGATTGATTCGGACGATCCTCTCGAAGCCGGGCTAGAGATTATGGCGCAGCCTCCGGGCAAGAAGCTGACGAGTCTTACCCTGTTGTCGGGTGGTGAGCAGGCGCTGACGGCGGTCGCGCTGATTTTCGGATTGTTCCTGACCAATCCTGCGCCGCTATGCGTTTTGGATGAGGTCGATGCGCCGCTCGACGATGCGAATGTCGAACGGTTTTGCGATCTACTCGACACGATGGCGAATACTACTGCCACCCGCTACCTGGTCGTGACACACAACGCCGTGACGATGAGCCGGATGCACCGACTGTACGGCGTTACGATGGTCGAACAGGGGATCAGCCGGTTGGTGTCGGTCGATCTGGGCGGCGCCGAGGCTTTGCTTGCGGCGGAATAATTATCGTTTCCGAAGTTTGTGCCAGACGAACCAGACGCCTGCGACAAGGATAACCGCTACGATAATCAGATGGGCGTCATGAAAAGCCGCCTTTACGCGGGGGTCCGTGTCCCATGCGCTGCCGAGTTTCATGCCGACCCATGCCAGCATGAAGCACCACGGCCACGACCCGATGAACGTATAGAAATGGAATTTGCCGAGCGGCATCCGTGCGACACCCGCCGGAAAAGCGATAAATGTGCGAATGACCGGGAGCAGACGGCCGATCAACACTGCCACGCTGCCGTGTTTTGCGAAAAAAACGTCGGCGCGATCGAGGTCGTGTTTGTCGATCAAGATATAACGGCCCCAGCGCTCGACGATCGGACGACCGCCGCGCTTACCTGCTTCATAGGCGATGACCGATCCGATATTGCAGCCGATGGCACCGGCCGTTGCCACCAGCCACAAGTTCAATTGACCCGTCGCGACGAGATATCCGGCAAACGTCATGATGATTTCGCTGGGCAGCGGTATGCAAGCCGATTCGATAGCCATCAAAAGCGCGACGCCCAGATAGCCAGTGGCCGAAATGAACGCGACGATGAAGCCGGCCAGCCAGCCGATAATGTTTTCGATCATGCCCGCGCCCTAGCAAAACATGGAGCAAGGGCAATGGGACAAAGACTGGGCTGCACCTCAGTCCGGTCGCGACCGAACTATTCCTTCTCTTCCTTTTCCGTAGGGTTGGTTTCCGCAGCTTTCTGGCTTTCGGCTGGCTTGCGCTTCTCAAAAACCTTCGCGAGTCGGACTTCATCGGCGTCCGACAGATGTTCGGCAGCCTTGGGAAACATTTCCTCTTCTTCCTCGGTGATATGGTGATCGTAACGCGTTCGCATCTGAGTGAATTTCCGGCTCCATTCAGGCGTATCGACCTCCTGCTGGTAAAGCTCGGTCAGCATGTCGTCGACTTCCTTGTGTTCGGAAACTGAATGGCGCGCGTCGTCCTGCATTTCGGGGTCCATCATCATCGTGGCATAGAGGGATTGCTCCTCGGCCGCGGCATGTCCCGATACGTCGATGCGGAATTTTTCGAAGAGACCGGCGCGGGTTTTCTTATCGCCCTTTGCATCGGCGATTGCGCTTAGAACTTCGCGGTGGCGATCGTGATCGGCCTTGAGATCGTCAAAAATCTTTGCTGTTGCCATGAAGTGTCTCCCTGTCGGGTGACCAACAATTCAGGTGGTAAATAGCTCCATCTGTTCGACTTTCTGCGCAACGAGCGATCGTATCAGGCCAAACGGAACTCTGTTATCAGTCGCGAAGGCTTTACACGCTTATGGCTTAACGTCGGGCGCTGCCTCAGCATCGGCTTTGCGCTCAGCGCGGGCCGCCTGCATCTGCTGGAGATAGCATCCGGTCCAACCACCCGCGCCGACTGCTGAGCAACTACCCGTGCCAGTGCGAGCACCTGCATCTATCGTTCCCTGCGCGCGTGCCCCCCAAGCCTGATTGGCGGGCGCAATCGGTCCCGTGTTTCGAAACTGTTTGGGAATGCGATACCGATCGGCCTCGGACCCGCGAACGCAGATCGTGTCCTTGGGGCAGGTGTCATTCCCGAAGATCGTCAGCACGCGATCGTTCACTGCATTTTGGGCGAAAGCCGGCAATGATAAAGTGGCGGGGGCTAACATCAGGGCGGCGATCAGAATTTTGCGCATTGGAGTACCTCTCATCATCGACATGAACGCATCATGGCCGGATTCATATCCGTTTCGTTACCGCAATCGCCACTCGACAACCCAACCGGATCGCTGCCGACATCAAAGGAAAATCATCTGTGCCCGGCGCTTCGGCCGCGAGTGTTCTATGCTCTACTTCCTCGGCCTGAAAATCTGCAACGGCTTCAGACAATTCGGGGTCTCTGCTCCCCAGTTCAACGATCTGCTGACCGTAATGGCGGTCGATTTCGGTTTCTATCGCGACGGTGCAGGCCATCGCCGCCGCGGGGCCAAGCAATGCCGTTGCCATGCCGAGTCCGTAGCCCGCGACATTCCAGATTGGCTGAAGCAAAGTCGGACGAACACCGCGTTCTACAATCATCCGATCGAAAGTTTTGCGATGGCGTTCCTCCTGAGCCGCCATCCGGGCGATCGTGCGCGCAGCGGGGCTGCGGCCGTTCATGATAGCCAACTGCCCAGCATAAATACGGGTCGCGCCATATTCACCAGCCTGATCGACGCGAATCATCGATTCGGTGTCGGCCCTGAGGCTCATCGCGGCTTCCTCAGCAGGTTCAGGATGAGCAGACCGCCCGCGATCGAAATGATCGCATTGAATCCGGCCAGCGAGATGCCGAATAGTGTCCATTGAGCAGTATCGCAGCGGATCAGCGGCGCAGCCATGATATCTGCGAGTGTCCCGCCACCGATGCGAGAGCAGGTCGTGATGCCCTGCCACCAATGATATTCGACGCCCGCGTGCCAGACGCCGATCCCGCCTGAAATCAGAATGGCAAAGGCAGCAAGCACAACGAGCGGTGACCGCATTGGCTTGATCAGGAAGGCGAGCAATGCAATGCCGAGTGCGGCGTAATGCGGCCAGCGCTGCCAGTGGCACATCTCGCAAGGGTAAAGATGGCCGATAAGCTGCGAGCCCCACGCTCCTGCCAGCAAAGCGGCTGGCATTGCGAAGGCAAAGATGTTGGCGCGGTCGAGGCGGGTCACTTGCGCGTCGTCGCCTGCGCCGGGGGCGCCTTGGCAAGACGGGCGATCGTGTCGAGCGCGTAGCTCAACTGGAAGTCGGTGATGCCCTTTGCCTTCAGTGATTCGGGTGTCCCGACGAAGCGTGGGTCAGTTTTCTGGTCTTCTTCGAGCACGCTGTTATCGACCTTTGCCTCGTTGATGAGGTGTCGACGGAGGTCAGCTTCGCGGAAACGCGGCCGCGTCTTGTAATCGGGATCGCTCAACTGCGGCACGATCAGATCGGGTTCGATGCCACCCTCCTGAACCGAACGCCCCGAAGGCGTGAAATAGCGCGCCGTCGTCAGGCGCAGCGCGGTCGAATCGCTGAGCGGCAGCAATGTCTGGACCGAACCCTTGCCAAAGGTGCGCTCGCCCATGACCAGCGCGCGGTGTTGATCCTGAAGCGCGCCGGCCACGATTTCGGCTGCCGAAGCGGAGCCTGCATCGACCAGCACAACGATTGGCAGTCCGTGGGCAAAGTCGCCGGGTTTGGCGAAATAACGTTCGATATCGCGTCGGTCGCGACCGCGCTGGGAAACAATTTCGCCATGGTCGAGGAAGTCGTCGCTGACCGAAACTGCTTCGTCGAGCAAGCCGCCGGGATTCGAGCGGAGATCGACGACATAGCCAAGCGGCTGGTGGCCAAGCATCTTGTCGATGCCGGTAAGCGCCGCGTGAACGGCAACGCCCGTGTCCTTCGAAAACGCATTAATGTTGATGTAGCCGACCTGGCCGCGGACTTCCCATTTCACCGGCTTCAGTTCGATGATCTCACGCGTAATAGTGACATCGAAGGGCTTGTCGCGACCGGCGCGAACGATGGTCAGCTTAACCGTTGTGCCAGGCTGGCCACGCATCTGATCTACCGCCTCATCCAGCGTGCCACCGAAAATCAGCGTGCCGTTCAGGTGTGTGATGAAGTCGCCAGCCTTGATCCCGGCGCGCCATGCGGGCGAATCCTCGGTCGGCGCTATGACCTTGACTGCGCCGTCTTCCATCGAGACCGTCAGGCCGAGACCGCCGTAATTGCCGTCGGTCTGCGTCCGCATCTGTTCGAAATCGCGGGCGTCGAGGTACGAACTATGCGGATCGAGGCTGGCTAGCATCCCGTCGATCGCGCCTTTGATCAGTTTTTGATCGTCAACCTTGTCGACGTAGTCGGCGCGAATGCGTTCGAACACAGCGATGAAAGTATCGAGGCTACGGTAAACATTGACATCGACCGCCGCGACAGCCGCTGTTGTCACTGGAACGAGCGCGATGGCGAAAACGGTCAGGAACGCACGCAGGGGGAACTTCGGCATCGAATATCCTTGAGAATCCAACATGCGTTACCGTGAAAACAGGTCAACCCACAAGGTCATCGATTGGCCGCATCCCAATGTATATAAGACTGCCGTCAGCCGATGAGGCGTGCGATATCGATGGGCTGACCCATTTTTCGTAATTCGACCGTAATCGTCGGGCGAGAGGCACCCGCCTTGCCGATTGGCGAACCCTGATCAACAGCATCTCCGACCCGGACGTCGAGCGCGGCGAGGCTGGTTATTAACGTGGTCCAGCCCCGGCCATGATCGACGATCACGATATTGCCATAGCCGCGATAAGGGCCTGCAAATGCGATCCGGCCACCTGTGGGCGCAACGACCTGAGCGCCGGGTCGCGTGGCGATCGTGAGGCCGCGCGCGCGGATGCCGGTGGCAGATACCTCGCCAAGCCCGGTAATGACCTGACCGATCACAGGGAGCCGATAGGGTGCCTGTCCGCCGGTTGCGTTGGCGGACGTTGCGGCTGGAAGCGCGCGCGCCTCTCCGGGCTTAATCGGGCGTAGCGTCGGGCCGGGTAACGTCTCCAGTGTCGAGCGTACTTCAGCCGACGCGCCGATCCGGGTCATTAGTTCGCCGATATCGCGCGCTTCCTCGCCCATCGCCAGCGCGCGATCCTGTTCAACGATGGCGCTGCCTGACAGGGCATCCGATGCACGGCGCCGTTCCAGCGCCAACGCCGCGAGTGTGTTGCGCTGTGTAACAAGCGCCTGCTGGCTTTGCGCAAACAGGGCGAGCGCACGATCCGCCTGATTCCGAAGATCACGACCACGGGCAACTTCGGCGCGAAGACCCGCCGTACGTGCCTCGACCACGGGAACGATCGCGGACAACAGGGCGCGAACATGGACGAGATCGTCGAGCGATCCGGGCTGAACGAGAGTAAGCGCGGCGGGGCGGCGGGCCAGCGCCTGTAACGCCGCCATAAGGCGAATCATTGGACCCTGTTGGATGGCCAGTCGCGCACGCTGATCACGACGCAATCGTTCGATAATGGCAATCCGTGCTTCGGCAGCATCGATATCCGCCTCTGCACCCTGCACCCGAGCAGCGACGGCAGCAGAGCGCGACCGGGCCTGCTCGGCTTGATTGCGAGCGGCGGCGGCTGACATTTCGAGCCGCTGCGAACGTTGCTGAGCGGCACTTGCCTTGGCGCGGGCATCAGAAAAAGCGCGGCGTTCGTCATTCAGCGACTGTCCCAGCGCAGCCGACGCTGCAAGCGTCGCCAAAGCAATTGCCCCCCAGGATCGAATCGCCTGTCGGCTCACCCGCCGTTGATCTTGCCGAATTCACTCTCGAACGCGGCGCGGTCCCCCGAAGCCAGAATTCGGGCTTGATCGACCCAGCGGTCCTGTTCGATGCGGCCTTTGAACGGCCCCAGATGCTGGTCGAGGTTGACCTGTTCCTCGGGAGTTAGCCGCGCAATCTGTTCGAATCGTGTTATGCCCAAACCGTTGAGCATCATGGCGATGCGTGGCCCCAATCCCTTTATCTCGAGCAGATTATCGGGCGTCCCGGCGATAGGCTCGATTAAGAAAGCGGGTTGTTTGATTTCGGGCTCGTCAACGACCGGCGCAATCTCGCGCGACAGTGTTGGTCTGATCGACTGTTCCTGATCAAGCGCGACATGCTTGCCACGTCGGACCCACAAGACACCTGCGACGACCAAAAGCAGCACTACAACCAGTATCGGCCAGTATTGCTGCGTTAAATTAAGCATAGATCAGTTTCCCCTGCCGCTCGGGCAACCTATAAGACATTGGCGAGCATCGTTATAATAGAAGGTAGCCACCTGCTGGGTGGTTGGCTCGTTGTTGAGCGGCATCCTAGAAATTCGGTTAAATGTCCAGCAGCGCGCCAAAAATGGATCAAGTTGCCGCCAGTTCGCGTTGCACTTCCCGCCACCCGATATCTCTACGATAAAACCCTGTCGGAAAATCTATACAGTCGATCGCAGTATAAGCCGATCGTTTTGCATCCGTAACATTGAGACCCAAAGCGGTAACAGCCAGCACACGGCCGCCGGTTGCGATTAAACCCGCTTCGCTTGCGCTGGTCCCTGCGTGAAAGACGACCGAGCCCCGCTTGCCCGCCTGTGCAAGTCCATCAATCTTGCCGCCCTTTTCTGGCACACCGGGATATCCGCGCGCCGCTATTACGACGGTAAGTGCGGCTTTCTCACAAAAGAGCAGGGAAGGCGCAGTGGCAAGCGAACCGGTTGCCACCGCGAGCAACAAGGCTGTCAAATCGCCTTCGAAACGGGGCATAAGCACCTGTGTTTCTGGATCACCGAACCGCGCATTATATTCGATGAGCTTTGGGCCGTCCGGGGTCAGCATCAGTCCGGCATATAACACGCCGACAAATGGCATTCCGGCCTCGCGCATCGCTGTAACCGTCGGCTCGATAATTTGGCGCATTGCCTCGGCTTCCAGCGCCGGAGTCAACACGCTGGCGGGACTGTATGCACCCATGCCGCCCGTATTCGGACCGATATCGCCTTCGCCAACACGTTTGTGATCCTGCGCCGATCCGAAGGCAACGACGGTGGTTCCGTCTGTCAACGCGAACAAGCTGGCTTCTTCGCCGGTCAGGAATTCCTCAATGACGATTTCGGTGCCCGCTATGCCGTGCGCCCCGTCGAACATCGCATCGATTGCAGCCAGTGCCTCGGTCTCGTTCTCAGCGATGACGACGCCTTTGCCCGCTGCAAGCCCGTCTGCCTTGATGACGACTGGATAGCCGAACGCGCCGACGGACACGCGCGCGCTCGCAGCGTTATCGTGGCGACTGAACGCGGCGGTGGGAATGTTGTGGAGCGCGCAAAGGTCTTTGGTAAAACCCTTTGACCCCTCCAGTTGTGCGGCCAGTTTGCCTGGACCGAAGGCCGGAACATCGGCGGCGCGCAAACTGTCGGCAAGGCCGTCAACCAACGGTCCTTCAGGGCCGATTACGACAAGCCCGATAGTTTTGGCCTTGCAGAACGCGACAACAGCGGCGTGATCGCCAGCGTCCAGCACCACCAGTTCGGCGTGTTCGGCAATGCCGGGATTGCCCGGCGCGGCGAACAGGCTATCTGTCAGGGGCGACTGCGCGAGCTTCCATGCAAGCGCGTGTTCGCGGCCGCCGCTACCGATCAGCAGGATATTCATGGACGACCTCATTGATTTCGAAGGGCGGCTGTTAGCCGAGAGCGCGCCGGGCGACAACGCAGCACCGCTTACGGTGTCCGAACTATCGTCGCGGCTGAAGCGCCATGTCGAAGATGGGTTTGGCCGGGTTCGTATCCGTGGCGAGATTTCGGGGTGGAAGCGGGTAGCTTCCGGGCACTGCTACCTTGCGCTGAAGGACGACAAGGCAGTCATCGACGGCGTAATGTGGAAGGCGACAGCATCGGCGCTGGCCTTTGCGCCCGAGGATGGTGCGGACGTTATCGCGACGGGCAAGCTGACGATCTATCCGGGGCGGTCAAAATATCAGATCGTAATCGAACGGCTGGAACTGGCGGGTGCTGGCGCGATGCTGGCTTTGCTTGAAAAGTTGAAGGCAAAGCTGGCGGCCGAGGGGCTGTTCGACGCTTCCCGCAAGAAACCGCTGCCTTATCTGCCGCGCACGATCGGGGTGGTGACGTCTCCAACAGGCGCGGTGATTCGTGACATATTGCACCGCCTGTCAGATCGATTCCCGGTGCGGGTCATCGTCTGGCCGGTAATCGTGCAGGGTAATGGTGCTGCTCAAGCAGTGGCGCGAGCTATCGATGGGTTTTCCACGATGCAGGGTGTGGACCGGCCCGATCTGGTGATCGTCGCGCGCGGCGGCGGTTCGGTTGAGGACCTTTGGGCGTTCAACGAGGAGGTTGCCGTTCGTGCGGTGGCGGCGTGTTCGATCCCGATTATATCGGCCGTCGGGCATGAGACCGACACCAGCCTGTGCGATTTCGCCGCCGATGTGCGCGCGCCGACGCCTACGGCTGCGGCCGAAATGGCGGTGCCGGTGCGCGGCGATCTGCTGGCGGCAGTTCAGGAATTGGCGAGTCGGACCCTGCGTTGCGCCCATCGCTATCACGATCATGGTGGGGAGCGTCTGCGTGCGTTGGCGGCGAGACTCCCGAAACAGGATAGTTTGCTCGGGCCACAACGCCAACGAACCGACGATTTGAGCGGCCGTTTGCGGCGTGGGCTAGGCCATCGACTGACCGAGGCACGCGGCGATGTGGCCCGGGCGAGCGGCGCTTTGCGCCCCGCGCTGTTACAGGCGCGACTCGGTCGATCGCAGGAGCGACTGGCGAGTGTGCGGCTCGAAAGGCGGCTCGTGGACCGACCAATCGCACAGGCTCGCGAACAACTCGACCGGTTGTGGCGCGTTGCTCAGTCGCTGCACCCGGATAAGCCGCTCGAGCGCGGTTACGCCAGGGTTGAAAAGCGCGGTGGTGGCGTGGTGGCGAGTGCCAGCGCGGCGCAGGCTGCGGGCGCACTAACGCTGCACTTCCAAGATGGCCCTGTGGACGCGCGGGTTGAGAGAGCGGCGCGACCAGCTTATGATAAACCTCAACAGGACAGTTTGTTCTAAAAAGGTTATTTGAAATGCTCATGTCCCCCGGCGGCCGCGCGGCGAAACTCCACTACATGGCCAATGGCTTTCGGTTGTTGGCGCAAGGCGATCACGTCGTTTGCGCGGTGAGCGGCGAGCATATTCCGCTTGAGGAACTGCGTTACTGGAGCGTCGCGAAGCAAGAGCCTTATGCTTCGGCTGAGATTTCTACAAAGGCCATGCTCGGCAAATGAAGCTGGCCCATCGCTGGGCAGCGCTGACGATCCTCGCGCTGCCGGGGACTGGCTTCGCCGCACCACCGACCACCTTGTCGTTCACGCCCGCCTCGATCGGTGCGTTCCGGCTGGACCGTGTTGCGCAACAGGGCGGAGTCGCGCTGGGTACTGTGCCGACAGGCACCATCCGTCTGGTTAAGGATGGCGCGGAAGTGGAAATTGCTCCCGATGGGCGATTTATCATTGCCTTCGGGCGCGATCACACGACGGTTGCCATCTTGAGTGCAACATTGCGTGATGGTCGGTCGGTTACAGAGCGGCTCAACGTGGCATCGCGCGCGTGGCGAATTGAAAGCTTGCCGACGCTGCCGCATCACAGCCAGCCCGATGCCGAGTTCGAGGCGCGCCGGCCCGCTGAACTGGCGCAGATTGAAGCGGCGCGCCGGGTTGTCAGTGACAGTCAGGGTTGGCGGCAATCGTTTATATGGCCCGCGCGGGGGCGGATAAGCGGTGGTTTTGGATCACAGCGCATTTACGCAGGCCAACCCGGCGCGCCGCATAGCGGCGTCGATGTCGCGGGCGGACTGGGAGCCCCCGTGCTGGCTCCAGCCGACGGGGTCGTGATTCTGGCGGCGGCAAGCGCCTTCACGCTAGAGGGCAATTTGTTGATGGTCGATCATGGCATGGGCCTGAACAGCGCATTCCTCCATCTGTCGCGTATCGATGTAAAGGTTGGCGACCACGTCCATCAGGGCCAGCAGATTGGCGCGATCGGCCAGACAGGCCGCGCCACAGGGCCACATCTCCACTGGGGGATGAAATGGCATGATGAGCGGATCGATCCCGCGCGCATTGTGAGCCTGACGCGGCCCTAAGTCTGGGGAGAAGTTGTTTGGCCCATAATCTTCGGCGCCGACGCTAGATAAGAAAAAGGCCTCGAGTTTCCCCAAGGCCTATTCAATTCAGCGAGTATTTCGCGAAATTGGTTGGATCAGTTCCAACCAAAAAAGCTCGACCAACCCGACCAAACACCACGAACAGTTGGCTTAACAATTTTCTTCGACATCTGCGTTCCCCAAAACGTGCGAGCGCGATCTGCTTGCAAGAAGTAGGGTTAACGTAATTTTAACCAAGGATCAAGGAATTTGGTAAACGCGTTGTTAACCAGTACGTAGCTGCCCTCTACCTATTCCGACACGGCGCTTTAATGTTTCTAAATCAACGGGTTTGCCAACGAGGAACCCTTGAATGACATCGCATCCCATGCCGACAAGCGCGGCTCGCACCGCTTCCGACTCGACTCCCTCGGCAACTACAGTTCGTCCAAGATTATGGGCTACGTCGATTGTCGATTCGACGAGGATGCGGTCGAGTTGGTCGTTTACGATGTTGAATACGAAACGACGGTCGATCTTTACTTCGTTCGATGGCAGCAACTTAAGATATTCTAGCGTCGCGTTCCCGGTTCCGTAGTCGTCGATCGAAACCTGAATCCCACGCTGCGACAGTTTCTTCATCATGGCGAGCTTCAATGGCGATGAAACCAATTGACCGGTTTCGGTAATCTCCAGCGTCAGCGAGGCGTGGGGGAATTGGTGACGGGCAAGTATCGTGTCGATCATTTCGGATAGGTCCGGACGCAGCAACATCTGTGTCGAGAGATTGACTGCGATACTGAACGAATGGCCGAGAGCGGTTATACTGGCAGCCCCCTCGACCGCGCGATCCAGCACGAATTCGGTCAGCCGGTCGATTCTGTTGGCTTCTTCAGCCACAGGAATGAATTGATCGGGACTAATGAGGCCGCGGGTGGGATGCTGCCAGCGAACCAGTGCCTCGGCCCCAATAATCTCTCCCGATGCAGCGGAAGCCTTGGGCTGAAATGCAACCCATAGCTCTTGCGTATCGATGGCGTGATCGAGCCGACTCATCAACGATAGAGCCCAGGCTGCCTCGTCCTGGCGATGGGGATCATACAGCTTCCAGATGTCATTCGCCTGTGAAGCTTCTTCGGCGCACAGCATGGCACTTCCGATGCGACTAGTCATCGGCCGCTCGAAGTCGGCATCAATGCCGAAGGCCAGCGAAAGATCTACATCACGTCCATCGAGCGTGATCGACCGCTTCGACAGTTGATGAAGCCCTTCGATATGATGGGCCAGTTCAAGGCCCATTGGCAGCGATGTCATCCACAACAACGTGTCGTCGCCATGGTATATCTCTGTCTCGGTCTGCCCGATGGTAAGGCGCCGACACACTTCCTGTATAATCCTGTCACCGACGCTTTCATCGAAGCTGGCCGCGATTTCCGACTGGTTCCTCAGCTTGATCGCCACCAGTGTCGCGTCGCGGAACACGGTTCCGTTGCGCAACGCATGAATATTCAGCAGACCGGTCAGGGGGTTTGTCCGCTCGGACGCTTCGATACGACGGAGCATAAGTCCGCGATAAGCGACTATCAGGAACAACAGCAATGCGGGCAGAACATCGACCGTTATCAGCGCTGCATCCAGGAACGCAGGCAATGCTACCAAAGCCGCCAGCGCGATAATCACGGCGGTCGTTCGAACGCGACGGGCACTTGCCCATAAATAGACACAGCCGAGCCCGATGACCACGAGGATAGCCGGAATCCAGCCGTAATTGACCGGAGTGCCACGGAGGAGCGTCTCCGCCCCGATAACATGGAAAAATGCGCCCGGAATCCAGCCTTGGAATACGAGTTGCTGATAGTCATTCAGTCTTGGTGCTGTTGGACCGACGACTACGGTCCTTCCAGCAAGTAGCCGCTTATCGATTCGTCCCTTGACGATATCGACGAAGCTATAAGTGGGTACGGTGTTGGCCTGGATGGACCAGTCGGGCCGATAAAATCCGGTCCTACTGGTGGGCAGCACGGCCATTGCGGTGGAGATGGACGGAACATCGCGTCCTTCAAAGGTGTCCGAAAATGTCAGTTTAGCCGAAAGCGCGAAGGGTGTTCGAAATCCATTCAACGACCGGTAGTCGGCCGCTTTCCGAAATTGGGGAATTGGAAGAATGGTCGATAGCAATCCCGAATTCTGGCCCGATACTTGGGTCATTGCGCCCAGATAAACCCGCCCTCGATGCTTCGCCAAAGCTGTTGCGAATGCCGTATCCGCCGCGACGGTTGTGGGGTCCGAATATGCACGATCGAAATAAACCGATTTTACTCCAGCCGCGAACAAGCGATCGACGAGCTGCGCATCGACAGTGCGCGAAAAAGATACACCACCCAGTTCCGTCGCAGTTTTATCGTCGACGCCAATGACGATTATGTTTCCACTGGCAGGTTGCGATCGGACGACATCCCTCGCGCCCTTCAGAATATCCTCGAGCGGTTCGCCTAGCTCAATCGCACCGCAGAATGTCGCGATTGCTGACGCCGCCAAGAGAATCCGCATTCGGGCTGACAGAGACCGCCACGCCGTTAATAAATTGAGCGCTGGAGTTTTCGTTTTCACATGCCAATCGATAGCGCGCAAAACTTAATAAATGATCTTGCCAGACTCTGTGTAATGTTCAGCCGGTTGCCCAATGGGAGGCACGCTTTCGGCCTTCCCCGGTGACATCGCACATGTCCACACGCGAGCAATCATTTTGAAACTGAGGTTATCCGTTCAGACTCTTGATCAAAGCGTAACTATAAAAACATTGCATAATCTTATCGGGTTTGGCTTTTCAAGTTACGCTACATAACAACTTGTTCATACATCTCGCGTTAAGGTTGCGAGCCTTGCCCACCTTTGTGTGGCTAGCCTTATTATCGATCAGTCAGGTGGCATGTCTGACAGAAAGATAGCCTTAACAGAGAGTTGTATCATGATTTCGTTTTTCCGCGGGCGTTTGCTCGCCTCCTCGCTGTTTGTTGGCGCTGTTGCTGTAACAGGACCGGCTTTTAGCCAGGCGGCGAACAGTCCTCTTCGATCAGCAAACACAGAGGCCGAGGACGCTGACGGCTTAATTATCGTAACCGGTTCGCGCATTCCACGGGCGGCATATGACAATAATCAACCCACGATTACGACATCTGGTGCGCTACTTGATGAGCGGGCTATTACTACGGTGGCGCAAGCTCTTAATCAGACGCCCGGCTTTGGCATTGCTGACAGTTCGCTGGTCGGCAACCAAGGTAACGGGTTCGGCGTTGGCCAAAGCTTCGTGAATCTTTACTCGCTGGGATCTCAGCGCACGCTGACGTTGGTAAACGGTCGCCGCTTTGTCGGCGCTAACCCGGCAAGTGTCTTTTCGTTCGCCGGCAGTGGCACACAGGTCGATTTGAACGTTATCCCGACCAAACTGATCGAAAGAGTTGAGACGATCGGGATCGGTGGAGCGCCGATCTATGGTGCGGATGCGATTGCCGGAACCGTTAACATTATACTTAAGAAAAAGTTCAATGGGTTGGATCTCGATGCCCAGAGTGGCATCAGCAATCAGGCCGATCTGTTCAACTGGCGTGTCAGAGGTCTCGCAGGAACTGATTTCGCTGGCGGGCGCGGTAACTTCACGGCAGTTGCAGAATATGTTTCGTCGGATGGACTGCTCGGTAATGAGCGGGCGTCCATCCGCGCTCAAAATGGTTTCATTGCGCCACTCGATCCGAATTCTCACTTTTCGCAGGTTCTGGCGGGAAACCTTCGCACTTTCCTAGGCACGCCTGGGGGCAATCCCTATATTTTTAATGGTGCCCCTCTAGGCCCAGGTAGCAGTATTGTTGATGCCAATGGAGGCTTTGTTCGCTTCGGCCCCAACGGCAACCTTGTCCCATTTAACACGGGCACGCCAACGGCCGATCCGACAACATTTCTTGGAGGCGATAATCTCAATGCCGCAGATATAACGAATCTTGCAGTCAACAGTGAGCGCATTAATACTGCCGCCTTTATCAACTATGATCTGACCGACTCGGTTCACGCATTTGCTGAGGGTTGGTACTCGAAAAACCGCGCCACCAACCTCGCAGGCCAGCCAGTCTACAACACTGGATTTGCCCAATCCGATCCCGGTAGTTTTAATGTAAACGGCAACTTCGTCTTTAAGCTGAGTAACCCATATCTCACCGCCCAGGCACGCGATATCATTCGCGCAAATCTTGTCGCAAATGGGCTGCCATCCGGCGATGATGCAGACTTTTATGTCGGACGAGCCAATACGGATCTTGTGTCCGGCGTCGCGAAACTGAATCAGGATCTTTATCGTTTCGTCGGTGGATTTAATGGGGATTTAACCCTGTTTGGCAACAAATGGTCATGGGAGGCTTCGGGAAATTATGGACGGACGCGTAGCGAATCCATCACACCGACGCTTGTAGAGCCCAATCTGCGTCGTGCTTTGAATGTCACGACAAACGCTGCGGGACAGATTGTCTGTGCGCCCTTCGCACCGGATCCGAACGACCCGACTGCTCCGCCGAACACCCCAGAATATAGTGGCACGATTTCGACAACTTGTACTCCACTTAATCTGTTTGGTAACGGCGCTCCCAGCCAGGCCGCGCGAGATTACATAACCACGAATGCTCGGACGGTGGCTATCACCAGTCAACGTGATTTTCTCGCAACGATAACTGGCGCTATCGTGAGTCTCCCGGGCGGCGATCTGGCTGCTTCGTTGGGTTATGAAAATCGTCGCGAATATTCGAGCTTCCAGCCGGACACATTTTACACTGCCGCCCTCGGGCGTTCAGCGGCAATAGTTCCCTTAGCTGGCTCTTATACCACCAACGAGGTTTTCGGCGAAGTGCGAGTGCCTTTGATCAGTCCGGCGATGGAGGTGTCTTTTATTCATGCGCTTGAAGCAAACGCTGCTGGTCGCTGGGTGGACAATTCGGTCGCGGGTAAAGCATTTACTTGGACGGCCGGCGGACGTTTTGCACCAACCCGCGATCTGGCGATCCGGGGTAATTTCACACGTTCTATTCGTGCGCCAGCAGCCACTGAACTGTTCGCCGCAAATCAGCCGGCGTTCGACGGGGGTTTTGATCCCTGTGATAGGCGGAGTTTAAGCAGCGGTCCTAATCCCGCAACGCGTCAGGCCAACTGCGCGGCAGCGGGACTTCCAACAAATTTTGTGTCATTAATCACTCGAGCGGCGGTGCCAATTAACGTAATCGGCAATCGAAATCTTCAGAATGAAGTTGCCAACAGTTGGACTATCGGCGCAGTTCTTCAACCTCGTTTCGTACCAAATCTATCGCTCTCGATCGACTATATTAGCATAAATCTGCGCCAAACCATTGTAGCGTCTTCGGCGCGCGATGTTCTGTCAGGTTGCTATGATGCAAATGACTATCCAAACAATGTCTACTGCTCATTGATTACACGTAGCAACGCGGCAAGTAATTTCGGACAGGTTTTGACTCTCGATGAGCCATATATCAATCAGGGCGGACGTGTATTCCGTTCGATACAAGCTGTTTTGGACTATCGAGTTGCTCTTCCTCGATCGATTGGCATGCTCACTCTGGGGCGAATTATCAGCACCTGATCAAACAATATACGATCGTGAGCGATGCGTCCGGGGCGACTCAGACGCGGGGCAATATCGGTAGCAGCATCGATCAGGCAAGCGTTCAGGCAACACTCGACACAGGGTCTGCCAGTTGGTTCAATCAGGTTCGTATTATTGGGCCAGCTTTGTTCGATGCAAGTGAACCAGCCGGAACAAGGGATATTCCCGGCGTTCCTACATATGTGGTCTGGAACACAAGTTTGGCTCTGAAAGCCGGAGAGAAGTTTGTCATCCGCTTCAATGTCGATAATGTCACGAACCGCGGTTTGCCATTCCCGGCCGCAGGCAGCACGGCTCAGAATGTTTATACAGAAGGCCTGTTTGGCCGGACGTATTCGATTGGCGTGAACGTAAAATACTGACCTTGATATCTAATTGAGAGGGGGCGCCGAGCGATCGGCGCCCCTTTTCTGTTCGGCCACCTTCTTGTTCAACGAGGGTCATGCTACCCGCTTGACCCGAAAAGCTGGGCGGCCATTGACGCTCATCTTGTAGCTTCCCATCAGGCCGCGTTTGACCGTGACCTTGTTCGTCGCCTTCAGCGATACGCCAAGCGGCACTTCATCGGTCTGCAGCCAGACTGATCCATCCTCGAGCGTCACGCGCCAATTGCCAAAACTCTCTTGTGCGGCCGATGCGATAACTCCGTCTAACTGGGTAACCGCGTTGGAGTCCGTCGCATCCCCGGTAAACAGCCCGAGACTGGGCAGTTCTAGACCAAAGAGCGAGGACTGCGCTTTTCGTACGCTGGTCTTATCGACAACATAAACATTCTTAGTCGCTATGGCCGTGCTCAGTTCAGCAACCGCAAGATCGTAACATGACAGGCGCTGTGCATTGTCGGTCAACTGTCGACATTTCGCCAGGGCAGTAATCGGGGCCGGCGTTTCGACAGTTGCGGTCTTGGCCCGATCCCGCGCAATCGCGGAGTTAATCCCGAACGGAACCGCCAGCAGTACCGCAGCCATTGGTAAAAATTTCGTGTTCATTTTCAAGCTCTTCCCCTGAATGGCGCTGGTGCATCTGCGGATGGACACATCGTCTTGTGTAACAATGTGTTGCCGGGATGCAACATGGGTTCACAAAAGCAACCCTTTTGCCGCCGAAGCATTGCGTAATGAAACGTTCATAAACTACTTCTTCGTCATGAGCGCCGATGAGCAACATCATCGACGTATGAATTTCGGCAAAAATGCCGACCTAAGGGGAATATCATGAGCAGCAATCTATTCAGGACTCGCCTTCTCGCGACGTCGATGATCGCGGGCGTTGCCCTCATATCATCGCCTGTTTTTGCACAGACGACCACTAGCGTACCTGCGCCCTCTGAGCCTGCCGAGGCTAGTGCGCCTGATGATACCGGTGGCACCATCATCGTGACCGGTTCACGCCTTCAGCAGCCTAACCTCACGTCAGCTAGTCCGGTCACATTCGTAAATGCGGCCGATATCAAATTGCAGGGCGCTACTCGACTCGAGGATGTGCTCAACCAGCTGCCGCAAGTTTCACCGCAACAAGGTTCGGCAGTATCAAACGGGTCTGACGGCACAGCAACACTCAATTTGCGTAACCTAGGTGACCGCCGCACTCTCGTTCTAGTCAATGGTCGCCGCCTCAATCCCGGTGCGCCGTCTTCTGGGGCAGGCGGAAGCTCGGCGGCCGACATCAACGCGGTTCCCGCGATTCTGGTGAAGCGGATCGACGTACTGACCGGCGGCGCATCATCGGTTTACGGCTCTGACGCAATTGCCGGTGTTGTGAACTTCGTCCTCGACACCGACTACACTGGACTGAGTTTCGATACGAACTACGGCGTATATAATCACGACAACTCGTCGACTTATTTTCAGGGCTTGAATACCGCGGCGGGTTATCCGTCGCCAACGGGTCTCGAAACGAGCGGCGCGCAGTTCGATATATCCATGAAAATGGGCGTCGCCACATCGGACGATAAAGGCCATATCGTGGCTTACGCAGGATATCGTAAGATCAATGCACTTGATCAATCCTCGCGCGATTACAGTGCCTGTGGCTTGGCATCCGTTGCGAGCGGTGGATTCAGGTGCACAGGTTCATCCAACTCATTCCCTGCTAACTTCTCGCTTGGAAATAACGGCTTTTTCGGGGTGGGTCCGAACGGCACGGTAAATGACGGAAATCTGTACAATGCGAATCCGCTTAACTACTTTCAGCGCCCGGATAAGCGGTATGTGGCTGGGTTCTTAGGCCATTATGAAATTAGCGATGCGATAAAGCCTTACGTTGAATTCAGCTTCATGGATGACCGGACCACAGCTCAGATCGCACCATCTGGCCTCTTTCTTGGATCGGGCAGCGTCTCGACACTGAACTGCAACAACCCGTTGTTTTCCGCTGCCGAGGCTGCGCTAATTTGCGCACCTAACAATCTCGTTTCCAACCCCGATGGGTCGGCTGTAAACTACACCAACCCTGATGGTACTACCTATAACCGTGCAGTCGCAACTATCGGACGGCGCGATGTCGAAGGTGGCGGTCGCCAGGCTGACTATCGCCATACCAATTACCGCGTTGTCCTCGGCTCAAAGGGCGATCTTGCTCCAGGCATTTCATATGATGTCTATGGGCAGTTTGGTGCCACCACGATGGCGCTGAATTATAAGAACGAGTTTTCGCTGTCTCGCGCTACGAAGGCGACCGATGTCATAACGGATACACGACCTGGATCGGCAACTTTGGGCCAGCCGGTTTGCCGTTCGGTGGTCGATGGATCGGATCCGAATTGTATTCCTTTGAACATCTTCGCATCGGGCGCGCTTTCTCCGCAGTCGCTCGCCTATGTGTTGACCCCGGGTTTCCAGACCGGTGAAACCACAGAAAAGATTGTTAGTGGTAGCGTCAATTTTCTTGGTGGTAACTATGGCATCCAGTCACCTTTTGCAGATGACGGCATCGGCCTGAGCGTTGGCGCTGAATATCGGAAGGAATCTGTTCGAGTTGATGTCGATCAGGCTTTCGCATCCGGGGATTTGACGGGACAAGGTGGCCCGACGCAGAGCATAAATGGCAGCTTTTCTGTAAAAGAGGTTTTTGCCGAACTTCAGATTCCTGTCGTAAGCCACAAGCCGTTCTTCGACGAATTGACCCTCAACGGTGGCTTCCGTTATTCGGACTACACCACCTCGGGGTCGGTCACCTCTTACAAGGGTGAACTCGTCTGGGCACCGATCCATGACATTCGCTTCCGTGGTGGCTACAACCGTGCCGTTCGTGCACCTAACACTCAGGAATTGTTTGCGACTCAGGTCTTGGGTCTGGGTGGCTCGATTGATCCCTGCGCAAATGACCCGGATAGCGGCCATCCTGCAGATACAGCAGCGCAGTGTGCCCGAACGGGTGTGACTGCCGCACAATATGGAAACATCCGTGCGAACACGTCCGGCCAATATCAGGACATCGAGGGCGGCAATCTCAATCTTAAGCCCGAAAAAGCTGACACCTTTACGGCAGGCGTCATTCTACAGCCTACTTTCCTGCCTGGTTTCACGCTCTCGGTCGATGCATTCAGCATTAAGATAAAAGACGTTATCGGTGTGGTGGGTGCGGATACGATCGTCAACCAATGCGCTCTCAACGGCGATCCAGCACTTTGCTCGCTGGTTCACCGCGATGGTACGGGTTCGTTGTGGCTCACACCCAACGGCTACACTCTCAATACCAACGTGAATTCCGGTTCACTAAAGACACGCGGTATTGATGTCGCCGGGGCCTACACGCTTCGCACAGACAAGGTTGGTACTATTGGTCTGACGGTCAACGGTACTTACACCGACGAAGTGCGATCACAGAAGGCGGGTGCCGATTTCAATTGTATTGGTTTGTACGGTGGCCAGTGCGGCTTCCCGCAATCCAAGTGGCGGCATACAGCGCGTGTGACCTGGACTTTGCCAGTAGGTCTTGGACTTTCTGCTCGCTGGAGGTATTTCTCGAAGGTGCGTTACGAGGCGTCGTCCGACCAGCCTGATCTTGCTGGATCGTTCAATCCTGCAGATGAGAAGATCGGAGCCCAGAGCTACTTCGATCTGACAGCAACCGCGCGGGTTGCCGATCGTTTCTCGTTCCGGATCGGTGCCAATAACATTTTCGACAAGAGCCCTCCAATCCTCAGCCAGACAGCGGCGCCGATCTCATCTTTCGGTAACGGCAACACTTACCCAACAGTATATGATGCCAATGGCCGCTATATCTTTGTCGGTGTCACTCTCGACATGTAATCGATCCTGACCCAATTAAACGGCGGGTTCCCACGGAGCCCGCCGTTTTTTTATGTGTGATATGGTACTTGTTTGCTCATCGAGCACCCGGATAAGCAATTCGGAGGCCTGCAAAACTCGCTGACTCGTTGGCGGTGTAAAGTGATTTTAAGCAAGCTAGGCACCTCCATCAACCGCGTGATTTGAGGCGCTGGCAGTCGAAGTGCTCAGACGGAGCGATCCTATGATCGCTGAAGGCCTGATATTGGATTATTATCGGTCTATTTGGGCTCCGATTGCCAACTTCAGGCGCACTTATCCTGCTGCAGTCCGCCGTTCGTGGAAGATCAGGCGCTTCATGTTGTAAGCCAGATTGACGAGGGTGATCCTGGCCTCGGCACGCTTGATACCGATGGTGCGGATGAAGAGTGCCATATGCGCCTTTTCTTGCGCGAAGACATGTTCGACCGGTGCGCGTATTTTGGACTTGGTCCGGTTGGCAGCGCGCAACGCTTCTGAGCGGGGTTTGCCCTTCGGCTTCTTGCGACGGATGCGGCTCACCCGGCCCTTGGACTTGAGCCAGGCTTCGTTGCCCTTCGACCGGTAGGCGGTGTCGGCCCAGACGTCGGACGCGGTGTTGTCGGTCGTCACCACTTCCCTGAGCTGTGATCCATCATGGCGGGCGCCATGGGTGACCACTGATTTGCGGATGAAGCCGAAGCGCTGGTCGATGGCGATATGGTTCTTGTAGCCAAAACTCGGGATCGCGATGTCGATCTGCTGTTTGCCAGCCACTGCGGTGCGGGCTTTGGCAAACTTCACGGTCCAGCGTGCATCCACGTCCTTTTGCGCTGCCTTTGCGGGTTTGTTGGGCCAGCTCATCGGCTGTCTTGCCCACCTTGATAGCATCCTTCTCCTCTTGGGTGTTGCGCTGCTTGGGAGCGGCAACAAGCGTTGCGTCAACGATCTGTCCACCCATTGCAAGATGACCATTGGTGCGCAGCCGGTTGTCGAAGGCATCGAACAGCACTGTGATCGCTATTACAGCGAAGCCGCTCGGTACGTGGATCTGAAAGCTGGGTCGCTGCTCGTGGACAAGTTCCCAATGCACCTGACTAAAGTCCCTGTGATGCACAGGCTGTTCCCCCACGCGAATTTCATTCTTGCGTTGCGGCACCCCTATGACGTTGTTCTCAGCTGTTTTATCACCAGTTTCCGCCTGAACAACGCAATGACAAATTTCCTCGACCTGAAGACCGCCGCCGAAACCTATGACCTTGTCTTCAACTATTGGGAGCAATGCATAAGCGTCATTCCGACCAACGTTCACGTCTTTCGCTATGAAAGCATGATCGTCGATCGCGAGGCGGAATTGCGCTCCCTGTTCAAATATCTGGAACTCGATTGGGATGGGTCGGCCCTCGATCATACCAGAACAGCGGTCGATCGTGGGGTCATCTCGACGGCAAGCTATTCGCAGGTAACCGAACCAATTTATAGCCGCGCGACCGGGCGGTGGGAGCGTTATCGGGAACACATGACCGGTGTGCTCCCGATACTCGCGCCCTGGGCTGAGCGCTTCGGTTACGAAGCCTGACGTCTAGCCGAGCACCAGTCCCCCATCCCCCTCATCGACCTTAATCGTCGACCCGTCCGGCACATCACCGCGCAGGATCGCGTCGGCCAGCAAGTCTTGCAGATACTTCTGCACCGCCCGCTTTAACGGTCGTGCGCCATAGACCGGGTCATACCCCACGCGCCCGAGCCAAGCCCGTGCGGCATCGGTTAGTTCCAGCGTGACTTTGCGATCGGCAAGCAGCTTTTGAACACGCGACACCTGAATATCGACAATAGGCCCCATGTTCGCCTGACTGAGCCGGTGGAACAGGATGATCTCATCCAGCCGGTTCAAAAACTCGGGCCGGAAATGCCCGCGCACGATCTCCATGACCTGCGGCTCGACACTCGCAACCGTCTGATCGTCGGGCAGATTGGCGATATACTGACTGCCAAGGTTCGACGTCAGGATAATCAGCGTGTTGGTGAAATCCACCGTGCGCCCCTGACCATCGGTCAGCCGCCCATCGTCTAGTACCTGAAGCAGCACGTTGAACACGTCCGCGTGCGCCTTCTCCACCTCGTCGAACAGGATTACCTGATAAGGACGACGCCGCACGGCTTCGGTCAGGACGCCGCCTTCTTCGTAACCGACATAGCCCGGAGGCGCGCCGATCAGACGGGCGACCGAATGCTTTTCCATGAACTCGCTCATGTCGATGCGGACCATTGCCGACCCGTCATCGAACAGGAACTCGGCCAGCGCCTTGGTCAGCTCGGTTTTGCCGACGCCCGTTGGCCCCAGAAACAGGAAACTGCCGAGCGGACGGTTTGGGTCTTGTAACCCGGCCCGCGCGCGGCGGACGGCTGCGGACACGGCCTTGATCGCGTCCTCCTGCCCGATGACGCGCTTGCCGATGACCGATTCCATGGCGAGCAGTTTTTCGCGCTCACCCTCCAGCATTCGTTCTACGGGTATGCCGGTCCAGCGCGCGACGATGCCCGCTATGTCGTTGGCGGTCACTTCCTCGCGCAGCATCGCGCCCGCCGCCGCGCCTTCTGCTTCGGCAAGCTGCTTTTCCAACCCCGGAATCGTGCCATATTGCAGCTCTCCCGCGCGGCCCAGATCACCCGCCCGCTGCGCCTGCTCTAGCTGGATGCGTGCCGTATCCAAAGATTCCTTCACCTTGGCCTCGGCGTGAATCTTTTCCTTTTCGGCCTGCCAGCGCGTCGTCAATGCGGCTGACTGTTCCTCCAGATCGGCCTGGTCCTTGCGGATCGTGGTGAGCCGGTCCTTCGACGCCGCATCGGTTTCTTTCTCCAACGCCAGCGCCTCGATCTTCATCTGGATAATCCGCCGGTCGAGGTTTTCGATTTCTTCGGGCTTGGATTCGACTTCCATGCGCAGGCGCGACGCGGCCTCGTCCATCAGGTCGATGGCCTTGTCGGGTAAAAACCGGTCAGTGATGTAACGGTTGCTCAGCGTCGCGGCGGCAACGATTGCGCCGTCGGTGATGCGGACTCCATGGTGAAGCTCGTACTTCTCCTTCAATCCGCGCAGGATCGAAACCGTGTCCTCGACCGTCGGTTCGCCCACGAATACCGGCTGAAACCGCCGCTGAAGGGCAGGATCTTTCTCGACATGCTTGCGATACTCATCAAGCGTGGTCGCGCCGATGCAATGCAATTCGCCGCGCGCCAACGCTGGCTTCAACAGGTTCGACGCATCCATCGCCCCTTCGCCTTTGCCCGCGCCGATCAGCGTGTGCATCTCGTCGATGAACAGGATGATCTGCCCCTCGGCCCCGCGCACTTCATCAAGCACACCCTTCAGCCGTTCCTCGAACTCGCCACGGTATTTCGCACCCGCGATCAGGCTGCCCATGTCGAGGGCCATCAGATCGCGACCCTTGATGCCATCGGGAACGTCGCCGTTCGCGATGCGCAGCGCCAGCCCCTCCGCAATGGCGGTCTTGCCAACGCCGGGTTCACCGATCAGCACGGGGTTATTCTTGGTCCGCCGCGCAAGAATCTGGATCGTGCGGCGAATTTCCTCGTCGCGACCGATCACCGGGTCGAGCTTACCGTCGCGCGCCGCCTGCGTCAGGTTACGGGCAAATTTCTTCAGCGCATCGTATCGATCTTCGGACGAGGCCGTGTCAGCCGTGCGACCACCGCGCAGTTCGTTGATCGCGGTGTTCAGTGCATCGGGTTTCAACCCGGCAGCGGCCAGTGCCTTCCCAGCGGGTGTCGTCATCGCCAGTGTCAGCGCAAGCAACAGCCGCTCGACCGTGACATAAGAATCCCCTGCCTTTTTTGCGACCTGCTCCGCCCCATCGAGCAATCGAACCAAATCATTGTCCAGTCCCGGTGTCTGCTGAGCGCCACCCCCTGATACCGCGGCATGTTTCGCCAGCGCGGCATCGGTATCACGCATTGCAATCGCCGGATCGCCGCCTGCTTTGCGGATCAGTCCCGACGCCATCCCCTCGCTGTCCTCAAGCAATGCTTTCAGCAAATGCTCGGGTGCGATGCGCTGATGATTCATCCGGATGGCAACGGTTTGCGCCGACTGGAGAAAGCCTTTGGCGCGATCGGTAAAAAGTTCGAGGTTCATGGTTAGTCCCTGATTGCGATGCGCCCGATATGGTGTGTCTTATTTATCACACAAGGGGTGGTTGGTGACATCCTGCGCGCTGAAAGCCGACCTCGCAACCGACTGATATGAAGCGGGTCAATTGTTGCGCGACCGTCTCCCTCTGCTTAAACACCGCGACAAATTCGTTTGCTGTCAGGATGCGTCCCATGCCCCATCGCCGGTTGTTAATCGCGCTTCCTCTCCTGTTCGCAGGCCCCGCCTATGCGGCTCCCGAACCCGCGCAGGTTGCGGCGCTGGTCGCAAAAGTCGATATTCCGTATGAGGCTTTCACGCTGCCCAACGGCCTGCGCGTGCTGGTTCATACCGACCGTAAAGCACCCGTCGTCGCGCTGTCGGTCTGGTATCATGTCGGGTCGAAGGATGAGCCCGCAGGCAAGACTGGCTTCGCTCATCTGTTCGAACATCTGATGTTCAACGGTTCGGAAAATGCGCCCGAGGATTTCTTCACACCGCTGCAACAGATCGGCGGGACCGATTATAACGGCACGACATGGTTCGACCGCACGAATTATTTTGAAACCGTGCCGACCGGTGCTTTACAGACCGCGCTGTTTCTCGAAAGCGACCGCATGGGTCATCTGCTTGGTGGCATCGATCAGACCAAGCTCGATAACCAGCGCGGGGTCGTCCAGAACGAAAAGCGACAGGGCGACAACGAACCGTTCGGGCTGACCGAATATACGGTGCAGGCGACGTTGTTCCCCGTCGGCCATCCCTATCATCACACCACAATCGGTTCGATGGCCGACCTGAACGGTGCCAGCCTGACCGATGTGAAAAACTGGTTCCGGGCAAGGTACGGCCCGGACAATGCTGTGCTGGTTCTCGCTGGCGATATCGACGCCAAAACCGCGAAACCGCTGGTGACAAAATGGTTCGGCGATATCCCGCGCGGTCCGGCGATAACGCGGGTCGAGGCACCGGTTCCGACACTCGCTGCGCCAGTGACGAAAGTCCTGAAAGACCGTGTGCCCTATACGCGCGTCGAACGACGTTGGGCGGTTGAGGGCGTGAACGGTGCCGACACCACCGCGTTGGAAGTCGCTGCGTCGGTATTGGGAGGGCTGTCATCAAGCCGCCTCGACAATGCACTGGTGCGCGGCGACCAGAGCGCGATTAGCGTTTCGGCCAGTGTGGAGGCGTTCGAACAGGTCGGTATCTTCACGATATCGGCCAATGTTAAACCCGGCGCGGACCCCGTTGCAGTCGGCAAAAAGATTGATGCCATCGTCGCCGACTTCCTAAAGAACGGTCCCACTGCCGACGAGGTTCGCCGCGTCGCGACGCGATCGATCTCGGCCACGATCGGTGGTTATGAATCGGTCGGCGGCTTTGGGGGCAAAGCGGTCGCGCTCGCAGAGGGGCTGGTCTATTCGGACGATCCGCAGAAATATAAGAAAGACCTCGCCGAACTGGCCGCACAAACGCCTGCGACGGTCATGGCCGCATCGCGGAAATGGCTGTCGAGGCCGGTATTCAACCTGACCATCGAACCGGGACCGCGCGACACATCGCCTGCGGCGATGGCGTTGGCGGGCGACGATGCAACGGGTGCTGCTCCCGCTCCTGCCGTGACGACTGCCTCGGTTCCGCCGAAACCGACACGCACAGCACCGCCGGTTGGCGCGTTCCCGCCGCTGAAATTTCCGGCAATCGAACGCACAACGCTCGCCAACGGCATATCGGTCTATTTTGCCCGCCGCCCCGCGGTGCCGGTGGTCCGCGTGTCGGTCAGTTTCGATGCAGGGTCGTCGGCCGATCCCGCCGATACGCTGGGCCTGCAATCGCTGACCATGGCGCTGCTCGATGAGGGGACGAAGACAAAGACCTCTGTCCAGCTTGCCGAAGCGCAGGAGCGCCTCGGTGCGACGATTTCGAGCGGGGGCGGGATCGACCGCAGCAACGTGGGGCTTTACGCACTGACCCCGAACCTCGGTGCATCGCTTGATTTGTTGGCCGATATCGTTCGCAACCCTGCCTTCGACCCCAAGGAAGTCGAACGGCTGCGCGGTCAACAACTTGCGGCAATCTCTGCGCAACTCAGCCAGCCGAACGGCGTTGCCAGCTATGTCCTGCCGGGCAAACTCTATGGGGCCGCCTATCCCTACGGCCGTCCATTCAGCGGCTTGGGCGATGCAGCTTCGGTCGCTAAAATCTCACGCGATGCCATTGCCGGTTTCCATCATGACTGGCTCTACGCTGGCAATGCCGCGATTTTCGTGGTCGGCGACACCGATATGGCAACGCTGAAACCGCTCCTCGAATCGAGCTTCGGCAACTGGCCGACCGATCGCATGGCGCGCCCACGTAAAAGCTTTGCCGCACCGATCCCGGCAAATGCCGCAACGAAAATCTATCTCGTCGATCGACCCGGATCGCCACAGTCGGTCATCGCCGGCGGACAGGTGCTTGCTAACGAAGGAAAAGACGATGCGCTGATCGTGCTGCGTCAGGCAAATGACGTTCTGGGCGGCTCATTCCTGTCCCGCCTGAACACCGACCTGCGCGAAACGAAGGGTTGGTCCTATGGGGTCAGCGCCAGCATTCCCACGCTGGAGAATCGCGTACCTTATATGATCAACGCGCCGGTGCAGGCCGACCGCACCGGAGATTCGGTCGCCGCGCTGATTGCCGATATCAAAACGTTCCTGGGACCGAAGGGTACGACACCTGAGGAACTGGAGCGCACGGTCAACGGCAGTATTCGTGAACTGCCGGGTAATTTCGAAACGTCCGACGCCGTGCTCGGCGCAATGCAGCGGATCATCTATCTGGGCCGCCCGGATAATTTCTACGAGACTTTGGCGGACCGATATCGCGCGATGACCGCCGCAGACTTCGATAAGGCAGCGCGTGCTGCCATCGATCCGAACAAGCTCGTTTTCGTTGTCGTTGGTGATGCCGCAAAGGTGAAGCCGCAACTCGAAAAGCTGGGCTTGCCGCTTGAAACCGTTCAACTGCCGGTCGCGAAATAGCGTCGGTCCAAAAGGAGAAGATTATGTCGGATGTATCGGGAAAGTGGGATTGCGTAACGAAATCCCCGCTTGGTGAACTGAAAACGGTGCTGACCGTTGTTGTCGATGGCAACACGTTTACCGGTTCTAATTCGGGCGCTCAGGGTTCGATGGATATTACGGACGGAAAGGTTGACGGCAACACGCTGACCTGGACGATGGACATGAAGGTTCCGATGCCGATGGTGCTCGAATGCAACGCCACAATCGACGGCGAGACGCTGACGGGTGGCGTGAAAGCGGGGGCTTTCGGAACATCGCCGATGTCGGGAACCCGCGCTGCCTGATTGGCACGTAACAGTCTGATCGGGGTCAGTCGGAAAAAACGTCCGGCTGGCCCCCTCGATCTTTGACGGGTCGCATTTAGGGTCTATCCCAGGGGCGAACAGTCCAGGAGAGACCAGCTTGCTTCGCCAACTCGCGCCCCGCGCTCGCAAAGTCCGCATTCTCGCTACGCTCGGTCCCGCCAGCAACACTCCCGAAATGATTGAGCGCCTTGCCCGCGCCGGTGCGGACGCTTTCCGTGTCAACATGAGCCACGGCACCCACGCCGATCACGCGCCCGTTATCGCGGCCATTCGCGCGATGGAAAAAACGCTCGGACGCCCGACCACCATTCTCGCCGATCTTCAGGGGCCAAAGCTGCGCGTCGGGACGTTTGCGGGTGGAAAAGCGACACTGGCGACGGGAAGCAGCTTTCGGCTCGATCGCAGCACGAAACCGGGAGATTCGACGCGCGTATGCCTTCCGCATCGTGAAATATTCGACGCGCTGGAACTCGGTGCGCGCCTGTTGCTTGACGACGGCAAACTTGTTCTGCGTGTGACCGAAATGGCCGAAGACCATGTCATCACGCGCGTCGAGGTCGGCGGAATATTGTCCGATCGCAAGGGGTTGAATGTGCCGGATGTGGTCGTGCCAGTAACGGCAATGACCGAAAAGGACCGCCGTGATCTCGCATTTGCACTGGAACAGGGTGTAGACTGGATCGCACTGTCGTTCGTTCAGCGCCCCGAAGATCTTGCCGAAGCGCGCAAGCTGATCGGGGGTAAAGCGGCGCTGCTGGCAAAGATCGAAAAGCCAGCCGCACTCGAACGGCTTGAGGAAATCGTCGAACTGGCCGACGCTGTCATGGTCGCGCGCGGCGATCTCGGCGTTGAACTGCCACCCGAAGCCGTGCCGCCCGCCCAAAAGCGTATCGTCGAGATTGCCCGACGCATGGGACGGCCGGTGGTCGTTGCGACGCAAATGCTCGAATCGATGATCACGGCTCCTACGCCCACACGCGCCGAAGTCTCCGACGTCGGCAATGCGATTTATGACGGAGCCGATGCGGTGATGCTGTCCGCCGAATCGGCAGCGGGCGCATGGCCGGTCGAATCGGTCGCAATGATGGACCGGATCGCCATGTCGGTAGAGGCCGACCCCGGCTTTGCCGCACGGCTGCACTTCAATGAAATCAAGGCCGATGCGACGACCGCCGATGCCCTTGCCGACGCCGCGCGCGAAATCGCATCGACCGTCGGCGCGCGCACGATCATTTGTTTCACGGTATCGGGTTCGACGGCGCGGCGGGTGGCTCGTGAGCGCCCATCAGTGCCGTTGCTTGTCTTGACCCCAAAGCTTCAGACAGCGCGCCGCCTTGGGCTGCTATGGGGCGTTCATGCGGTCAGCACGCGTGAGATCGCCAGCTTCGAAGAGATGGTGGCAAAGGCAAAGCGCATGGCGCTGCGTCACGGACTCGCGATCGGTGGCGAACGCGTGATCGTACTCGCCGGTGTGCCCTTCGGAACGCCGGGATCAACCAATGTTCTTCACGTCGTGCGCCTGACCGGCGACGAACTGAAGGGACATCGGGACTAGATGGAGACTGGATTTAAGCCTGTCTCAACAACGATGCCGGCGTCGGTGACGCCGGCAGCAGGATCAGCCCTGACGGGCTTTGAACCGGCGATTCGTCTTGTTGATAACATACGTGCGCCCGCGACGGCGGATAACGCGGTTGTCGCGGTGACGGCCCTTGAGGGACTTCAGCGAGTTGCGGATCTTCATGTGCGGGTGACTTTTCGGTAAAAAATTGTCTGGAAAATTGGAGCGCCGCGCCTACGGCTGAGGCGTGGCGAAGTCAAGACGAATGCGCCATGATCTCGACTCGTTCGTTATCTACCTTGAATTACCCGACCTCAGGAGTTTGCCCATGCGTATCCGTTCGCTTGCACTCGTAACGGCCCTCGCTCTCGGTGGATGTGCCGCGAGTATTCCGCCTGTGCAGGTCACGCGCTTCCATTTGGACGGTGCGATTGCGCCGGGCACGATCGCGCTTTCTCCCGCAGTCGGCCTTGAGCGGGCGACCTATGAAGCGGCGGTAACGCGTGAATTGAACCGTCTCGGCTTTGCTACCGTCGAATCACCCAGTGCCCGGTATATCGTCGCTGTCGATTTCCAGCGTGAGGCCCGCGACACTCGCGATGCCGGACCGCGCCGCTCGCCGGTTTCGGTGGGTCTTGGCGGCGGAACCGGGGGTTATGGCAGCGGTGTGGGCGTAGGCGTTGGTCTCAGCTTTCCTATTGGTCGCAAGCGCAGCATCCAAAACGTATCGACGCGAATATCAGTCCGAATCACCGAACGGGCTAATGGAACGACCGTCTGGGAAGGCCGCGCCAATACAGAGGCGAGTTCGAACGCACCGGCATCGCAGCCGGGCCTTGCCGCCGACAAGCTGGCAGCAGCCTTGTTTAGCGACTTCCCCGGCGTGTCGGGCCGCACGGTGACCGTTCAGTGAGCATCAGCATCACGAGCGACTTCGACGGCGGCAATATCGAGGTTCTGAAGGCGAATGGCGCAAAGTTCGACCTCGCGATTCGTAGCGACAAGGATTCGGACTTTTACCAGTGGTTCTATTTCCGCGTCGCCGATGCCGCGGGAGCCGAACTGGAGCTGCGAATCACCAACTGTGGCGGTTCGGCTTATCCGCTCGGGTGGAACGACTATAGCGCTCGGGTCAGTGAGGATGGCAAAGACTGGACCTGCGCCGACACGGCCTATGCCGATGGAGTGCTGACAATCCGGCACACCCCGACAGAGGGCTGCGTCTGGTTCGCTTATTTTGCGCCCTATTCCAACGAACAGCATCATTCGCTGATCGCGCGAATCGCCGCGCACGATCATGTTGAACACCGTGTCCTTGCCCAGACGCTCGATGGCCGCCCAATCGACTTGCTGACGCTCGGCGGGGGTAATCTCCAGGTCTGGCTCTATGCGCGCCAGCATCCCGGCGAAACGATGGCCGAATGGTGGATGGAGGGGGCGCTGGACCTGCTCGTATCGGACGACCCCGTCGCGCAAAAGCTTTTGGCTGCGGCTACTTTTTACGTCGTGCCGAACATGAATCCCGATGGCAGCGCACGCGGTCATTTGCGCACCAATAGCGTTGGCGTGAACCTCAATCGCGAATGGCACGCGCCGAGTCTCGATCGCAGCCCTGAGGTTTGGCACGTCCGCGCGATCATGGATGAAACCGGCGTCGATTTTGCAATGGATGTTCATGGGGACGAGGCTATTCCCCATGTTTTCGTGGCCGGGTTCGATGGTATCCCCTCATGGACTCAGCGTCAGGGCGATCTCTACACACGGTTTGCCAACGAGCTTGCGGCCCGCACCGTCGATTTCCAGACACAGCATGGCTATCCGACAGCAGGTGCGGGGAAAGCCAATCTTTCCATGTCCACCAACCAGCTCGCCGAACGCTTCGGTGCCGTCAGCATGACGCTGGAAATGCCGTTCAAGGACAATGACGACGCGCCCGATCCGCGACATGGCTGGTCGCCGGAGCGGTCGCGTCAGATGGGGCGCGATTGCCTCGCCGTGCTGGCAGGGATGATCGACGACCTGTGACCTCTGACCAGTGCCTGTGACCTCTGACCAGTGGACGTGATGCAGTTTGCCGATTATCGCGCGGCCGACCAATAAATCGGGAACGCTGATCATGCCGACACTTGTCCTCATTCGCCACGGCCAGTCGGCGTGGAACCTCGAAAACCGGTTTACCGGCTGGTGGGACGTCGATCTCACTGAAAAGGGCGTGGGTGAGGCTTGGGCAGCAGGCGAGTTGATGAAGGCCAAGGGGCTCGATTTCGACCTGACCTTCACCAGTTTCCAGACCCGCGCGATCAAGACGCTCAATCTCTCGCTGGAGGCGATGGGCCGTCTGTGGCTTCCCGTCGAAAAAGACTGGCGGCTGAACGAGCGGCATTATGGGGGCTGACCGGCCTCGACAAGGCGGAGACGGCGGCGCTGCACGGTGAAGATCAGGTCAAGATCTGGCGGCGCAGCTTCGATATTCCGCCACCCCTGCCTGAAGAAGGCAGCCCCTGGGATATGTCGAAGGACGTTCGCTATCACGGCGTCCCGATTCCCCAGACCGAAAGCCTGAAGGACACGATTGCGCGCGTGCTCCCCTATTGGGAGGCCCGGATCGCGCCCAAACTAAAGGCGGGAAAGCGCGTCCTGATTTCGGCGCACGGCAATTCATTGCGCGCGCTGGTCAAGCATCTGTCGGGCATTTCGGATGATGAGATCACAAGTCTGGAAATCCCGACCGGTCAGCCAATCGTTTATGAATTGGCGGACGATCTGACCGCGAAGGACCGCTATTACCTCTCCGAACGCTGATCGGTCGAACGCCGGTCGGTCAGGCGCTGGGCCGCTTTCGCAGCGTACATCCGCCCATCGGCGCGGGCCAGCAGCGTGTCGACCGTGTCATCGGCCTTCACCGTCGCAACGCCCATGGACAGGCCGATGATCAAGGATGCGCCGCTAAGTTCGAGAGGAGTGGCCTGTAGCGCGCTCATCAGCGCAACGGCCTTTGCGGTCGCTTTCGTTTCGTCCAGATGGTCGAGCAACAGCCCAAATTCGTCGCCACCGATCCGTGCAACCAGATCGCCAGCGCGAATCTCCCGTCGCAGCAGATTCGCAACGTGGATCAATGCAGCATCGCCGGCACTGTGTCCGTGGCGATCGTTGATGGCCTTCAGGCCATCGACATCGACAAACACCACCGTCGCCGCTTCGCCATAGCGGGCAACCTGACTAACCACCCGCTCGACCTCGCGCACGAAACAGCGGCGATTGGGTAGCGGTGTGAGTGTATCCATGTCGGCAAGACGCTCTACCTCATCCAGGCGCAGACGCAGCGATGCCAGTTCATCTCGCAATAAACGATTCTCATCGACCAGTCGCGTGATGGTATCTTGCACTATGTACCCCCATTTTGAACTTAACTACATCGAACGTTGCCTTACAATACGATGACAGCGTTGCTTCGTTCCCGCCCGCCGCCTAAGAGGCTGAGGCTTCATGGCCCGCCTTGTCGGGCGTCGGGGGATGAAGCGTGGGCGAAACCGGACCGTTTGTTGGCATCATCATGGGTAGCCAGTCCGATTGGGCTACGATGATGGCGTGCGCAGAAACGCTCGACGCGCTGGGCGTCGCCTATGAAACACGCATCGTGTCGGCTCATCGCACACCTGATAGATTGTTCGAATATGCGAAGAGTGCCGCATCGCGCGGCCTGAAGGTGATCGTTGCGGGCGCGGGTGGCGCGGCGCATCTTCCCGGCATGGCGGCATCGATGACAAGGCTTCCGGTGCTTGGCGTGCCGATCGAATCGAAATCGTTGAAGGGCATGGATAGCCTGTTGTCGATTGTGCAGATGCCTGGCGGGATTCCCGTGGGGACGCTGGCGATCGGTCGTCCGGGCGCAATTAATGCCGGGCTGCTTGCGGCGTCCATCCTCGCACTGTCGGACAATGCCTTGGCGGAAAAGCTCGATGCATGGCGCAGCGATCAGACGGCAAGCGTGGCTGACCGTCCCATATGAAGATACTGGCACCGGGGTCGACGATCGGGATTATCGGCGGGGGACAGCTTGGGCGGATGCTTGCCATCGCCGCGGCCCAGCTCGGCTACCGATCGCATATCTATAGCCCCGAACCGAGTGGTCCTGCGGCCGATGTGGCACCACGCTGGACACAAGGGGCTTATGACGACCGCGAGGCTCTGAAGGCATTTGCGGCCGATATCGACGTCGCGACCTATGAGTTTGAAAACGTTGACGCCGATCCGCTGGAGACTCTGGCTGCACTGGTGCCGCTGCACCCGCCCCTAAACGCGCTGCGAATCGCGCAGGATCGTGTGGCGGAAAAAACCTTTGCGCATGAACAGGGTGCGATCACGGCCAATTGGGCGATCGTAGATTCACGCGAAGACCTTGACGTGGCGATGGCTTCGGTCGGCACGCCTGCAATTCTGAAAACCACGCGTTTCGGCTACGATGGCAAAGGCCAGGCGCGAATCATATCTCGTGAAGACGCTGACACAGCTTATGAAGCCATCGGTCGCAGCCCCGCGATTCTGGAAGCAATGGTTGCATTCGACCACGAATTTTCGGTCATCGTCGCACGCGGGCAGGACGGCATCAGCACTGTCTGGGACGTTCCCGAAAACGTCCATGTTGATGGCATACTTGCGACATCCGCGATCCCGCCGCACGCCGACGTCCTTGCCCAGTTGGACGAAGCAAAGGCCATCGCAACCCGCATCGCCGACGCGCTCGATTATGTCGGTGTCATGGCCGTCGAATTCTTCGCCAGCGCCGATGGCCCGGTGTTCAACGAAATGGCCCCGCGCGTTCACAATAGCGGCCACTGGACGATCGAAGGCGCGGTCGCGTCGCAATTCGAAAACCACATCCGTGCCGTTTGCGGCCTGCCACTCGGCGACACCGCCCTCGTCGCGCCGCACGTCGTCATGCGAAATCTGATCGGCGAAGATGCCTCGCGCTGGCCCGAATTATTCGCCCAGACTGGTGCTCATGTTCACCTGTATGGGAAGCATGAAGCGTCGCCGGGGCGCAAGATGGGTCATGTCACCCGGCTCTCGATCAACAACAACGGTTGAGACTGGCGCGTCTCTCCCCTAGAGCCGCGCTTCGATTTTCAATCCGGGGATTCTAATGAGCGATATTATCCAGGCCGACCAGTTGCGCCTGTTCATCGAACGTATTGAGCGGCTCGAAGAAGAGAAAAAGGGCATCAGCGACGACATTCGCGATGTCTATTCAGAGAGCAAGGGGCAGGGCTATGATACAAAGATCATGCGTGCCATCGTCCGCCTGCGCCGTATGGAAAAGAACGACCGCGACGAAATGGACGCGCTGCTCGAAACCTATCGCGATGCGCTCGGTCTCGCTTAAAACTGGGCTGGCGTAAAACTTTTTAGGGGAGGCGTGCGTGGCAGGCCATTCGAAGTTCAAGAACATCATGTACCGCAAAGGTGCACAGGATAAGAAACGCTCGGCTGCGTTTTCGAAACTGAGTCGCGAAATTACCGTCGCGGCGAAATCCGGCCTCCCCGATCCCGACATGAACGCGCGTCTGCGTTCGGCGATCATTGCCGCACGCGCGCAATCAATGCCGAACGACAATATCCAGCGCGCAATATCCAAGGCGAGCGGAGCCGACGGCGAGAATTACGAGGAAATGCGCTACGAAGGCTTCGGCCCCGGTGGCGTATCGCTGATCGTCGAAGCGTTGACCGACAACCGCAATCGTACCGCGACCAACGTGCGGCTGGGCTTTTCCAAAAACGGCGGCAACATGGGGGCTGGCGGATCGGTCAGCCACGGCTTCGACCGGATGGGCCTGATCGTCTATCCTGCAAAGGCTGGCGATCCAGATACCGTGTTCGAAGCCGCACTCGAAGCTGGCGCGCAGGATGTTTCCTCCAGCGAGGACGGCCATGAAATCTGGACCGAGATCGGCGATCTGCACGACGTCGCCAAGGCGCTGGAAGCAACCCTCGGCGAAGGGGAGGGCGCAAAGCTCGCCTGGCGTCCGCAAACTATGGTGACTGTCACCGAAGCCGACGCCGCGACGCTGATGAAGCTTCTCGACCAGCTCGACGACGACGACGATGTTCAAACCGTCTGGGGCAATTACGACGTTCCCGACGAAGTCATGGAAAAACTGGGTCAATAAATTTGATCATCCTCGGCATCGATCCGGGCCTCGGCACGACTGGTTGGGGCGTCATCTTTTCCGAAGGAAACCGGCTGACGCACATCGCCAACGGCCGGATTAAAACCGATGCGGCACATCCGCTCTCGCATCGGCTTGCCTTGCTGGGTGAGGCACTGAACCAAATCGTCGCGGCCCATGATGCGCGTCATGCGGCGATGGAGGAGGTGTTCGTCAACAAGAACGCCCAATCCACGCTGAAACTGGCACAGGCGCGCGGAATGCTGCTCGGTTGCCTCGGTTCCAGACAGGTCGAAGTCGGCGAATATGCCCCGCGTCTCGTAAAACAGGCTGTCACCGGCACCGGCGCGGCGGAAAAAGCGCAGGTTCATGCCATGATCGGGCGATTGCTCCCCGGTGTGAAGATCGACGGTGCTGACGCGGCGGATGCTCTGGCAGTGGCGATCACCCACGCGCATCATCTGGCAAGCGCGCGCCGGCTTAAAGCTTAGCGTGGCTGCTGCCGTGTCTCGACTTCGCCCGGCAACTGGCTAGGGACTAACCATGATCGCACGCCTTACCGGAACGCTTGCCGAAACCGCCACCGATCATGCGGTCATTGACGTCGGCGGTGTCGGTTATCTGGTGCAGGCGTCGGCCCGGACCCTCAACGTTATCGGCCCCTCCGGCGGCAATGTGATGCTCTACATCGAAATGCAGGTCCGTGAGGATTCGCTGACCCTTTTCGCATTCGGATCGGCGAGCGAACGCGAATGGTTCCGCCTGCTGACCGGGGTACAGGGTGTCGGTGGCCGCGTCGCGCTCAGCATATTGTCGGTCCTCGACGCCAGTGAACTCAGCCGCGCCATCGCCAGTGCAGACGCCGCTATGGTCGCGCGGGCAAACGGGGTCGGCCCGAAGCTCGCGGGCCGCATCGTCAACGAACTGAAGGGCAAGGTCGGCGCAATCTCTCTCGGTGCACCCGGTGTCGTCGCGGTAGCGGGAGCGGCGAGCGATGCGGTTTCGGCGCTCATCAACCTCGGCTTCCGCCCCGCCGAAGCAACACTCGCTGTGGCAAAGGCCGATGAAGAACTTGGCGCGGGCGCAAACCTCGACGCGCTCGTTCGCGTTGCCCTGAAAAAAGCATCGCGCGCCTGATCCAACAGCTTGCCGCGCGGATTTTAGCCGTCTAGCTTCCGTTCGTCGTAAAACGGAGGATGCAATGAAGAAGCTCCTGTTGGCAGCCAGCGCCATCGCGCTGATTGCCCCTGATATCGCATTGGCTCAAGAACAGCCCCGACAAGGTGTAACCCGCCCTGCACCCGGCAACGGGCAGGCCAGGCCACAACGTCCCGGAAACGGTGGTCAGCCGTCCCGCCCCGGAAACGGAGGCCCGCAGATCCAGCCGCCCCGACCCGGAAACGGCGGACCCCAGATTCAGCCTCCGCGCCCCGGTCGCCCTCAGCCGCCACGGCCGGGTAACGGTGGCCCCCAGATTCAGCCGCCACGTCCCGGCAACGGCGCTCGTCCGCCGCGCCCGGTTCGGCCGATCGTTGGTCCAAACCGTCCGCATCGTCCCGGCGCAGGGCGTCCGCCGAACTTTCGACCGATCCACGGTCCGTCGTTCAGCTACCCCCGTGGCTATCGTTATCGCCGCTGGTCGGTCGGCCTGATCCTGCCGAGCCTGTTCCTGTCGAGCGCCTATTATTACAGTAACTACGCCTCGCTCGGCGTTGGGCCGCCACCTCCCGGCTATCGCTGGGTGCGTTATGGACCTGATTTGTTGCTCGTGCAGCACGGTAGTGGTCGCATCGCCGACGTCATCTACGGCGCGTTCTACTAAGCCTAAGCCAAACACCGCCGCCGCCTCGACAGGCGGCGGCGTCAGCGGCTAGGGATCGTCCTGAATGGACGATACCGACAGCATCCTGACCCCCGCCCGCCGTCCCGAAGACGTGGACGCCGCTCTGCGCCCGAAAACCCTTGACGAGTTCGTCGGGCAAAAGGCCGCGCGCGAAAACCTGCGCATCTTTATCGCAGCCGCAAAATCTCGCGGAGACGCCCTCGACCACGTCCTGTTTTTCGGCCCTCCCGGCCTCGGTAAAACCACGTTGGCGCAAATCATCGCTCGCGAACTCGGTGTCGGGTTTCGTGCGACGTCCGGTCCGGTCATTGCCAAATCGGGCGACCTCGCCGCGTTGCTGACCAACCTCGAGGACGGCGATGTCCTGTTCATCGACGAGATCCATCGTCTCGCTCCCGCAGTAGAGGAAATCCTCTATCCCGCGATGGAGGATCGCTGCCTCGACCTCATCATCGGCGAAGGTCCATCGGCGCGTTCGGTCCGCATCGACCTTCCCAAATTCACTCTTGTCGGCGCAACCACGCGGCAGGGTTTGCTGACTCAGCCCCTGCGCGACCGCTTTGGCATCCCCGTCCGTTTGCATTTCTATACCGTCCCCGAACTGGAAAAGGTCGTCACGCGCGCCGCCATGCTGCTCGACCTCGGCATCGCCCCTGACGGTGCCGCTGAAGTCGCCAAACGGTCGCGCGGCACGCCCCGCATCGCCGGTCGCCTGCTCCGTCGTGTCCGGGATTTTGCGAATGTTGCTGGCGACGCGATTGTCACTGCAAAGATCGCAGATGCCGCACTCACCCGGCTGGAGGTCGATAACCTCGGCCTCGACGCGATGGACCGTCGCTACCTGACGATGATCGCAGACATTTATCGCGGCGGCCCCGTCGGCGTCGAAACGCTTGCCGCCGGCCTCAGCGAACCACGCGATACGATAGAGGAAGTCATCGAGCCGTATTTAATCCAGCTCGGCCTTGTCGCCCGCACAGCGCGCGGTCGCTGTCTGAATGCACTGGGCTGGAAACATCTGGGCCTCAATCCGCCACCCGGCGCGCAAGACGGGCTGTTCGACGGATAAGGGGCAGGGGGGATTCCCTCAACTCGTCGCAACCGGTAAGGCTGGCCGGTGGTTAACGATATTCCTCCTGCCGGGCGCTTCGAAGGTGCGTCTCACCGTTTCCCGGTGCGCGTGTATTTTGAGGACACGGATCTGTCCGGTGTCGTCTATCACGCGAATTATCTGCGTTACATGGAACGCGCCCGTTCAGACATGCTGCGTGCGCTCGGTATCGAACAACGTGCGGCGTTCGATGCGGGAGAGGGGGTTTATGCCGTCTCCGCGCTTGCGATCCGTTATCGCCGCCCCGCACGCCTTGATGAAGACCTGACCGTTGTCAGCCATGTGGTCGATGTCGGTGCTGCGACCGCAACAATTCATCAGACAGTCATGCGCGCTGACGAAATACTTACCGAAGCCGAAGTTACCGCCGCTTTCCTGACGCTCGATGGCAAACCACGCCGTCAGCCAAAGGAATGGGTCGTTGCCTTCGCGCGTTTGAATCAGGAGAACTAATGCCTTCCGTTGCACTAGCCACCGATGCCGTGTCCCTGTCCCCGGTCGCGATGTTCCTTCAGGCCGATATTGTCGTGAAGGCGGTAATGCTGCTGCTTATCGCCGCCAGTATCTGGACGTGGAGCATCATCGTTTCGCAATGGCTAAAGCTTGGCCGCACGGCAAAGGAGTCCGAACGCTTCGAGCGCGACTTTGCCAAAGCCGACGATATCGAGGCATTTGCACGCAGCCATCAGGCATCCCCGTTCCCCAGCGCACAGGTTTTTCAGGCTGGCTTTGCCGAATGGCGCGCGTCGATCCGGTCCAAGCCGATCGACCGCGAGGGAACCCGCGCTCGCTTATCCAACGCGCTTGGATCGGCTGTCGCTAATGAAATCGACAAGCTCGCTGATCGGCTGAACGTGCTGGCAACGGTCGGCTCGGTCGCACCATTCGTTGGCCTGTTCGGCACGGTATGGGGCATCATGCGCAGCTTTGCGGGCATTGCGGCGGCGCAGAACACCTCGCTCGCCGTCGTGGCCCCCGGTATTGCCGAGGCCCTGTTTGCGACCGCACTGGGCCTGTTCGCAGCTATCCCTGCGGTCATTGCGTATAACCGTTTCAGTCATCGCCTGAACCGCCTCGAAGCGCGTCTCGGTCGTTTTGCCGACAGCTTCCATGCAACGCTCAGCCGCGAACTGGATCAGGCTGCGTGATGGATATCACAAACGAAAAACTGCCCTTCTCAATAGGAGGAGGGCAATGATCTTGCCGCCGTCCTCCCGTACCCGTGGCCGCCGCGCGCCGATGGCTGAAATCAACGTCACGCCAATGGTCGACGTGATGCTGGTGCTGCTCATCATTTTCATGGTTACCGCGCCATTGCTGGTTGCGGGCGTGCCGGTGAACCTGCCCGATGCGCGGGCAAAGGCGCTCGATCAGGATCAGAAGCCCGTCGCGATATCGCTCGATGCCGATGGTCGGCTGTTCGTGAACGATGCCGAAGTCAGCAGCACCGATTTGCCCGATACGTTGACACGAATTGCCGCGCGTGATGCCGACAAGCCGCCCCAGATTTTCCTGCGTGCCGACGAAGCGCTCGGGTATGGCCGCGTCATGCGCGTCATGGGTGAATTGAACCGCGCCGGATTGAATCGCGTTGCATTGGTGACCGTGTCGAAGGACGCGCCGTGATTCACGCCCTTCTCTCCGCTTGCGTCTGCGGAGCCGGTTGATGGATCGCACTGAACGGACCGGCGTCGGCATTTCGCTTGCCGGTCATATCGTCTTGTTCGCGGTGCTGTCGCTTGGCCTGTTTGCCGCGACCAAACCGATCGTGCCGAAAACTCAGGCGATGGACATTCAGATCGTCGACAAGGTTGGCCTGACTGACACTGTGCCAAACCCGTCGCCAACGCCGCCGGCCGCTCGTGAAACTCCCGATGTCGGCACTCCGGAGGAGGCAGCGCCCGAGCCGCAACCAACGCCTGAGCCTGCCCCAAAGCCTGCTCCGACCCCACCGACCCCGACCCGGCCGGCCCCGACTCCGCAGCCGGTCGCGCCGCCGAAACCCGTCGCAAAACCGGCCCCGGTTAAGCCCGCGCCTCCAAAACCCGTGGTCAAACCAAGCATCGCTAAGCCGACACCGGCGAAACCCGCTGCCGCGAAAACGCCGCCCACCACCGCCGATGCTCGCCCCCGTCGTCGCCCCGGTCTTAGCCGCAGTCTGATCGCCGGGCTGACCGACACTCCCGGCGTATCGAGTGCGCAACCGAACAAAAGCGCCAGCACGACGCCCCGCGCCGCGGCCGGTCCCGCCGTCGAAGCCTCGCTCGGCCGCGAAGTTCTCCGCCAGCTCAAACCATTCTGGCATTCACCCACCGGCGCCGATGCCGAACTCCTCCGCACGCAGCTCAGCATCAGTCTGGCGCGTGACGGCAGCGTCGTCGCGGTTCGCGCAATCGGGACGACGGGTGTAACAGACAGCAACCGCGGGCAGGTCCGTCTGCATCAGGAAGCTGCGATCAAAGCCGTGAAACTCGCCGCACCATTCTCGCTCCCCGCTGAATTCTACGATTCATGGAAACTGCTGGAACCCGTCAGCTTCGACAGAAAGTTGTCCCAATGATAAAGCTTCCCTTACGCCTCGGTATTGCCGCGCTGGCCTTGATCGCATCGGTCGCCAACGCACAGATCAAGGTCGATGTGACCGACGAAGCCTCGAACGACGTCGTCATCGCCGTGCCGCCCATGCCGACCCCCGCCGTCGCTTCGACCGAAGCTGGGCCGACCGACGCGCTTGGCAAACAAGTCGCCGAAGTCGTTGCGACCGACCTCCGCAATTCCGGGTTGTTCAAACCGATGGGCCCCGGCGGCGTCCGCGCGATCGGGTTTCCCGAAGTCACTGCCCCCGATTACTCATATTGGCCCGGCACCGGAGCGGCCGCTCTGGTTCAGGGCTTCGTCCGCGCCAACCCCGGCGGCGACCTGACCGTCGGCTGCTACCTCTATGATGTCGCATTGAAGACCGAATTGACCCGCGCAGGTTATGTCGTCGCTCCGCGCGACTGGCGGCGAGCGGCTCACAAATGTGCCGACGCCATCTACGCCCGCCTGTCCGGTGAAAGCCCGTTCTTCGACAGCCGCGTTGCCTATATTGCCGAAACCGGTCCGAAGGATCACCGCGTCAAACGGCTCGCGATCATGGATTCGGACGGTGCGAACCACCGCTTTCTGACCAACGGCCAGAACATCGTCCTGACTCCGCGCTTTTCGCCCGATTACAAATCGATCGTCTATCTGAGCTATGCCGGCAAAAGCCCGCGCATCTACATCTACGACCTCGGCACCGGTAAACAGCGCCTCGTCACCGAAAGCGCAACCACCACTTTTGCCCCACGCTGGTCGCCCGATGGCCGCACGATTCTCTATTCGATGTCGGTCGCCAACAACACCGATATCTACAGCATCCCCGCTGCTGGAGGCACGCCACGCCGCCTGACGACTTCGCCCGGCATCGATGTCGGCGGCAGCTTTTCGCCCGACGGCAAGCGGATCGTTTTTGAAAGCGATCGTTCGGGAACCCAGCAACTTTACGTCATGGATGCCGACGGTTCGAACCAGCAGCGCATCAGCTTTGGGAGCGGCCGTTATGCCACTCCCGAATGGAGCCCGCGTGGTGACTTGATCGCGTTCACAAAGATCGCGGGTAATTTCCGAATCGGTGTTATGACACCCTCTGGAACTGGCGAACGGTTGTTGACCAATAGCTGGCAGGATGAAGCGCCTACGTGGTCGCCAAACGGGCGTGTCATTCAGTTTTTTCGCACTACGCAAGGTCGCGGCGGCAAGTCGAACCTTTTTCAGGTTGACCTGACCGGCGTGAATGAGCGCAAACTGCCTACGCCCGTTGACGGCTCCGACCCCACCTGGGGCCCATTGCTGCCTTGAACGAGTTTAGACTGAAGGAGAACGAACATGAAGGCATTCGGAACCAAGCTGCTGCTGGCAGCATCGCTGCTCGCCATCGGCGCATGTGCGAAAAAGCCACCGAAGGAATTGCCGCCACCGCCGGTCGATAACAGCGCGCAACAGGCACCGCCGCCGATGAATCCCGGTGCCGCTCCCGGCAGCCAGGCAGATTTCGTTGCCAGCGTCGCAGCTGACCGCGTGTTCTTTGCCACCGACTCCTCCGAAGTCGATCAGCCCGGACAATCGACTCTCCAGTCGCAGGCCGCATGGTTCGCCCGATATCCGAACGTCCGTGTGACCGTCGAAGGTCATGCCGATGAGCGGGGAACGCGCGAATACAACCTCGCTTTGGGTGATCGTCGCGCCAATGCCGCCAAGAACGCACTTGTCGCGCTTGGCGTATCGGCAGGCCGCATCACCACGATCAGCTATGGCAAGGAACGCCCCGACGCGATCGGATCGGACGAAGCCGCTTATGCCAAAAACCGTCGCGCTGTCAGCGTTACGGTTCAATAATTCGGGATGGCTCCCTCGTTGATATGAGGGAGCCATTCGTTTCAAAGAACAAACCCCGCTAACCCAGCGCCCGGTTCAACATCCGCCCCAGCCGCAGCCCGCCGCGTAAAACCTGCAACCGCACCACCGGGACCAATGCCGCAATCTGCGCATCGTCCAGATGCCCGGTAATTCCCGTCACACACGGATCGCCCAGCGCCACCGCATAAGCCGAATCCCGCGACACAGCCCAGCTCTCGCGGCTCCAGTCGATCACTGTACCCCCCGCAATCGTCCGGCGCTGCGCCTGTGAAACGCCAGCCAATATCCCGTTGGGGCCGGCGGGCGGCGAAGAAATCGCCCGCTCGGCCAGATACCCGTCCCAGATCGAATGCAGGTTGGTCCGCTTGCTCGACACAATTCCGTAAGTTGCCGCGACCTTGTTCCCGCCCTGATCCTCATGCTCGCCCGCGTGCAATGGCTGGTGCAAATCGCCAACGAAATGGACGAGAAACGCCAGCGCGATCAACCGTTCTTTCGCGCTCAACCGCCGGTCGGCCAGCAACGCTGCCTGCCGCGTAATCTGCGCCGACACGCAATTCCCATCGGCGCACGGCGTCGCCACATCGAACGGCTTACACACGTCCACGTCTTGAAAATGCCAGCTATACGCATAGCCGAACCGGCTTTTGCCATCCGACCCCTTCAGCGGCTTGATGCAGTCTGCCCAGACGCTGGCCTCCGCAATGTTGCGGATCGGACAGGTCGGCGTCGCCAGTTCGGCCGAATGCGCGATCAGCCGGCGGATCGCGTCGCGTGTTTTGGGCGTCGCCTGCGTCAGCGCGATTTTCGCTACCGTTTCATGCCCATATTCCCACCACGCGAACGCCGGACTGGCCGATAGCATGGCAACCAACGCCAGCCCGCGAACCGGCCATTTATTCATCGCCATAAATCGCAACCTCGGCTTGTCTGTGTGAAGAGACCCGGCCCCGGTACATGCCCGGCGTGTTGAAATTCCATGTTCCGACACCGTCCGGGCCAACGGCGATCAGGCCGCCTTTGCCGCCCATCACGCCCAGTTCCGCGATCATCTCTCGCGCGGCATCGTCAACGCTCAATCCCGTCAGCCTAATCCGCGCGCAAATTTCGTGCGCCACACCCAGCCGAATGAAAAACTCACCCGCCCCCGTGCACGAAACCGCCGCAGCCCGGTCGTCGGCATAGGTTCCCGCCCCGATCAGTGGCGAATCTCCGACGCGGCCCCAGCGTTTGCCGGTCAGTCCCCCGGTCGACGTCGCCGCCGCGACATGGCCCGCGCTATCGACAGCCACTGCGCCGACCGTTCCATATTTCATGCCGGAATCGAACGGGGCATCGGGGTTCGCCAAAATCTCATCCAGTTGTCGCCGCCGTTCGACCGTCTCGAACCACGCCGGTTCGGCGGCCTCCACGCCGTGCGCACGGGCAAAACTGTCGGCTCCCGCGCCCGCCAGAAACACATGGGCGCTGTTCGTCATCACCTCACGCGCCAGCGAAACCGGATGCCGTGTCGTCCGAACCCCCGCTACCGCGCCAGCCGTGCGACCCGATCCGTCCATGATCGCAGCATCGCACTCGATCCGGCCCTCGGCGGTAAACACTGACCCGCGCCCGGCGTTGAACACCGGGTCGTCCTCCATCACTCGAACCGCGGCCTCGACCGCATCGAGCGCCGACCCGCCACCGCGCAGAATATCACCTCCGGCATCCAGAGCCGCAGCCAGTCCTGCGCGCCCGGCATTGTCATCGGCCGTTGAAAGCACCCCGCGTGTCATCGACCCGGACCCACCGTGAATCACTAGCGTCCATCCGGTCATCGTCGCACTATCCTTGCGTAAAACTCACCCGTCCATAACGTCGCACAGGCAATCCAACTATTGTAAACCTGCCTCAACGGGAGCCGACTCATGAAATTTCCGGCCATTTTGACGGCGGCCATCCGGCGGGGCATATTCGCCGTCCGCATTCACCAGACAGAGGCTGTATTGTGAAACCGATCCAGTTCAACCGGCGTCAACTCCTTGTCGCCAGCGCCGGTCTGCCGCTGCTTGCCAGTCGCGCCGCTGCTGCGACCGACCGCTTTCCCCCGCAATTTGCCGCGCTTGAAAAGGCATCGGGCGGACGACTCGGCGTTTCGGTTTTCGATACCCGCACCGGTTCGATCACCGGCCATCGCGCCGCCGAACGCTTTACGATGTGTTCGACATTCAAACTTCCGCTCGTCGCCGCTGTCTTTGCGGCGGCAGATGCGGGGGCAATCGACCTGAACCGGAAACTCTCGTTTGCTGCATCCGATCTCCCCGGCAACTCCCCGGTTACGCGCGCCAATCTTGCCAGGGGAAGTATGTCCATCGTCGATCTGGCCGAAGCAGCGCAGAGCGTCAGCGATAATGGAGCCGCAAATCTGCTGCTCAAACATATCGGTGGCCCAGCGGCACTGACGGCTTTTTTCCGGGAGGCCGGTGATCCGACCAGTCGCCTCGACCACTATGAACCCGAACTCAATTACAGCCACGGCACCGACATTCGCGATACGACAACGCCTGCCGCAATGGCCGTCTTGCTCAGCGGTATTTTCACGGGATCATTGCTGAAACCCGCCAGTCGCGACCGGTTGATCGCGTGGACGATTGCCACCAAAACGGGGACGCATCGTATCCGGGCGGGGTTGCCCTCCGATTGGCGTGCAGGTGACAAGACCGGTACGATGACCGGCCAAAAACCCGGCCCGACTTTTATCGCCAGCAAATATAATGATGTCGCCATCGTCTGGCGTCGCGAAACTGTCACACCCTTTGTCGTATCTGTCTTTTACGAAGCACCTGTTCGGGGAGGCGACGCTGTGTCCGTTCAGGAAGCCGTCATCGCTCAGGCTGGAAAACTGGCAGCAGAATGGATCGCCAATCGGAACTGACCCGAATTGCCCCCGCCCTAACTCCCGCGTATAGGAACCCCCATGTCCTCTCTGCGTCCATGGCGTGACATCACACGCCGCCAGTCTCGCCAGATCATGATCGGCAACGTCCCCGTTGGCGGCGATGCGCCCGTCACGGTCCAGACGATGACGAACACACCCACCAGCGATGCAAAGGCGACGATCGACCAGATTCGCCGTTGCGAAGACGCGGGGGTCGATATCATCCGCGTGTCTTGCCCCGATGTCGAAAGCACGACTGCGCTGAAACAGATTGTTCGCGCATCGCGCGTGCCGATCGTTGCCGACATCCACTTCCACTATAAACGCGCACTCGAAGCTGCCGACGCGGGCGCGGCCTGTCTGCGCATCAACCCCGGCAATATCGGTTCGGCGGAACGTGTCCGTGAAGTCGTCAACGCGGCAAAGGCCAATGGCTGCGCAATCCGCATCGGTGTGAACGCGGGCAGCCTCGAAAAAGATCTGCTCGAAAAATACGGTGAGCCTTGTCCCGAGGCACTCGTCGAAAGCGCGCTCGATCATATCAAGCTGCTCGAGGATCACGACTTCCGCAACTATAAGGTCGCGGTAAAGGCATCCGATCTGTTCCTTGCCGTTGCCGCGTATCAGCAACTTGCCGAAGCGGTCGATTGTCCTCTTCACCTCGGTATCACCGAAGCGGGTGGACTGATCGGCGGTACGGTCAAATCCTCGATCGGCATGGGCAGTCTGCTTTGGTACGGCATCGGCGACACCATCCGCGTGTCCTTGAGCGCCGAACCCGAAGAAGAAGTCCGCGTCGGCTTTGAAATTCTGAAGGCGCTTGGCATCCGCAATCGCGGCGTCCGCGTCGTGTCCTGCCCATCGTGCGCGCGTCAGGGCTTCGACGTGATCCGCACTGTGCAGGCGCTCGAAGAACGGCTTCAGCACATCCGCACGCCGCTTTCGCTCTCGATCCTCGGTTGCGTCGTGAATGGCCCCGGCGAAGCGCGCGAAACCGACATCGGTCTGACAGGCGGCGGCGCTGGTAAGCACATGGTCTATCTGTCGGGCGTCACCGATCACACGATTCAGGACGCCGATATGATCGAACATATTGTGAAGCTGGTCGAGGCAAAGGCTGCTTCGATCGAGGCTGCTGAGGCATTGGTCGCGGCTTAAAGATCGGCGTCGGCCAGGACAGCTTGCCGCGTGACGTTCGGCTGGCGTCGGGCTACGGGCTTCCAATGCAATCGAGCCGTCCTTCGAACACCATTCCATTTGCAGTCGCGTGCCTCGGCATTGCGCTGTTTTCGGGCATGGATGCCGCGATGAAGGGGCTCTCGATCTCGCTTGGTGCGTACAACGCGATGCTGTGGCGCGCTGGCATCGGCGTGTTGATCAGTGTCGGCCCCTATCTGTTCAGGCATGGCGGCTGGCCCAGCCGCTCGGGCTTGCGGGTCCACCTGCTGCGCGGCGCGGTCACTGCAATCATGGCGGTGTCGTTTTTCTACGGCATCGCGCGCGTGCCGCTGGCAGAAGGCATTGCGCTGTCATTCATCGCGCCGCTGATCGCGCTTTATCTGGCGGTCGTCCTGCTCGGTGAAAAGGTCGGCAGGCACAGCGTTATCGCGTCGGTTCTCGGGATACTCGGGGTCGCCGTCCTGCTCGCTGCGCGGATCGCTGCGACGGGTGACCGCAATCTGTTTGGTGTCGCGGCAATCCTGCTGTCGGCGATCTTTTACGCATGGAACATCATTCTCATGCGTCAGCAGGCCCTTCTCGCCAGCCCTACCGAAGTCGCGTTTTTCCAGAACCTGACGATGGGCGGTTTCCTCCTGCTCGCCGCGCCGTTCTTCGCCATCATCCCCGATGCGCACCATGTGCCGATGCTCGCGCTGTCGGCTGCGCTGGCGTTCTGCTCGCTGCTCCTTCTGTCATGGGCCTATGCGCGGGCGGAAGCGCAGGTGCTGGTCCCGGTCGAATACACCGCGTTCATCTGGGCATCGATCATGGGCGCGATTTTTTACGCAGAGCCTGTCACCGGCACCACCATCATCGGCGCATCGTTCATCGTCGCAGGCTGCGTCATCGCCGCGCGCGGCGGCCGGCCCGATATCTCCAAACTGGAAGCAGCAATATGATTGGCGCGCCCCGGACTGTCGCTTTGCCGCCCCGCCATGTTCTTCTGGCGATCGCGGTGATGGCGGTCTGGGGCAGCAACTTCGTTGTGATAAAACTCGCGCTGGCACATCTGCCGCCGCTGTTGCTGGCGGCGCTCCGTTTCCTCTGCGTGTTCGTGCCCGCTGCGCTTTTCATCCGCAGGCCTGCTGTTTCATGGGCCAATCTCGCCGCTTATGGTGTGTTGCTCGGTGTTGGGCAGTTCGGTGTCCTGTTCATTGCAATGCGCAACGACATCACGCCCGGCCTCGCTTCGCTCGTAATCCAGGTGCAGGTATTTTTCACGATCGGGCTCGCCATGCGCTTGACTGGTGAACGCATACGCCCGGCACAAATTGGCGCATTGCTGCTGGCAATCGTCGGTATCGGTATCATCCTCGTCCACACCGATGGTAGCGCGACACCGCTCGGCCTTGCTCTGGTCGTTTTCGGCGCGCTCAACTGGGCTGGCGCGAACATGGTCGCAAAGGCGGCGGGACCAGTCGATATGTTGGGCTATGTCATCTGGTCCAGCCTGTTTGCGATCGTTCCATTGTTCGCGCTCGCCTTCATTGTAGAGGGACCGACCGCGATCATGCACGGCATCGCCAGCGCCGATGCCTACACCTGGGGCGCGGTCGTGTGGCAGGCGGTGGGCAACACGATGTTCGGTTACGCGGCATGGGGCTGGTTGCTCGCGCGCTACCCGGCCAGCACGGTTGCGCCGATGTCGTTGCTCGTCCCGGTGTTCGGCATGGCGGCATCGGCGTGGTGGCTGGGTGAATCGCTGCCCGCATGGAAGCTCAGCGCTGCCGCCTTCGTCATGGCTGGCCTCGCCATCGGTATTTTATGGCCGCGCGTCGTCGCGTGGCGTGTTGCAAGGATCGCCGCATGACCATCACCATCCGCCCCGCAGTCCCCGGTGACCTCGATACCATCATCGCGTTCATCCGCGCGCTCGCCGACTATGAAAAACTGGCCGATGCAGTCCGCCTCGACCGCGCCAGTTTCGGCAATCATTTGTTCGGCCCGCGTCCGATGGCCGAAGTCCTGATCGCTGAACTCGACGCCGCGCCCATCGGCTTCGCGCTGTTCTTCCACAATTTCTCGACGTTCGAGGGTCGCCCCGGCATCTATTTGGAGGATTTGTTCGTGGACCCCGCCGCGCGTGGTTCCGGCGCCGGCAAAGCCCTGCTTTCCGCTTTCGCGCAAATCGCTATCGAACGGGGCTGTGCGCGGCTGGAATGGGCGGTACTCGACTGGAACGAACCCGCGATCCGTTTCTACAAATCGATCGGCGCGACCGCGATGGACGGCTGGACCATCAACCGTGTCGATGGTCCAGCGCTGACTGAATTAGCTGGCTGAGCCAGCCCCCTTGTAACGTTCGATCGCTTCCAGAACGATCTTCTGGGCGTAAGCTGCATTTTCCCACTTGCCGACGCGGACCCACTTCTTTGGCTCCAGATCCTTATAGTGGGTAAAGAAATGCTCGATCTGCTGCATGATGATTTCGGGCAGATCTTCGCTCTCGCTGACCTTGGTATAATAAGGGAACGTCGCGTCGACCGGCACGGTCAGCAACTTCTCATCGCCGCCGGCTTCGTCTTCCAGCATCAGCACCGCAATCGGCCGCACGCGCACGACGCATCCGGGGATGAACGGCGATCGCGCCACGACCAGCGCATCCAGCGGATCGCCATCGGGCGACAGTGTGTGCGGGATAAACCCATAGTTCGCGGGATAGCGCATCGGCGTATGCAGAATGCGATCCACGAACAACGCGCCCGACTTTTTGTCGAACTCGTACTTCACGGGCTCACCACCGACCGGCACCTCGATGATGCAGTTCAGCGAATGCGGCGGGCTGTCCCCTACGGGAATCATTTCGATGTTCATTTGGGGGCGAGTAGCTTGTCGAGCGGCGTCTCACCAGTCCCCGTTTTCACAAACCGTGGATAACGAAGTCCCTCGTTCCACAAAACTGCCACGTCACGGACTCGCGCACCTGCTTTCACTGTCAGCCGGACCGGCGCAGAGCCTCCTTTTGCCGCAGTAACCGCCGCCTTCATCGCGTCGTCGGTATAGGCGACTCCGTTCACCGCAACGATCGTCTGCCCCACGGTCAGCCCTGCTTTATACGCTGGCCCGTCCCAGATCACTGCGTTGATCCGGGCTTCCTTGCCGACGTTCAACCCCAGCGAATAGGACAGGTCGAGATACTTGTTCGCCTTCATCCCGGTTTTGGTGAAGTTCGTCGGCGTGTCGGTGTAGGTCAGCTTATACCCGCTGCGTTCGAACCCGCCGAGCGGCGCGTGCTCCGCCTTGCCGGTCAGCCGCTCCTTCAGGAACCCCGCCCAGTCATAGGGCATCACCCCGTTCAGCGTCTTTGCAACATCGTCGATCGTATAGGTTACTTCGCCATAATCGCCGTCGTTGATGCCAAAGAATGCTTTGGCGAAATCGTCCAGCCCCTTTGCACCCCTGGTTCCCTGCCGGATGATCGCATCGGCCTCGACCCAGATCAGCAGCCCTTCGTTGTAATAATCCTCGCTCCGCTGCCAGCTCACCCAGCCCTTTGGCCGTCGCTGCGAAATGACCGGATCGTTGGTCGTATCGTCCAGACTGCGCCACTCGCGCGCCTTGCGCACATCCAGCCCAGCCGCGATGCTTGCCAGCGCGTCGAGCGTATCCTGTTTCGATGCCAGCCCCGACCGCGCTTCCAGAACATAGCCCCAGAACTGCGTCTGTCCTTCGTAAACCCACAACAGGCTGTCGCGCATCGGCGTGCGGAAATCGGGCGTCCACAAATCTGCCCCGCGCCGGAACTTGCCGTTCCAACTGTGCGTGAATTCATGCGGCAACAGATTATGGTCGAGCAAACTCTCGTTCCACTCGGTGAAATAGGTCGGATCGACGCCATTCTCCGACGACCGATGATGTTCCAGCCCATTGTCGCCCAGCCGGTCGGACAGCGAGAACAGGAAATCATAATGATCGAAATGCCGCGCCCCGAACAGCTTGACCGCTTGCGTCACCAGATTGCGATGCAACTGAATCTGCGCAGGCGTCGCCGCCAGATATTTCGGATCGTCCGCGATGGTGTTTAACGTGACGCCCTGACCCAGATCGTCGGCGCGGAAATATTTACCTGCATAGACCGGCGAATCGACCAGCACTTCATAATTGGTCGTCTGATATGTAACCGTGTCACCCGAACCGCCGCTCTTGCGCAGCGCGGTCGCGGGCGTGAACCCCCTGGGATATGTTACCGTCGGGCTGATCTGAATCTGGCGCGTGAAATACCCAGCGGGGTATAGCGAAACCGCCTCCCACTGAATGTTCAGCATTTCCTGCGTCATGACGATCCGCCCCTGATCCTCCGCGTTCGGCGACAGGAATTGAAAGCTGACGTCGAGCGCCTTTACGCCCGCTGGCACATCGACATGAAATGCGAACACATCGACCGGATCGCGCAACCAGGTCAGCGTTTTGTCGCCCGCCTTGATGACCAACCCGGCCAGCTTGTCGATCGGGCCACGCGGGCTGTGATTGCCCGGCAGCCATTTGGGCATCATCAGGACCAGTGGCCCTGCGCCCGCGACCGGGATCGTTTCCTCGACCCGCATGATCGCCCGATCCAGATCGGTCGCATCGACCTTTAACCGGATCACGCCCGGATACGGCTGATCGACGGGGGCGGGGATAGTATCGACGAACGGTGCCAGCTGCGGCGCGCTGTTCGCAGCAAAGGCGGGGTTCGCAGCAAAGGCAGGGGTGGCGACCGAAATAAGCAGGCCAAGGACAAATGCACGGGTGTTCATAACGGCGCAACTTTCGAAAAGCGTGACGATATGTTTATTCTAAACCGCAAAAAGTGAACCCGGCAACCAACAAACCCCGCTTTCCTGAGCTTGTCGAAGAGCTAGCCTTCTTTAATCCTCAACTCTTATCCGCCGCCCAGCACATTGATCGAAAATGCCAGCACGCCGATGTTGAATACGAACGCCGCCAGACTGTGCGCGGTCACGATCTTGCGCATATGACGCGACGTAACGCCGGTGTCCGACGTCTGAAACGTCATCCCCAGCGTGTATGAGAAATAGATGAAGTCGCTATATTCGGGGCCTGCATCGGGTCCATCATCATCCTTGCCCGAAAAATTCAGCCCGCCTTTCGCGCCATCCACATAATAGAGATGAGCGTAATGCAGCGCGTAAACCGTGTTTGAATATATCCACGCCACTGCCAGCGTCCCGACGATCAGCGCTTTCGGCGACCCCCCGCCACCCTTGACCCCAAGCTCACTGAAAACAGCAGTCAGAATTGCGAGCATCACGACACTGGTAATGACCAGCAGAACCACACGGTTGGCGTCGTTCTCCTCTGCATATCGTTTCATCGCGTCCGTGCCATGTGTGGTCAGCACCGGGATCAGTGAGATCATGAAGAAGATACCGGCAATGTCGAACCCGGTCATCAAGGCTCGCGTCCAGCCAAGCGGCCCCAGCATCGCCCCGAACGCCACGGCGAAAATCACCAGAAACGCAATGAAACGGGCAGGGGCGATACGCTGGCCGAGCGTCTGGCGGGCTTTGGTCATGTCGCGATGGTAACGGATCGGAAACGGAATGTATCCCGGTGTTGGCGTGCTCAGCGCATGTGCGTTCCCGAACCTGTCGAAGAGGTGAGAGGAAGGGGGAACGGAAAGGGGTGGGGCAGCGGAAGGGACAGGAGATGGAGAGAGAATGAGAAAACAAAATCCCCGTATCCCTGAGCTTGTCGAAGGGCTGCCCTTCTTCCTGAACCCTGGAAAAAGCAGGACAGCCCTTCGACAAGCTCAGGGAAGCGGAATGCCCTTCAAACCCCAATCCTTGCCACGAAGCCCCCCTTCCGATTAAGGCCGCGCCCACCAATGGCCCGCATCGAAACCCCCAAAGCAATCCGTGGCACGCAGAGCATGATCGGCGAAGAAGCCGACCGCTTCCACCACGTCGTCAGCACCTTCGACAGGGTTCGCCGCCTCTACGGCTTCGGACGGATCGAGGTGCCGGTATTCGAAAGCACCGCTGTCTTCGCGCGAAGCCTCGGTGAAACCACCGATGTCGTGTCGAAGGAAATGTATAGCTTCGAGGATCGCGGCGGCGATTCGCTGACTCTGCGCCCCGAATTTACCGCCGGCATCGCCCGCGCCTATCTGACCGAGGGATGGCAGCAATACGCGCCCCTGAAAGTCGCCACCCACGGCCCGCTATTCCGCTACGAACGTCCGCAAAAGGGCCGGTTCCGCCAGTTCCACCAGTTGGACGCCGAAGTCATCGGAGCAGCCGAACCGGCAGCAGACGTCGAACTTCTGTGCTTCGCCGACCAACTCCTCCGCGAACTCGGCGTCAGCGAAGGCGTAACGCTAAAGCTGAATACCCTTGGCGATGCGACCAGCCGCGACAACTGGCGCGCAGCCCTGATCGAACATTTCGAAAGCCACCGTGCCGACCTGTCCGAAGACAGCGTAGCGCGGTTGTCCAAGAACCCATTGCGCATCCTCGACAGCAAAGACCCCCGCGACCGGACAGCCGCCGACACCGCGCCAAAGATGGTGTTGAGCGCGGAAGCCGAAGATTTCTTCGCAAAGGTTTGCTCGGGGCTGGAAGCAGCAGGCGTCGACTACGAACTTGCGCCGCATCTGGTGCGCGGGCTGGATTACTACCGTCACACCGCGTTCGAATTCGTCACCGATCGGCTTGGCGCACAAGGGACTGTCCTTGGTGGTGGCCGTTATGATGGGCTGATCGAAACACTTGGTGGTGCGCATACGCCTGCGGTCGGTTGGGCTGCGGGGATCGAGCGGCTGGGAATGCTGATTGATGCCCCAGAGCCAACCGCTCCCGAATATGTGCTGATTCCGTTGGATTCTGTCGGGGCTGATTTCAAGATTTCATTGGAAGACAGCACCGCTTCGGGCTGGCGTATCACCAATTTTCTTCGTCGCTGGGGTGTCGCTGCGGATCTTTCTTTAAGCGGTAAGCGGGATCGCAGAATTGATCGCGCGCGGCGACGAGGAGCCAAGGCAATCCTCTTTTTCCACGAGGATACGGTTAAAAATCGACTGCACATTATGGTGATGGAATTGCAGTCTCCTTCAAATGGAATGGTTGCGCGGACACGGGCAATTTTTGAGCGCTTTGCCGTGGAAGACGGAAAAGCTGAAGGCGAACTCGTGATCGGTGGCTGGCGTTGATCTCCATCTCCGATGCCCGCATCGCTGCCATCGAAGCCCGCAAGGACGAGCTCCAGGCCCAGCTCTCCAGCGGTGAAGTCCCCGCCGAACGCTTCGTCGCGCTCTCAAAAGAATATGCCGAAGTCGAACCCGTAGCCGAAGCCGCCCGCGAACTTCGCCGCCTGCGCGCCGAACGCGAAACGCTTGGGGCAATGGCAACCGACAGCGACCCTGAAATCCGCGAAATGGCCGCCGACGAACTTCAGACGATCCTCGCTCAGCTTCCCGAAGCAGAACGTTCGCTGGCACTGAAACTGCTCCCCCGCGACGCCGCCGATGAACGCGCTGCCATGCTGGAAATCCGCGCCGGAACCGGCGGCGACGAAGCCGCTTTGTTCGCTGGCGACTTGTTCCGCATGTACTCACGCTACGCCGAGGAACGTGGCTGGAAGGTCGAGATCATCTCTGCCAGCCCCGCCGACATGGGCGGGTACAAGGAGGTCGTCGCGTCGCTGAACGGGACAGGGGTGTTCGCGCGCCTGAAATTCGAAAGCGGCGTCCACCGTGTCCAGCGCGTGCCCGTCACCGAATCGGGTGGCCGCATCCACACCTCCGCCGCAACCGTCGCCGTCCTTCCCGAAGCAGAGGAAGTCGATGTCCAGATCAACGACAACGATCTGCGGATCGACGTCTATCGCTCGTCCGGTCCCGGCGGCCAGTCGGTCAACACCACCGACAGTGCCGTCCGCATCGTCCATTTGCCGACGGGCCTGATCGTTATTCAGCAGGATGAAAAGTCGCAGCACAAGAACAAGGCCAAGGCGTTGAAGGTGCTGCGGACGCGGCTGTACGAACTCGAACGCTCACGGCTGGACGACGAACGATCGGGCGCGCGCAAGGCAATGGTCGGTTCCGGTGACCGTTCCGAACGCATCCGCACCTATAACTTTCCGCAGGGGCGCGTGACTGATCATCGGATCAACCTGACCTTGCATCGTCTGCCCGAAATCCTTGAGGGCGCGATGGACGAATTGCTGGGCGCGCTGATCGCCGAGGACGAAGCCGCAAGGCTGGGCGCGCTGGGTGATTGATCTGTTTCAGGCGACAGAAGCCCTGAAAAAAGTCTCCGATACGCCCCGTCTCGATGCCGAACTTTTGCTCGCTAAAGCGCTCGGAATCACCCGCGATGCGCTGATTCTGGGCGAAAAGCGTCCCATACCGTCCACTTTCGTTACATTGTTGAACCGTCGGCTGGCCCATGAACCGATCGCCTACATCCTCGAAACCCGCGATTTTTGGTCGATTTCTCTTCGTGTAACCCCCGCCGTCCTCATCCCGCGACCCGATAGCGAAACACTCATCGAAGCAGCCCTCGCGCACTTCGGTGCACAGGGTCCAACACGCATACTGGACTTGGGCACAGGCTCCGGCGCGCTGTTGCTGGCGGCACTGGCGGAATGGCCCAACTCCAGTGGCTTAGGCGTTGATGCGTCAGCTGAAGCTCTGGCGATCGCAAGAGAAAACGCCGAAAATCTAGGGCTCTCTTCAAGAGCAGAATTCCAACAAAACAACTGGGCAAATGGGGTAGCACAAACCTTCACTCTGATTCTCTGCAACCCCCCCTATATCGAATCCTCCGCGACCCTCGATCCTCAGGTTTCCGACTACGAACCCCCCTCTGCCCTCTACGCTGGACCCCATGGATTATCCGACTACCGCATCATCGCGCCGCAGCTGAAAAACCTGCTTTCCCCCAGCGGAATCGCCTGCATAGAGATCGGCTCGACCCAGCGGCTGGCGGTCACCGAACTGCTAGAATCGCACGGAATGGCCGTCATTTTCCGCAAGGATCTTGCGGGGCACGACCGTTGCCTGATCGCATCCCACAAATAATGCTTGGCCCCTCCGCGATATGTCGCTAGGGCGGTCCCCAAGATACGAACGCATCTTCCAGCTGAAAAGCGAATGCGCCTTATCTTACCCCCACCAGTAACCTGCTTTTGTCTCGGCAAAAGTTCGGCGAAGTCACTGATCGTCCGGCGGTTCGGATACGACAGGACAAGGGGGCACAGCGGGATTTGTTTGAAAACCCCTTGCTAAGGACGAATTCAACTTGATCAATAATCGTCAGCAGTCCGGTCGCCGTCGCGGTCGGGGTGGCCAGCGCCAGAACAACCCAGGTGGCAATAACAGTGGCGGTGGTCGCGGGCCCGAAAGTGGTAACCGGATCGACAACCGCGCGCGCGGCAACGCAGCGCAATTGCTCGAGAAATACAAGACGCTCGCCCGCGATGCGCAGCAGGCTGGCGATCGGGTGCTGACAGAATATTATCTCCAGTTCGCTGACCATTATTTTCGTGTGCTGAGCGAAACCCGTGCTCGCTATGAAGAAAACAACCCGACACGCGCCCGTCAGGAATTCGGAAACGAAGAACAGGGCTTCGAAGGCGAAGAGGGTAACGAGAACCAGGACGACGACGACGATTTCGCCGGCTCGTTCCGCCAGCCACAGCGCGTCCAACAGCAGCCGCAGCAACAAGCCCAGCCTCAACAGGCCCAGCCTCAACAGGCCCGCGACAATCGCGGCAATGAGGATCGCCCACGGGAAAGCCGCCCCCGTGAAGACCGTCCGCGTGACGATCGTCCCCGCGACGATCGGCCTCGTGAAGATCGTCCCCGTTCGTCATCATATCAACGCGACGACCGTACTCGCGATACGCAGCGTGATGATCGGCCGCGCGAACAGCCACAGCGCGAAACGCAGCAGCAACCACGCGACGAAAACTTGCGCGATGAGCAGCCGCGTGAAAACCGTCCTCGCGAAAACCGCGTTCGTCGCGACTATGGTGACGAAGATCGTGGTAATCGCGCTCCGTCCTTAGCACCGCAGACAGACGTCCGTCCTGAAGCAAACTCGGAAGCCATTACCCCCGCACCGCGTGCCGTGCGGCGTCCCCGGGCTCAGCCTGTCGTCAGAAATCAGGATAACGACGATGGCGAAGCGCGCCTCGACATCGGCGTATTGCCGCCAGCCTTCAGCATCCCGCCATCGATAGTCGCGGAACCTACACCAGTTGTTGCGGCAAAGACCGAAGGTGAAGTTGTGGTCGAGCCTCGGCGTCGCGGTCGTCCTCGCAAGGTTCCGATTGAAGCGCCCGCTGAAAGCTGACGCCGATCAGGCAGGCAATACGCGTGGGCGGAAATTCTCGTCCAGCGCGACGAAAGTGAAAACGCCGCTGGTCACCTTGACTTCCTCGGCTCCTCCGTTCCGGCTGGCCACGACGTCCAGCCGGATCGCGATCGAGGTCCGCCCTCGCCTTTCAACTTTTGCATAGATCGAAATGATGTCGGTCAGCAGGATTGGTGCCAGGAACTCCATCGTCTCGATCGCGACGGTAGCCGTTCGTCCCTGCGCGATCCTGCCTGCGACGATGCCGCCCGCAGAGTCCATCTGACTGAGGACCCAGCCTCCAAAAATATGACCATTCGAATTTATGTCACCGGGTTTGGGAATAACGCGGAGAATGGGCTGTTCGGAAATCACTGATGGTCCTCGTCGAACCGATCACGCACATCTTCGTCATGGCCGGAACCCGAACTTAGGAAGACTAATCCCATCAGTGTTGCAGCCAGCAAGACTGTAAAAAACACCCCCAGTGTTGTGGCGATTGCCATGTGAATGGGTACCGTGCCGAGCACGATCTTCATAATCAGCAGCCCAATCGCAGCGGTAGCGAACGAAGCCGCCCCCATCCACTTCATCAGGCGCTTGTATCGAGCCAGCGCAAAAGAGGAGATTCCGGGGTTGGCCGGGGCGGGGTTGTCGATGTCATGACCAGTCATTGCTTTCATTTGGGCCGCAAGCGTGGAATCATCAAGCGCAAGCGATCCAATAGAGTCGAAGAGGAGCCGGTAATGACGATCAGCGCGATTCTGAGTTCCAAGGGCGATGAGGTTATTGCTGTGTCCAGCGACGCTCTTGTTGCCGACGCGGTAAAGCTGTTCGCGGAGCGCCGGATCGGCGCGGTCCCTGTAATAGATAAGGGGAATGTCGTCGGAATTTTTTCCGAACGCGACGTTGTTTATTCGCTTGCCCGGATAGGAGGCCGCGCCTTGGATCAGCGGGTTGGCGATGTCATGACCTCCCCCGCCCTGACCGTCGCTCCGGGGGACCCGGTAATGGCGGCATTGTCTTTGATGACACGCCGGCGTGTGCGCCACTTGCCGGTAATCGATAACGGCAAAACGATAGGCTTCGTGTCTATCGGCGATTTGGTCAAATACCGGATCGACCGCATCGAAACTGAAGCCGCCGCGATGCGAGACTATATAGCGAGTTGATTTTTCGATGACGAACGCTGCCGTCTCAGCAGTGCCCATGCCAGCCTGAACGCGCGAATAGGTGCGCCGAAAGTGGTAAGGCGCGCGACCGTTCGCCACATTTTCTCAGGCCTGGCGCCGCCCTTCACTTGCTCCAGCAATAGGGCAAATCCTTCACCGCGCATCGCGGTCGGTGAATAGAGTATCCCGCGAGCTGTTTTTTCTCGAACGTTATCGCTCGTGCCGGGGCGCCGGAACAGTGCATCCAACTCATGAATAGGCGGGAGGACATTTAGATTGTCGGTGGGATCAGGCCGTTTGGCGATCCGCTCGACATGAGCTTCCCACGCGACGGCTGCTCCGATCTGTTGCGTCAGCGCGTGACGATTGCTGACCTGGCTTGCACTTTGTCGATAAAGAATCAGTCGCTCTGGCAGACTGGTCAAGCGGGTGACCTCTGAAAGCCGCAGCCAAAGGTCGTAATCTTCGCAGTGAAGGAAGGCTGCGTGATACCCGCCGACCGATCGGACGACGTCGCGCCGCATCACGACAGAAGGATGGCACAAGGGCGGACCATTTTTCAGGTCGGCAACCACGGCATCTGGATCGGTAACATTGTCGAAACGACGAAGGCCGGGCCGACCGCGTTCGTCGATCGTGTCCGCACCGGTTCCGAGCACGCCAATCTCTGGATGAGCATCAAGATAAGCTACCTGCTGGTCAAATCGAGTGGGGAGGGCAATGTCGTCGCCATCCATCCTGCCTATTAAAGGAGCGCGGGCCTGAGCGATCATGAGGTTCAAACTATAGATCAATCCGTGATTCGCCTGATGAATGGCGCGAATCCGGCGATCCTGTTTTGCGAATCGATCGATGATCATCCCCGAATCGTCGGTCGATCCGTCATTGACGATTAGAAACTCGAAATCTTCGAACGTCTGCGTGAGAATGCTTTCGATCGCCAACGATAGGTATGCAGCATCATTGAAAACGCTCATCGTCACAGTCAGGCGGGGATCGATCATGCCGGAAACCTAATTATTACAGTGTTTAAGCGCAGATTGATTCTGCCGATGAATGACCATAGCGCAGGTCGGTGAATAACCCTTTACGCAAGAGGGCAGCGGAGGCGTTGGGGCGTCTGAAAGTTTTATGACGGATTCTTTGCAGATTGATGTTGACGGCTTTGCGGGTGGCTTCTAGAGGAGGGGCATCGAGACGGTGAGCGGTTAGTTCACTGGTTCGGTTAGCGAGATCAGCAGGCGCCCGGTCCTCCCGGTAAAACGGGGGTGGATTTGGCGTCGGCATTTTGCGCTCTTTCTCATTGTTGGTAAAGATGAAGGGACATGTGGGCAGCGGCTCCAGGTCCGACGGTTTTAAGGCGTCGGTTGCTTGGTTAAATTAGTCGTTACTCACAAGTCCTTTATATGTATTCCATACGTAAAAATGATTTGTGCAGAGCGATCCTTGAAATGGACGTCTTGCTCTGGGGAATTCCACCCGGGAGTGAGATTGGACATCAAACTTGAGAGTTTGATCCTGGCTCAGAATGAACGCTGGCGGCATGCCTAACACATGCAAGTCGAACGAGATTGTGACTTCGGTTGCAGTCTAGTGGCGCACGGGTGCGTAACGCGTGGGAATCTACCCTTGGGTTCGGAATAACAGTGAGAAATTACTGCTAATACCGGATAATGACGTAAGTCCAAAGATTTATCGCCCAAGGATGAGC